>JADYZH010000028.1 GCA_020853215.1 Sulfuritalea sp. | reverse complement strand
GAATTCCGCGTCGAAGAGCGCTGACGGCCTTCCGCTGCCGACAATCGCGGTCACGTCCGGCGAACCGGCGGGGATCGGCCCGGACATCTGCCTGCGACTGGCCGGGCGCGCGTGGCCGGCGCGCCTGTTGGTGCTGGGTGACGGCGACCTGCTGGCGGCGCGCGCCGCGCAGCTCGGCCTCGATGCGGGACGCATCGAAATCCGCCACATTCCCCTGAAAAAGTCGGCGCCGGCGGGACGGCTCGATCCGGCCAACGCGCGCTACGTACTCGACCTGCTCGACGCCGCGCTGGCCGGCTGCGTCGCCGGCGAGTTCGCGGCGATGGTCACGGCCCCGGTGCACAAGGGCGTGATCAACGATGCCGGCATTCCTTTCAGCGGCCATACCGAATACCTGGCCGAGCATACCGGCACGCCGCGCGTGGTGATGATGCTGGCCGGCGCCGGGCTGCGCGTGGCGCTGGCGACCACGCACCTGCCGTTGAAGGACGTCGCCACCGCCATCACGCGCGACGACCTTGAAACCACCCTGCGCATCCTCCATGCCGATATGCGCAACAAGTTCGGCATTGCCGCGCCGCACATCCTTGTCGCCGGCCTCAACCCCCATGCCGGCGAAGGCGGCCACATGGGCCGCGAGGAAATCGAGGTGATCGCCCCGGTGCTGGACAAGCTGCGGGCCGAGGGCATGAATCTGGTCGGCCCGCTGCCGGCGGACACGCTGTTCACGAAGAACGTGCTGGCCGGCTCCGACGCGCAACTGGCGATGTACCACGACCAGGGTCTCGCCGTGCTCAAGTACGCCGCCTTCGACGAGGGCATCAACGTCACGCTGGGCCTGCCGGTGATCCGGACGTCGGTCGACCACGGCACGGCGCTCGATCTCGCCGGCACCGGCAGAGCTTCCCCGCAAAGCCTGTTTGCCGCGGTCGATGCCGCAATCGGCATGGCGCAGCGCAGGAGCAGCTGACATGTGTCAGTTGCTCGGCATGAACGGCAACACCCCGACCGACATCTGCTTTTCCTTCGAGGGTTTTCGCAGCCGCGGCGGGCTCACCGACGTGCATCAGGACGGCTGGGGCATCGCCTTCTTCGAAGGGCCGGGCTGCCGGGTCTTCCTCGACGTCGAACCGTCGGCGCATTCGGCCGTGGCCGAACTGGTGCGCCACTATCCGATCCGTTCGAAGAACGTCATCGCCCACATCCGCAAGGCCACCCAGGGCCGCATCGCGCTGGAGAACACGCACCCCTTCCAGCGCGAACTGTGGGGCCGCTACTGGCTGTTCGCCCATAATGGAAACCTCGGCGGCAACCACAAGGAATTCGCCCCGGTCCTCGACGGCAGCTTCGTCCCTGTCGGCGACACCGATTCCGAGCTGGCCTTCTGCTACCTGCTGCAGCGCCTGCGCGCGGAATTCGGCGAAGCCATGCCGCTGCGCCAGCCGATGTTCGACTTCCTCGCCGGCATCGCGCGCGAGATCGCCGCCCACGGCGAATTCAACTTCCTGCTCAGCAACGGCAACTGCCTGTACGCCCACTGCGCCACCAAACTGGCCTACGTCGTACGCCAGGCACCGTTCGCCGTCGCCCACCTCAAGGACCAGGATGTCAGCATAGACTTCAGCGCGGTGACCGATCCCGACGACCGCGTCGCGGTGATCGCCACGCTGCCGCTGACCGACAACGAAACCTGGACCACCATGGCGCCGGGCACCCTGATGGTGTTCCACGAGGGCATGCCGGCGGCCACGGCGCGCACGGCATGAAAGCCGTCGCCGGGCACACCGCCCGGAAGCGGTTTGGGCAGAACTTCCTGGTGTCCGACGGCATCATCCGCAAGATCGTCGACGCCATCGCGCCGCGCGACGGCGACACCGTGGTCGAAATCGGTCCGGGACTGGGCGCGCTCACCGCACCGCTGCTCGAACGCATGGACAACTTGCATGTCGTCGAGATCGACCGCGACCTGATCGCGCGCCTGCGGCAGCGCTTCCCACCCGAACGGCTGACGATCCATGAGGGCGATGCGCTGGAGTTCGACTTCGGCGCCTTGAAGGGCACGGGGCGGCTGAAGATCGTCGGCAATCTGCCCTACAACATTTCCAGCCCGCTGCTGTTCCACCTGGTGCCGTTCGCCGCGCAGGTATATGACATGCACTTCATGCTGCAAAAGGAAGTGGTTGATCGCATGGTTGCCGCGCCCGGCAGCAAGGATTTCGGGCGGCTCTCGGTGATGCTGCAGTACCGCTATCACATGGAGCGCCTGTTCATCGTGCCGCCCGGCGCCTTCAACCCGCCGCCCAAGGTCGACTCGGCCATCGTGCGCATGATTCCGGTCGACTTCCGGAAAGTCGGCGCCGGCGATACGGCAAATGATCCGGCGCTGTTCGCCCGCGTGGTAACCGCGGCGTTCTCGCAAAGGCGCAAGATGCTGCGCAATACCCTGCGCGAATTCATCGACGAGGCCGCCCTCGCCGCGCTCGGCATCACGCCAACGGCGCGCGCCGAAGACATCGCCGTGACGGATTACGTGCGTCTCGCCAATGCGCTGGCGGATCGTGACCGCCACTAAGCCCGCAACCGCCGTAGTACCGCAGCGCATCGCCATCGTCGGCGGCGGCCCGGCCGGCCTGATGGCCGCCGAGGTGCTGGCCGGCGCCGGGCTGGGGGTCGATGTCTATGACGCGATGCCCTCGGTGGCGCGCAAGTTCCTGCTCGCCGGCCGCGGCGGGCTCAACCTGACCCACGCCGAAGCGCCCGATGTCTTCGTCACGCGGTACGGGCCGCGCCGCGCCGAGGTCGGCGCCTGGCTCGTGGAGTTCGGCCCGCAGCAACTGCGCGACTGGGCGCAGGAACTCGGCATCGCCACCTTCGTCGGCAGTTCGGGCCGCGTCTTCCCGCATGAGATGAAGGCAGCGCCGCTACTGCGTGCCTGGCTGCACCGGCTACGCGCCGCAGGCGTGGTGTTCCACGCGCGCCATCGGTGGACGGGCTGGGATGGCGGCGGCGCGCTGTGTTTCGCCACGCCAGACGGCGGGGAAAAAG
The DNA here is from genome assembly GCA_020853215.1 of Sulfuritalea sp. Lineage (GTDB taxonomy): Bacteria > Pseudomonadota > Gammaproteobacteria > Burkholderiales > Rhodocyclaceae > Sulfuritalea. The sequence goes on along the minus strand of JADYZH010000028.1, from coordinate 6,770 downwards.
TCGGCGCCCACGCCACGGTGCTGGCGCTGGGTGGCGGCAGCTGGGCGAAACTGGGTTCGGACGGCGCCTGGGTGCCGCTGCTGGCGGCGCGCGGCATCAAGGTAGAACGCCTGCGCCCGGCCAACTGCGGCTTCGACGTAGCCTGGAGCGAACACATGAAACAGCGCTATGCCGGTACGCCGGCGAAAAACGTCGGCGCCGCGTTGATGGCGCCGGATGGTTCGGTAACCCGGCACGCAGGCGAGTTCATCGTCACCGAACAGGGTGTCGAAGGCAATCTGGTTTATGCGCTTTCGGCGCCGCTGCGCGACGCCATCGAAACCGCCGGCAGCGTCGTGCTGCACGTCGATCTGGTTCCGGGACGCGATCAGCGGCGCCTGATGGAAGACCTGGCGCACCCGCGCGGTCGCGATTCGCTGGCCAACCACCTGCGCCGGCGCGCCGGCATCACGGGTGTAAAGGCCGCACTGCTCCACGAAGTTGCGACGCCGTTCGATCTCGCCGCGCCAGAAAGGCTCGCGGCGATCCTCAAGTCGCTGCCGCTGCGCCTGGTTGCACCGCGCCCGCTCGACGAAGCCATCAGCAGCGCCGGCGGCATAGACTTTGCCGCGCTCGACGAAAACCTGATGCTGCGGGCCGTGCCCGGCACATTCTGCGCGGGTGAAATGCTCGACTGGGAAGCGCCGACCGGCGGCTACCTGCTCACCGCCTGTTTCGCCAGCGGTCGTGCTGCGGGCCTGGGGGTAGTACGCTGGCTGCAGTCGGCGCATGGCCGGCTGCAGCCGTGAGCCCGAGGGTTCAGGCCTGCTTCTTCACCGCGCAGGTGCTGAAGCCGAAGATCGCGTAGGGCGGACACCAGCCGATGGCGCCCGTGGCCAACGGCACCACGCCGATCCACGCCCACGCCGGGCCGCCCATGGCAGCCCAGCCGACCAGTCCGAGACCTGCAGCAATACGCACTACACGGTCGATGCCGCCAACATTGAGTTTCATGGTGTTCTCCTTGAGGGGTTCTACAAAAGTGAACGCATTACACCAGCTTCCCCCGGCGCCTGACTGTAACCTAAGTCACAGAGGCGACTTTACGCAAACCCGCGGCATCCAGCACCTCGACCTGCTCGCGACCGAGCTTCACGAAGCCCTGCTCGGCGAAGCCCTTCAGCAACCGGCTGGCCATTTCACGCACGCTGCCCAGTTCGTCGGCCAGTTGCTGGTGCGTGGCATGGACCAGCCGTCCCTTGCCCAGCAGCAGCGCCGCCAGGCGCTGATCCAGCTTGCGGAAGGCAACTTCCTCGACCAGTTGCATGAGTTCGGCCATACGCTCCGAAAACAGAGCGAAGACGAAATCGCGAAACACCGCCTGGCCCAGCAGTTCGTCGAACAGCGGGCGCGGCAAGAGGGCCAGCGTGGTCGGGCCCTCGGCCGTGCCGCGCGCGTTGTATTCGGCGTGGCCGAGCAGGCAGCTGGAACTGATGATGCAGCTCTCGCCGGACTGCACGCGGTAGAGCGGCAGCTCGCGGCCGCCGGCGCTCTGCTTGGCGACGCGCACCGCGCCGGCCAGCACGAAGGGAAATCCGCGGCAGGGCTGATGCTCGTCGAAGACCACGGTGCCGGACGGGACCGAAAGCTCCTGCAAGGACTCGGCAACACGCTGCAACAGGGTGGCGGGCAGTTGCGCCAGCGCCGGATACAGCGCGCCGAGTTCGGCCGCGGTAGTTTCGGCCGCTTCGCTTAACGTCGATGAAGCCGACGTTAGCCTTCTCTGAAACTTCGTTTTCATGTCGATTGCGGGGCCAGTGTCGCCAGCACCGGCGCATGGTCCGAAGGGCGTTCCAGCTTGCGCGGCGCCTTGTCGATGGCGCAGGCGCCGCAGGCCGCCGCAAGCGGCTTTGACAGCAGGATATGGTCGATGCGCAGGCCGCGGTTGAGCCGGAAGCCCATCTGCCGGTAGTCCCACCACGAATAGAGCTTGGGCGGCTGCTCGAACAGGCGGAAGGCATCGGCCAGGCCCAGCCCGACAAACTGGCGGAAGGCCGCGCGCTCCGGCTCGCTGCACAGGATCTGGTCCTTCCACGCCACCGGGTCATGCACGTCGCGGTCCTCCGGCGCGATGTTGTAGTCGCCGAGCAGCGCCAGCCGCGGAAACTGCTCAAGTTCGCCGCGCAGGTAGTCCTTGAGCGCCGCCAGCCAGCGCAGCTTGTACTGGTATTTGTCCGAACCGACCTCCTGGCCGTTGGGCATGTAGGCGCAGACCACGCGCACCCCGTCGACGGTCGCCGCCAGCACGCGCTTCTGCTCGTCGGCAAAATCGGGGATGTCGCAACGGATGTCTTCCAGCGTGCCGCGGGCCAGGATGGCGACGCCGTTGTAGGTCTTCTGCCCGTTGTGCGCGGCATGGTAGCCGGCGGCGGCCAGCTCGGCGTAAGGGAAGGCCTTATCCTCCATCTTGGTTTCCTGCAGGCAGAGCACGTCCGCCTGCGTCGCCGCCAGCCAGCCGAGCACATGCGGCAGGCGCACCTTGAGCGAATTGACGTTCCATGTGGCAATTTTCATGCGTCGATGATACCCGAGCAGGGCGACTGTCTATACTCGAAGCGAAGGCCCGGCCAATCCATGAAGTGGAGGTGTGCCATGTTCGATTCCCCGATTGAAGCCTGCCCGGTATGCGGCCAGATCGTGATACTGGATCAGACCCGCGTCGAATGCGCCCGGGAGCACCATTGCGACAAAAGCGTGGAATGCCCCCTGAGCAAATTCTTCACGGGCCTGGATTTCAGCGCCGCCCTGCCCAAGGACGACCTGCGCGAGAAAGGCTACTGAGTCTGCGTCTGGATTCCGGCGTGCGCCGGAATGACGTCTTCGTCATTCCGGGCTAGCCCCGGAATCCAGTACCGTCCCGGGGCGCGGCAGCTATTTATTGCAACCCGAGCTACTGCCAGTTCGCCGCGATCGCCGGCGCCAGCGCCTCCTGGTAGGCCGGCGGCAGCGTGGTCTGGCCCGCGCCCGGCGGCGCGAAGGCCGCCATCGCCTGCACCAGATTCTCGACCTGGCTGTCGAGCAGCCGGCCGCCGTCGGCGGTGCGGAATTCCTCGACGCGGTACTCCTCGCCGAGGTACCAGTTCTGCACCACCAGCTTGTCCGCCGTGCCGATGACGCTGGCCTCCAGGTTGTTGCCGACATGGCGCAGCCAGATCTGCTCGCGCCCGATGCCGGCGAGGAACTCGGCGGCGTCGATGGCGCCCGGCGTCGCGTCGTTCTCGACGATGGTTTCGGCGCCGTCGCCGAGGCCGATCCGGTAGATGTCGCTGCCCTGCCCTCCCGCCAGCCTGTCGCTGCCGGCGCCGCCGACGATGAGGTCGTTGCCGGCGCTCCCCGTGATGGCGTCGTTGCCCAGGCCGCCGTCGATCAGCGCGATCCCGGTCAGTTCGGTGGCGGAGAAGTCCAGCGCGTCGCTGCTGCCGGTGCCAGCGATGGTGTCGTATCCGCCGCCGCCGTCAATCTTCTCGACCGTGGCCGTGCCGGTGAACTGGTGCAGGCGGATCGTGTCGTCGCCGATGCCGCCTTGCACGATGTCGGCGCCGTCGCCGCCGTCGAAGCGGTCGTAGCCGGTGTCGGCGCCGCTGACGAGGAAGACGTCGTCGCCGGCGCCGCCCTTGAGGTTGTCGCTGCCCGATCCGCCGACGACCACGTCATTGCCGGCACTCCCCGTGATGGCGTCGTTGCCCAGGCCGCCGTCGATCAGCGCGATCCCGGTCAGTTCGGTGGCGGAGAAGTCCAGCGTGTCGCTGCTGCCGGTGCCGGCGATGATGTCGTATCCGCCATTGCCGTCGATGCGTTCGACTGTGGCTGTGCCGGTGAACTGGTGCATGCGGATCGTGTCGTCGCCATCGCCGCCCTGCACGATGTCGACGCCGTCGCCGCCGTCGAAGCGGTCGTAACCCGTGTCGGCGCCACTGACGAGGAAGACGTCGTCGCCGGCGTCGCCCTTTAGGTTGTCGCTTCCCGCGCCGCCGACGATCACGTCGTTGCCGGCGCTCCCCGTGATGGCGTCGTTGCCCAGGCCGCCGTCGATCAGCGCGATCCCGGTCAGCTCGGTGGCAGAGAAGTCCAGCGTGTCGCTGCTGCCGGTGCCGGCGATGGTGTCGTATCCGCCGCCGCCGTCTATCTTCTCGACCGTGGCCGTGCCGGTGAATTGGTGCAGGCGGATCGTGTCGTCGCCGCTGCCGCCTTGCACGATGTCGGCGCCGTCGCCACCCTCGAAGCGGTCGTAGCCGGCATCGCTGCCGGTGACGAGGAAGACGTCGTCGCCGGCGCCGCCCCTGAGGTTGTCGCTGCCGGCACCGCCGACGATCACGTCATTGCCGGCACTCCCCGTGATGGCGTCGTTGCCCAGGCCGCCGTCGATCAGCGCGATCCCGGTCAGTTCGGTGGCGGAGAAGTCCAGCGTGTCGCTGCTGCCGGTGCCGGCGATGACATCAATGCCGCCGCCGCCGTCTATCTTCTCGACCGTGGCCGCGCCGGTGAATTGGTGCATGCGGATCGTGTCGTCGCCATCGCTGCCCTGCACGATGTCGACGCCGTCGCCGCCGTCGAAGCGGTCGTAACCGGCATCGCTGCCGGTAACGAGGAAGATGTCGTCGCCGGCGCCGCCCTTGAGGTTGTCGCTGCCGGTACCGCCGACGATCACGTCATTGCCGGCGCTGCCGGTGATGGCGTCGTTGCCCAGGCCGCCGTCGATCAGGGTCACACCGACGAAGTGGCTTGCCGAATAATCCATCGTATCGCTGCTGCCGGTACCGCGCAGATGCTGTCCGATCGCAAGATTGAACTCGGCTTGCGCGGAAAGCCCGCCATTGTCGGTAGCGGTCACGCGCAAGGCCAGCACGCCGGGGTCGCCGGCACCGGGCGTGCCGCTGAAAGTCGCGGTTGCCGCATCGAAGGCCAGCCAGGCCGGCAAGGCGTCCCCATTTGCCAGCGTGGCGGTAAATGTCAATGTGTCGCCGGGATCGCCGTCGGCAAAAGTACCGATCGGCACCGCAGACGAGAAGGCGATGTCCTGCGTCGCTGAACGGTCGCCAATGGCGTTGATCAGCATCGGCGCATTGTTGTTGACGTTCTCAATCGCCACCGTCGCCTCACTGGCAACCGATTCGGCGGTGCCACGCGCATCGGTGTAACTGGCGATCACTCGGATCTGCTGCCCGACCTGCGCTTCAGTCAACATGAAATCTTCGGCCGTCGCGCCATCGATGGCATTCCAGGCGCTGCCGTCGGTCGAAAATTGCCACTGGTAGCCGATAGGCCCCAAGCCATCCGCGTCGGCCAGCGTGTTCGTTGCGGTCAAGATCTGGTTCCGGGCAGCGACACCGGTCAGGGTCACTTCGCCAACGGGAGCGCTATTCACCCGGACCTTGCTTTCCAGTGCATCCTGATCCCAAACCGCGCCGTCATCGAAGCGCACTTCCGCCAGTCCGCCGTAGTCGAAATAGCCGAAGACCGTGACGCGATCGCCTATGTCGCGGATCGTCAACGTCAGAGCGTCGTCGCTGCGGTCGACATCGATGTCCGCCTCGGTCACCCCGGACTTGAAGCGCAGGATGTCGCTCTTGCCGACATTCTCGTCCCAACTGTCGATCGTGTCCTGCCCGTCGCCGCGACCGAAAAGGTAGGTGTCGTTGCCATCGCCGCCGTACAGGTTGTCGTCCCCCGCCCCGCCATCGAGCAGGTCATCGCCGGCAAGTCCGAACAGCGCGTCGTTGCCGGCGAAGCCGGATAGGACGTCGGTCAGGTCGGTGCCTATCAGGTAGTCGTCGCCGGCCGTGCCGATGTTCGGCACCAGGGCTTCCAGCGCCGCCTCGTCCCACACCGTGCCGTCGGCAAACTCGACACGCGAAACATGTTCGTACGCCGGGTCGCGCCATTGCACCAAGGTCACGCTCTCTCCCGTGCTCTGCACAGTCAAGACCAGGTCCATGCCATCCGCCGCCCCCCGCACATCGCCAGGCGCAATGCCCTCATCGAAGCGAACAACGTCGATGTCGCCCGGTTGCGGCAGATCGTCGAAGTCGTGGTTGAAGATCACGTCATGTCCGTCGCCCGAGTCAAATACGTAAACATCACTGCCCGAACCGCCACTCAGGTAGTCGTCGCCCGAGCCGCCACGCAGCAGGTCATCGCCGGCACGGCCGAACATCATGTCGTTGCCGGCCAAACCGGAGAGGACGTCGGTCAGGTCGGTGCCTTGCAGGTAGTCGTCGCCGGCCGTGCCTTCGATGTTCGCCGCCAGGGCTTCCAGCGCCGCCTCGTCCCACACCGTGCCGTCGGCAAACTCGACCCGCGAAACCTGCCCATAAGTCGGGTTGCGCCATTGCGACAGGGTCACGCTTCCCCCCGTGCTCTGCACCGTCAGGACCAGGTCCATGCCATTCGCCGCCCCCCGGACGTCGCCCGGCGCAATGCCCGCATCGAAGCGGACGCTGTCGATGTCGCCCGGCTGCGGCAGATCGTCGAGGTTGTGGTTGACGATCACGTCATGTCCGTCGCCCGGGGCAAATACGTAAACATCACTGCCCGAACCACCATTCAGGTAGTCGTCGCCCAATCCGCCTCGCAGCAGGTCATCTCCCGCACGCCCCACCAATTGGTCGTTGCCGGCCAAGCCGGAAAGCACGTCGGCCAGATCGGTGCCTTGCAGATGGTCGTCGCCCGCCGTGCCCAGGATATCCGGCGTATCCGGCGGAACCACGGGAACGCGCGCCAGGACATCGGCG
>JADYZH010000027.1 GCA_020853215.1 Sulfuritalea sp. | reverse complement strand
GGAAGTCGGCGCCGGCACCAGCCACACCGCCACGTTCTTGCGCGCCCTCGGCCCCGAACCCTGGAAGGCCGGTTACGTGCAGCCCTCGCGCCGCCCCAAGGACGGCCGCTACGGCGAGAACCCCAACCGCCTGCAGCACTACTACCAGTACCAGGTGGTCCTGAAGCCGGCACCCAGCAACATCCTGGAGCTCTACCTCGGCAGCCTGGAGGCGCTGGGCTTCGACCTGAAGAAGAATGACATCCGCTTCGTGGAAGACGACTGGGAAAACCCCACGCTCGGCGCCTGGGGCCTGGGCTGGGAGGTCTGGCTCAACGGCATGGAAGTCACGCAGTTCACTTACTTCCAGCAAGTGGGCGGCATCGACTGCAAACCCATCACCGGCGAAATCACCTACGGCCTGGAACGCCTGGCGATGTATCTGCAGGGCGTCGAGAACGTCTTCGACCTGGTCTATGCGCCGGGCCTGAAATACGGCGACGTCTTCCACCAGAACGAGGTGGAGCAGAGCGCCTACAACTTCGAGCACAGCAACGTCGAGTTTCTGTTGCACGCCTTCGGCGCGCACGAGGGCAATGCCAAACACCTGATGGAGCAACAGCTGGCGCTGCCAGCCTACGAGCAGGTACTCAAGGCCGCGCACACCTTCAACCTGCTCGACGCGCGCGGCGCCATCTCGGTCACCGAGCGCGCCGCCTATATCGGCCGCATCCGCAACCTGGCGCGCGCCGTGGCCCAGAGCTACCTCGACAGCCGCGCCCGGCTGGGCTTCCCGATGGCGCCGAAGGCCTGGGCCGATGAAATGATGGCCAAGCTCAACGAACAAGCCGCAAAGAAGGCCGCCTGACCATGACGTCGAAAAACCTCCTGGTGGAACTGTTCGTCGAGGAACTGCCACCCAAGGCGCTGAAAAAACTCGGCGATGTATTTGCAACTACGCTCCTGAAGTCCCTGCAAAGCAGAGAACTTGCTGCCAGCGTAAGCTCGGTAACCGGCTATGCTTCACCACGGAGACTCGCCGCGCACATTTCGAATGTCGCAGCAGTGGCTCCAAATAGGGAAGTCGTTGAAAAGCTGATGCCCGTTAGCGTGGCGATTGGCGCGAACAACAAGCCAACTGATGCCCTGCGTAAGCGCCTAGCTAAGATCGGGCGCGAAACGCTAGCCGACCTGTGGCCGAATGCCGTTGAAGGCTCGGATAGTTTATTTATACAAAGCGACGGGAAAGTGGATGCGGTTTACTCCCGCTCCATGGCCAAGGGCACATCGCTGCAAGTTGGACTTGAGGCTGCAATTGAGGAAGCTCTCTCAGCGTTGCCCATCCCCAAGGTAATGACCTACCAATTGGCCGACGGCTGGAGTAGCGTGAATTTCGTGCGCCCGGCGCACAAGCTGGTCGCGCTGCACGGCGCCGACGTGGTGCCGATCTCCGTGCTCGGCCTAGATGCTGGCCGCGAGACCCAGGGTCACCGTTTCGAGGCGGCGAACCCAATCGTCGCCATCCGCGATGCCGGCAGCTATGCCGAACAGATGGAAAGCGAAGGCGCCGTGATCGCCGGCTTCGCCGCGCGCCGCGCCGAGATCGAAAAACAGCTGAAAGCCGCCGCCGCGAAGGAAGGCCTGCTGCCGATCGAGGACGATGCGCTGCTCGACGAGGTCACCGCACTGGTAGAACGGCCGAACGTGCTGAGCTGCCGCTTCGAGCCGGAATTCCTCGACGTGCCGCAGGAATGCCTGATCCTGACCATGAAGGCCAACCAAAAGTATTTTCCGCTGCTCGATGCCGCGGGAAAGCTCACCCACAAGTTTCTCGTCGTGAGCAACATCCGCCCCGCCGATCCTTCGGCGGTGATCGGCGGCAACGAGCGCGTGGTGCGCCCGCGCCTGGCCGACGCCAAGTTCTTCTTCGACCAGGACCGCAAGAAGTCGCTGATGGACCGCATACCGGGCCTCGCCAGGGTGGTGTACCACAACAAGCTCGGCACCCAGGGCGAACGCGTCGAGCGCGTCGCCGCGCTGGCCCGTGCCATCGGCGAGAAGCTCGGCGGCGATGCGCTCGCGAATGCAGCCGACCGCGCCGCGGTGCTGGCCAAGGCAGACCTGCTGACCGACATGGTCGGCGAGTTCCCCGAACTGCAAGGCATCATGGGCCGCTACTACGCGCTGCACGACGGCGAGTCGGCCGACGTCGCCGACGCGATCGAGGACCACTACAAGCCGCGCTTCGCCGGCGACGAACTGCCGCGCGGCGACGTCGGCCTCTGCGTCGCGCTGGCCGACAAGCTGCAGACCCTGGCCGACATGTTCGGCATCGGCCAGTTGCCGACCGGCGACAAGGATCCCTTCGCACTGCGCCGCCATGCGCTCGGCATGTTGCGCATGCTGATCGAGCGCGATCTGGCGCTGGACCTGGCGTGGCTGTTCGGCGCGGCGAAGCTGGTCGAGGCGAAGGTAATCGAGCAGTTGTCCGAATTCATCTACGAGCGCCTCGCCGGCAGCCTGCGCGAACAGGGTTATTCGGTGCTGGAGGTCGATGCCGTGGTCGGCCTGTGTCCGCAACGCCTGGGCGACATCCCCAAGCGCCTGGCCGCTGTACGCGCCTTCGCCGCGCTGCCCGAAGCGGCGAGCCTTGCCGCCGCCAACAAGCGCGTCGGCAACATCCTGAAGAAGGCCGAGGGTGCTGTGGCGGCGCAGGTCGATCCGGCGCTGCTCAAGGAAGCCGCCGAAATCGCGCTGAACAAGGCGCTCGACTCGGTGAAACCCGCGGCCGATGCCGCCTTCGAACGCGGCGACTATACCGCCTCGCTGCAGGCGCTGGCCGCGCTGAAGGCGCCGGTGGACAGCTTCTTCGACGGCGTCATGGTGAACGCCGAGGACGCTCAGCTTCGCGCCAACCGCTTCGGGCTGCTCGCCACGCTGCACCAGGCGATGAACCGCGTCGCCGACCTGTCGCGGCTTTCCGCCTGAGGCCGGGCATGGCAAACAAAGCGCATTTTGCGGCGATGTTCGGCAAAGTCGGCGCCGGTGCCACGGCGACAATGCAGCCATGAAGCTAGTCATCCTCGACCGCGACGGCGTGATCAACCACGACTCCGACCAGTACATCAAGTCGCCGGAGGAATGGAAGCCGATCCCCGGCAGCCTCGCCGCCATCGCGCGCCTGAACCAGGCCGGCTATCGGGTGGTGGTGGCCAGCAACCAGTCCGGCGTCGGCCGCGGCCTGTTCGAGGCCGACACGCTGATGGCGATCCACGACAAGATGAACAAGGCGCTGGCGCTGGTGGGCGGACGCATCGACGCCATCTTTTTCTGCCCGCACACCAACGACGACCATTGCGACTGCCGCAAGCCGAAGCCGGGCATGCTGAAGGAGATCGCGGCGCGCTTCAATGCCGACCTGGCCGGCGTACCGGCGATCGGCGACAGCCTGCGCGACCTGCAGGCGGCGGTCGCCGTCGGTGCCCAGCCGATGCTGGTGCTGACCGGCAAGGGACGCAAGACCGTCGATGACCCCGCCATGCCGCCCGAGACCCTGGTATTTCCCGACCTCGCCGCCGCGGCAGCGCACATCGCCCGCTGATGGCCGTACTGCGTTCCCTGCTGTTCCTGCTGATCCTCGTAGTGGTGACGCCGCCCTACACGCTGGCGGTGATCCTCCTCTGCTGGCCGCTGCCGCACCGCATGCGGCGCCGCTCGGTGGCGCCCTGGGTCAACTTCGTGATCTGGCTGGTCAAGCACCTGCTCGGCATTCCCTACCGCCTGCTGGGCGCGGAGAACATTCCGGGGCGCCCGGTGGTCGTGCTGGCGAAGCACCAGTCGGCGTGGGAGACCCTGATGCTGCAGGATGTGTTCGCGGACACGGTCTTCGTCTGGAAGAAGGAGATCAAGTACCTGCCCTTCTTCGGCTGGGCGCTGGCATTGACGCCGATGATCGAGACCGACCGCAGCGCCGGCAAGGCCGCGCTCAAAAGCCTGGTCGAACAGGGCCGCGACCGCCTTGACAAGGGCTATACCGTGATCATCTTTCCCGAAGGCACGCGCTCACTGCCCGGATCGAAGAACCGCTACAAGGGCGGCGGCGCCCTGCTCGCGGTCGAGACCGGGACGCCGGTGCTGCCGGTGGCGCTGAATTCCGGCGAATTCTGGGGCCGCAACGCCCTGTTCAAGAAAAGCGGCACCGTCACCGTCAGCATCGGCCCAGCCATCGACCCCGCCGGGCTCACGGCCGCCGAAGTGCTGACGCGCGCGGAAACCTGGATCGAGGCCGAGATGGCGAAGATCAGCCCGCAGCTTTACGGAGCAGCGGCAGCATGAGTCACGGGCGCCGTGATCCACAGATTGCACTGCGCCTCGACGGCAGCGAGCCCGATCCTGCCGGCCGCTGGCACGATGGCGCGGCGCTGGCGTATCTGGGCGGCAGCCTGCGCCTGGTGCTCGGCAGCCGCCATACCGAGGCGCTGCGCGAAGGCGATACCCTGAATCTGCCCCTGCCGCCGGAAGCCACGCCGCGCCAGATCCAGGACCGTGCCGAAGCCTGGCTGCGCGAACAGGCCAAACGGATACTGGAACAGGTCATCGCAGAAAAGTCGGCGCTGGCGGGACGGCGCGCGCCGTGCCTGGCGCTGTCCTTCGCCGCGCGCGGGCACTGGGTCGAGGCTCAGGGCAGCGACGTCCTGCGCTGCAACTGGCGCCTGATCGAGCAGTCGCTGCCCGTCATCGAACAGGCGATCGCGCGCGGCATCGCCGCGCTGCCGGTTGAAGACCGCGCCTGCGACCTGTTCGGGGCCTCGCCCGCGACCTGACGATGCTGCTCGAACAACTCGCACTGTTCCGGCTCCCTTCCCCGCCCGCCGCAAGCAGGCCTCGCCACCTGCTGATCGGCGGCCGCATCATCGACTACCGCCTGAAGCAGGGCGCCCGCCGTCTGTCGATGACCATCGACGAACGCGGCCTGCGCATCAGCGCGCCGGGCCGCACCCCCCTTGCCGAGATCGAAAGCTTCGTGCAGGGCCATGGCGACTGGGTACTGAAGAAACTCGACGAACTGGCCCATGCCAGCCAACCGCGCCACCTCAGGATCAAGGAAGGCAGCCGCCTGCCGCTGCTCGGCGGTGAGGCTGAGGTGCGCGTCCTGCCCGGCGCCAACCGGGTGCGCTGGATCGCCGATACCCTGGTCCTCGAAGCGCGCCCGGAAGCAGACCTCGGCCAGCTGGCAAAGCGCGCCCTGCAAAAGCGGGCGCTGACGCATTTCGGCGAACGCCTCGACCATTTCAGCGCCCGGCTCGGGCGCACGGCGCCCAAGCTCAGCCTGTCGTCGGCGCACACGCGCTGGGGCAGTTGCAGCGAAGAAAGCGGCATCCGCATCAACTGGCGCCTGATCCACCTGCCGCCGCACCTGGGCGATTACGTGGTGGCCCACGAAGTCGCGCACCTCGTCGAACTCAACCACAGCAAGCGCTTCTGGGCCGTGGTCGATTCGCTCTATCCCGACTGGCAGACGGCGCGCGGCGAACTCAAGCAGCGCGCCGCCTCGCTTCCCATTCTTTGAAGGAACACATCATGAGACTCCTGCACACCATGCTGCGCGTCGGCGACCTCGACAAGTCGCTGGCCTTCTATACCGAAGTCCTCGGCATGCGACTGCTGCGCCGCAACGACTACCCCGAAGGCAAGTTCACCCTCGCCTTCGTCGGCTACCAGGACGAAGCGGACGGCACCGTGATCGAGCTGACCCACAACTGGGGCGTCGAGCGCTACGAAATCGGCACCGGCTACGGCCATATCGCGCTGGCGGTGGATGACGCCTACACCGCCTGCGCCGAGATCAAGTCGCGCGGCGGCAAGGTCACCCGCGAAGCGGGGCCGATGAAGGGCGGCAGCACGGTGATCGCCTTCGTCGAAGACCCGGACGGCTACAAGATCGAGCTGATCCAGCGCAAGTAGCCACGCCCGGATTTCCCGTCCGCCGCGAACGGGCGACAGCCGGGCATCGCCAGCGCTCAGAGCCTGTGAAGAAATCGTCCCCCAAGGGGACTTCCTTCGTGGCGTAGCCGCCGGGCCGCAGCGGGGTGCGGCCGGAGCGCAGCTACCGGAGCATATGTTGTTATATGTGAGGATAGCGAGCACCGCCCAAACCCCGATCCGGCACGCGCAGTAGATTTATTCACAGGCTCTCAGAATCCCAGCGATTCGACGACCGCCACCAGGTCGGCGAAGCTCGCCGCTTCGAGCTTCGCCGCCAGCGCGAGCTTGTCCAGCCCCTCGCATTCGAATCTGGTGAGTTCCACTTCCATGGGCAGCTCGCGGATCTCCAGCGGCGACATGAAGCCGATGTTGCAGATATGGGCGAGGCACTTCCGTTCCGGCTCGGTGAGCGCCATGCCGTGATACCTGAGCATTTCCAGGTAGCGCTCAGCGGTGCGGTTGAGCTTGCCGCTGATTTCCATGGTGTTGTTCTGGCCGTCGGTGAGGATCGCCAGCGGCGGCCCGAAGAAGACCGGCGTCTTGCCGACGTTGCGGGTCTTCTCGTCGCGTCTCAGGGCGGGGGCGACCCAGCTCGGGTCGCCTCTGGCCGGTCTTTCAGGCGCGTCCGACATCAGTGCGGAATCGGATGCAGCTTCTCGTGCGAAGCGTCCTTCATCCCCCTGGGCAGCTGCGGCGATGGTTCGGGCTGGAGCTGCGCGAAGCCGCGGTTGCGGGCGCCATCCTGCACGTTGTGCGGGTTGTGGCATTCGGTACAGGTGAACCAGCGCTTCTTGCCGGTGCTGGCGAAACTGCCGATGCGCTTGCCATGGATGCCGTCACGCCAGTCGCGCAGCTTGTCGCCGTGGCACTTGCCGCACAGCAGCTGCGGCTGGTCGAAGCTGACCGGGTCGCCGAAGTGGTCGACCAGCATGTTGCGCTTGGTCGTGTGGTGGCAGTCCATGCACCAGATGCGGCCGCGGCCGTGTTGCAGGTTGGCGAGGTCGGGCACCATCGCTTCCATGGTCGGATTCGGCTTGGGCTTCTTGTCCTTCGGCAGGGTCGGCGGATTGAAAGCAGGGCCGACGCCGTTATGACAGGAGACGCCGCACATCGGCATCAGCGCCAGCTTCTCGGAGCGCGGCTTGATCACGGCGTGGCCCTCCGGGATATTCTCGAGTCCCGGCATCTTGCCCATCGGCACCGTGCCGTCGTAGGGATCGCCGTACCACAGCGCGGCGCCGGTCTTGGGCGAGCACTTGACGTTGGGCCAGCCGGGCTTGATGTCGCGCTGGGTGATTTCGGAAGCGCCCTTGCGGCTTTCGAAGCATTCGACAGGCGCTTTCGGCGCGGCTTCCTTGGCGGGTTCGGCCGCTTTCTCCGCGGCGGAAACGGCGTAGAACGCCCCGCCGCAGAGGCCGAGAACCAGGGTAACGATCGCGAGCTTTCTCATGATGGCAACCTCACTTGGCGGTGGCCGTCGGGCCGCCGAACTTGACCTCGCCCAGCAGGATGCCGATGGCGCCCTTGAGCAGGATGGTCAGGATGAAGAAACCGAAGGCCCAGATGCCCAGCACCATCAGCCACTCGACGAAGCTCGGGTGGTACTCGGTGACTTCGCCGATCGGCGAGGGGATGTAGCCGGGGACGATCAGACCCATGCCCTTCTCGATCCAGATGCCGGCAAAGGCCATCGCGCAGGGGATTTGCAGCCTGTTGAAGTCATTGCGGAAGGACGGCATGAAGAACATCACGAAGGCGCCGACCATCAGCACCAGCGAACTCCAGAACCACGGTACCAGACCGGTGAGGCCGTGCAGCCCGAACATCAGGTAGTAGAGCCCGTTGGCATGCTCGGTACGGGCGTAGAGCTCGACCACGACTTCCGACAGGGTCAGGAAGATGGCGATGCCCAGGCAGAAATGAACAATGGTGGTGAGCAGCTTGATCGCGCTGTCATCGACCCAGAACTTGGTGTTCTTGCGGATGACCAGGAAGATCAGGATGATCAGCGCCGGGCCGGCGGCAAACGCGGTCGTGATGAAGCGGATCGGCATCATGCTGTGGAACCACATCGGGCGCGCCGGGTTGTTGGCCATCAGGAAGGCCGTCACGGTGTGGATCGACAGCGCCCAGGCGATGGCGACATATACCAGCGGGATGAACCATTTCTGGTTGACCGGGTTGCCGGTGTATTTGCACCACAGGTAGTAGAAGCCGCAGACGAAGTTGAGGATCAGGTAGCCGTTGAGCACCATCACGTCCCAGCCCAGCATCGACGAGAAGCTGTAGATGCCGCGCGGCGGAATCATGTGCCACAGGCGGTCGGGTCGACCCATGTGGGCGAAGACGAACACCATCACCATGATCACGGCGGTGATTGCCAGCATCTCGCCCAGCACGGCGACCTTGTGCATGCCTTCGTGGTGATAGACGTAGGCCGGGAAGACGATGGTCACCGCCCCGGCGGCCACGCCCACCAGGAACACCAGGTTGGC
>JADYZH010000026.1 GCA_020853215.1 Sulfuritalea sp. | reverse complement strand
AGCCGAGGAACAGCTTGTAGGTCGGATTCTTCGACTCGTCCCAATACCGGTAGCCGAGGTTCTTGAGGAAGGCGCGGAAGTCCTTCATCTCCTTCGGCGGCACTTCCATGCCGACCAGCACGCGGCCCGTGTCGGCGCCGTGGTTGCGGTAGTGGAACAGGCTGATGTTCCAGCCGGCGCTCATTTTGTTGAGAAAGTTCATCAGCGCGCCGGGGCGCTCGGGAAACTCGAAGCGGTAGATCAGCTCGTTCTTCACCTGCGGGGCATGGCCGCCGACCAGGTGGCGGATGTGCAGCTTGGCCATTTCGTCGTCGGTCAGGTCCAGCGCCGGATAGCCGTTCTTCTTCAGCAGCGCGACCAGCTTGCTTGCCTCGGCGCGGTTGGCCACCTGCATGCCGACGAAAACATGCGCCTCGCCGGCGTCGTGGAAACGGTAGTTGAACTCGGTGATGTTGCGGTTGCCGATCAGGGCGACGAACTTCTTGTAGGCGCCGGGCTTTTCCGGCAGCGTCACGGCCAGCACCGCCTCGCGCTGTTCGCCGACTTCGGCGCGCTCGGCGACGAAGCGCAGGCGGTCGAAATTCATGTTGGCGCCGGAGGCCACCGCCACCAGTGTCTTGCCCTGCGCGCCGTTTTTCTTGGCCCAGGCCTTGGCACCGGCCACGGCCAGCGCCCCGGCCGGTTCGAGGATCGAGCGCGTGTCCTCGAACACGTCCTTGATCGCGGCGCAGATGGCGTCGGTGTCGACCAGCACCATCTCGTCGACATACTGTTGGCACAGGCGGAAGGTTTCCTGGCCGACGTATTTCACCGCCGCGCCGTCGGCGAACAGGCCGACCGACTCCAGCCGCACGCGGCGGCCCGCCTTGAGCGAACGGTCCATGGCATCGGCATCGGCGGCTTCGACACCTATCACTTTCGTCTCCGGGCGCAGGCGCTTGATGTAGGCCGCGACACCGGAGATCAGGCCGCCGCCGCCGACGCAGCAGAACACCGCGTCGATCGGCTCGGGATGCTGGCGCAGGATTTCCATGCCGATGGTGCCCTGCCCGGCGATCACATACGGATCGTCGAAGGGGTGGACGAAGTTGAGCTTCTGCTTCTTCTCCAGTTCCAATGCGTGGGCGTAGGCCGCGTCGTAGGAATCACCGAACAGGACCACTTCGGCGCCGCGCTTGGCAACGGCGTCGATCTTGATCTGTGGCGTGGTGGTCGGCATCACGATCACGGCGCGCAGCCCGAGCTTCTGTGCCGATAGCGCGACGCCCTGCGCGTGGTTGCCGGCCGAGGCGCAGATCACGCCGCGCTTCCTCTGCGCCGGCGTCAGGTGGGCGATCTTGTTGTAGGCGCCGCGCAGCTTGAAGCTGAACACCGGCTGCATGTCCTCGCGCTTGAAGTAAACCCGGTTGCCGATGCGCGCGGAGAGGATGGCGGCCGGCTCCAGCGGGGTTTCGATGGCCACGTCATAGACGCGGGCGTTGAGGATTTTTTCGAGGTAGTCCATGACGGCGGGGAAATTGGTTCGACAGCCGCAGAGGGTAACATGGGCCATGGACTTCGCATTCACCGCGGAAGCCGGTCTGGCCGGCCTTTTCCTCGCCAGTTTCCTTTCCGCAACGCTCCTGCCCGGCGGCTCGGAAGCCGTGCTGTTCGCCCTGATCCGGCTGCATCCCGAACAGACGCTGCCGGCGCTGCTGCTGGCGACGCTGGGCAATACCTTGGGCGGCATGGTGACGTACTACATGGGCCGCCTGCTGCCGCAACACCTGGCACCGGAAAAATCAGCGCTGGCGGGACGGCACGGAGCGCCCATCCTGCTGCTGGCCTGGGCGCCGATCATCGGCGACGCCCTGTGCGCCGCTGCCGGCTGGCTACGGCTGCCGCCGCTGGCCTGCGCGGCGTGGATGGCGGCCGGCAAGGCGGCGCGCTATGTGGTGGTGGTGGCCGGTGCCGGGATGGTTTGAGCCAAAGTTCATTCCAACGTATGGCGCTTCAAACCTCGCGCCGCCAGTGACACTCGGGATGTGTCGACTACGGCGCCGCCGCGGCGTGCAACTGGAATCCCAGCGCCTTGACCACCTTCATCACAGTCGCAAACTCAGGATTACCCTCGCCCGAGAGTGCTTTGTACAGGCTCTCGCGCGACAGACCGGTATCCCGCGCCAACTGCGTCATGCCGCGCGCCTTGGCGATCACGCCCAGGGCGTGGGCAATCAACGCAGCGTCACCTTCCTCAAGACAGGCTTCCAGGTAGAGGACCATCTCCTCCTCCGTCTTCAGGTGCTCGGCCGAGTCCCAGGGCCGCAACTTGATCGCTTTCATGCTCCACTCACACAGACGGCGGGCCAGTTCCAGCGCCCGCTTGATGTCCTTCGACTGGGGGGACTTGTCGCCTCCCGCAAGCAGAATCACCACCTCGATCCCACGCTGCGCGAAATAGACACGGTAGCCGAGGCCGAAGTGAATGCTCATCTCCGATACCCCCTCGCCCACCAGCTCGCAATCGCCAAAGTTGCCCAAACCAGCGCGATCGATCCGAGCCTGAATCCTTACTTTGGCCCGAGCGTCCCGCAAACCTGTGAACCAGTTATCAAAGAAGTCAGTAGTAAAAATCCGCTTCACGGATAATTGTATCCCATGAGATACGCCTGTGGAAATAGACACGAGCGGTCGACAGCGACGAATCAGTGTGACGTTGGTTGGCCAGCGATCGCCCGCTTCCCGACCCGGGCAGTCCGCCAATTACCCAGAACCGGACAGGCAGGAAGGTCGCAAGCAACATCATCGCCTTGCTGTTGACAACAGGCTAAGGTCGGTAAAGCTCACCGGACGAGCCACTCAGGAAGAAAATTTCTGGCACCTTCCGCCCCAAAAAGTCGGCGCTGGCGATACGGCGCTTCAACCCGACCGGACACGAGAAATCCGCAGGAAGTAGGCCAGCACTCCCGCTCCCGCCAGCGCCAGACTTGCGGTTCCCGCGATCCAGAAACCGGCGGCGCCGCGCGCCGCGCCGAAAATGTCGGTCAGCCCCAGCACATAGCCACCACCCAGCCCGACGCCCCACAGCGAAATCGCATAGATCACCATCGGCGCCATGGCGCGCTTGTAGCCGCGCAGCACCTGGGCCATGACGGCCTGCATGGCATCGGCGACGTGATAGACGGCGACGATGGCGAGCAGGGTCGCGGCCGCGGCGGCGACCTGCGCATCCGTGGTGTAAGTCCGCGCCAGCGGGCCGGCGGTGAGCCAGATCGCGCCGCCGACCACGGCGGCGACGCCGCAGCCCACCGCCAGGCCGAGCAGGCCGGCGTGTCGCGCGCGCCGACTTTCCCCGGCCCCGAGCGCCTGGCCGACCAGCACGCCGGTGGCGTTGCCCAGCGCGATGGGGACCATGAAGACGAACACCGCGACGTTGGCCGCGATCTGGTGCGCGGCCGAGATTTCCGGTCCCAGCCGGGCGATGAACAGCGCCATGAAGGTGAAGGCAGTGACATCGACCATGAAGGTGGCGCCCATCGGCAGGCCCAGCACCAGCAGCTCGCGCAGCGCGGCCGGCCGCGGCGGATCGAAGCGGGCGAAGACGTCATAGGGCGCGTACTCGGCGTCGCGTCGGCACCAAGCCCAAGCCAGGGTCGCCACGGTCCACATGATGACCGCGGTGGACCAGCCGCAGCCGGCACCGCCCATGGCCGGCAGGCCGAAGTGGCCGTACATGAAAACCCAGTTGAGCGGCACTTTCAGCAGCAGGCCGAGCAGGTTGAAGGCCATCACCGGCCGCGGCCGGCCGATGCCGGTGGTGAAGCCGAAGAAGACGCGGAAGAACAGCACGCCCGGCACCGCCCAGGCCACGCCGTCGAGGTAGGCGCGCACTTTCAGTTCAACCTCGGGCGTCAGGCGCGAAAAATTCAGGAGGGGATCGGGATTTTTCAGCACGGCGAAAGCGAGCAGCGACAGGCCCAGCGCCAGCCAGGCGCATTGCCGCACGTCGGCGCCGATCTCGGTGT
>JADYZH010000025.1 GCA_020853215.1 Sulfuritalea sp. | reverse complement strand
AGGTTTACGCCGACCGAAAGCCCGAGGAAGTTGTAGATGCGGCCCATCCATTCGGCGTCGCGTTTGGCAAGATAGTCGTTCACCGTGATGAGGTGCACGCCCTTGCCCGGAATCGCATTCAGATACACCGCCAGCGTGGCGGTCAGGGTCTTGCCTTCGCCGGTGCGCATTTCGGCGATCTTGCCGTAGTGCAGCACCATGCCGCCGACCATCTGCATGTCGAAATGGCGCATGCCGAGCACGCGACGGCTGGCTTCGCGCACCACGGCGAACGCCTCCGGCAACAGGGCGTCCAGCGTCTCGCCCTTTTCATGGCGGCCGCGGAACTCGTCGGTCCTGGCCCGCAGTGCCGCGTCCGGGAGCGCGGCGGTAGCCGCTTCGAGCGCGTTGATACGGGCGACAGTCTGGGAATACTGCTTGATCAGGCGGTCATTGCGACTGCCGAAAATCTTCTTGAGTAGGCCGGTGATCATGGGGTACGCAGCCGCAAGTCGGCCGGTAAAAGCAAAGCGGTGATTTTAGCATGGGGGAGAAACCTCCCCTTGGTCAGCGCTTTGCGGCGAGCGGCGGTTGCGCGAACGGCTTGCCGGCGTTCTTCGCCAGGCGCAGGAAGCGGTCGGGGTTCTGCGCCATACCACGGATCCGGACTTCGAAATGCAGATGCGGTCCGGTGGAGCGGCCGGTGGAACCCACTTCGGCGATCTTCTGGTCGCGCTTGACCAGTTGTCCCGGCTTGACGAGGATTTTCGAGGCGTGGGCGTAGCGGGTGGTCAGATCGTTGCCGTGGTCGATTTCCACGAAGTTCCCATATTGTGGATGGCGCTCGGCGCTGACAACAACTCCGGAGGCGGCAGCGGCGATGTCAGTGCCGGTTGGCGCCACGAAGTCCACGCCCTCGTGCAGGGCCCGCTCGCCGGTAAAGGGATCCACGCGCCAGCCATAGGCGGACGCATTCCACTGCGCCTCGATGGGCAGGCTGGTGGGCAAGAGGCTTTTCCTGATCCTGTCTTCCAGTAACTGCGATTCGATCATGGAAATCGCGTCGGACTTTGCTTCCACCTGGGTCGCCAGGACGTCAACGGCTCGTTGCAGTTCCGTCGCCGACATCGCTTCGGGACGCACCAAGGGCCCGCCGCGACCACCGGGTTTGGCCTCGAACGTCTTGAGGTCCTGGGGTTTGACGCCGGCCATGCCGGCCAGTCGCTCGCCAATGGTATCCAGGCGCAGCAACTGCGCCTGCATTTCGCCCAGCTTGACCGCCATGGCGTTGAGGTTTTCACGGGCAAAATCCTTGGAACGCTGAGCTTCCTCTGCATTCATCACGCGCAGCAAATCCTGCAGGAAGGGCAGGCGGATTTCCGCCGCGTGGCGGACCGTGACATATGAGAACAACGACGACAGCAACAGGACCGAGCCAAACATGGCCGCGGCGAACAGGATTGCATGCCCCCAGGTCAGGGAAATGCTTCTTGCGGTTGCCAGCCGGTCAGAGACGAGAATAATATGCATCCCTTCCCTCCCATCAGGTTCGTTTCAGTGCCGGCATAACGATCGGCCAGCACTGAAACTTCATTTCGATGACATCGCGCAGCCTCCAGGACCACCTTGCCTCCGGCGACAGCATGGCGCGGCTTGCAGCCCACGCTCGACGTCTGCTCCAATTCCAGCGTCTGTTGGAAGCTGCGCTGCCGGCGGCGCTGAAGCCGTATGCCAGGGTAGCCAACTTCCGTCTGGGGAAACTTCTTATCCACGCCGACAGCGGCGCGGTCGCTGCGAAGATCCGTCAGTTCGGACCGAGGCTCGCCAGCGATTTATCCAACAAGGAGGCGAAGGTTACTCAAATCGAGGTCCGAGTGCAAGCCCGAAATCGCCCTTCTGCCTTGGTTCAAAATGAAAGACCCTCTCTTCCTGGATCAAAACAGAAGCAAGGACTCACTGCATTAGCCCGAAAATTGCCTCAGGAGTCTCCCCTGAAGGGCCCGCTGGAGCGACTGCTGCAAAGTATCAAAGAATGATCAGGCGTTCTGCCGCCATCAGGACCAGAACCAGCAGCGCAAAGGCCAACGCCGCTTTGGTAACGCGCGCCGACAGAACGAGATAGCGCCGGTCACGGGTAAACAACCAGGCAACGAGGCTGCTGCCTATGGTGATCGCCAAGAGTATGCCGACGATCCGGAGCAGCAGCATCGGAAATCCCTAGATCAGTTGTGGATACAATCGCGCGACGGTTCCTGGCGCTTCCTCGGCGCTTTGGAAACTGGCGAACTGCCAGGCCGATGCGTCGGCCAGCAAGGCCCGCAGCAGCTGGTTGTTCAAGGCATGGCCGGACTTGTGGGCCGCAAAGGCGCCGAGCAGGGGATGCCCAGCAAGGTAAAGGTCGCCGATGGCGTCAAGGATCTTGTGCTTGACGAATTCGTCGGCATAGCGCAGGCCGTCGCTGTTCAGGACCCGGTATTCGTCCATCACGATGGCATTTTCCAGGCTACCGCCGAGGGCCAGGCCCTGGTCGCGCAGGGTTTCCACGTCCTGCATGAAGCCGAAGGTCCGCGCTCGCGCCACTTCACGCAAATAAGACTGATCTGCAAAATCCACGTGCGCGCGCGAGCCGGCGCGATCCACCGCCGGGTGGTTGAAAACAATCGAGAAATCAAGGCTGAAACCATCATAGGGCGACAACTTCGCCCATTTGTCGCCGTCTTTGACTTCCACGGTCTTCAGCACGCGGATGAATTTCTTCGCCGCGTTCTGCTCCTCGATGCCGGCCGACTGCAGCAGGAACACGAAGGGCGCGGCGGACCCGTCCATGATCGGCAACTCGGCCGCATCGACATCGATATAGATGTTGTCGATGCCGAGGCCAGCCAGGGCGGACATCAGGTGTTCAACGGTGGCGACCTTGACCCCGCCCGATTCCAGACAGGAGGCCATGCGGGTATCGCCGACGCCGAACGGGTCGGCCTTGAGATCGACCGGCGAAGGCAGATCCACGCGGCGGAAGACGACTCCAGTATCCGGTTGCGCCGGTCGCAGCATGAGCGTTACCTTGGCGCCGGAGTGCAGACCGACGCCGGTGGCCTTGACGACGGATTTCAGGGTGCGCTGACGAAGCATGGTATGGCGATCAATGGAAAATGGTGCGTAGCAAAATTTTAACATGCAAGTCCGACCGGACGGGAGGAGGCCCCGCCAGGCCGGCTTGCGTCAGCTCTCGCCTCAGTCCGACTGGCGGCGCAAAAAAGCCGGGATATCGTACTTGTCCACTCCCGACGCTGCCATGGCTTCCGCCTGCGGGTTACGCGGCGCGGAACTGCGGGCGCTGCTGGTTACGCTGGACAGGTCGATTCCGGTGCCATTGCTGCCGGCTTCGAATACCGGAACGTTGTCCGTGCCAGTGCGCAGGCCCAGGGTTTCAACCACGTGCATGACCGGCTTGGCTTTCTCGGTCGTGGCGACGATACCCAGACCGGTGGCGACCACGGTGACCCGCAGTTGGTCTTCCATGCCTTCGTCGAACACGGTGCCGCAGATCACGGTGGCCTCGGGCGCCGTGTATTGGCGGATGGTCTTCATTACCTCCTTGTACTCCTTGAGGCCCAGGGTACTGCTGGCGGTGATGTTGACCAGCACGCCGCGGGCGCCCGACAGTTCGATGCCCTCGAGCAGCGGACTGGCCACCGCCCCCTCGGCGGCGATGCGCGCACGATCGACCCCGGCGGCAACCGCGGAACCCATCATGGCCTTGCCCATCTCGTGCATCACGGTGCGCACATCCTCGAAGTCGACGTTGACCAGGCCCGGCACGTTGATGATCTCGGCGATGCCGCCCACGGCGTTGCGCAGCACGTTGTCCGCCGTCTTGAATGCTTCGAGGTAGCTGATCTCCTCGCCGAGTACTTCCTCGAGTTTCTCGTTGAGGATCACGATCAGCGAATCGACGTGCTTGGCCAGCTCGGTTACGCCCTCTTCCGCCACGCGCTTGCGCCGGCCCTCGTATTCGAAGGGCTTGGTCACCACCGCCACGGTCAGGATGCCGAGGTCCTGGGCCACCTCGGCCACCACCGGACCGGCACCGGTGCCGGTGCCGCCGCCCATGCCGGCCGTGATGAAGACCATGTGCGCACCGCGCAGCGCATCGGCGATGCGTTCGCGGTCCTGCATGGCCAGCTCGCGGGCCTTTTCCGGCTTGCCGCCGGCGCCAAGTCCCGGGCCGAGCTGCAGTTTGACGTGCGCGGCGCTCTTCTTCAGCGCCTGCGCATCGGTGTTGCAGCAGATGAATTCGACACCGCTGACGCCCTCGCGAATCATGTGATCGACCGCGTTGCCGCCGGCGCCGCCGACACCGACCACCTTGATCACCGTCGAGTTGGCCTCCGCTTCCTGCCCCGCTACTTCCTCAAGTTCAAACATTTTCGCCTCCTGAAAAGAACAACCACATCAAAAATTCCGGGAAAACCACGTCCGCATCCGCGCCAGAACCTGCTTGAAGCTCCTCGGACTTTGCACCTTCATGCCCCGGTGGCGCTGCGCCACCCCTTCCTGCAACAAACCCATGGCCGTGGAGTAGCGCGGATTGCGCACGTAATCGCGCAGGTTGCCGTCGTAATTCGGTGTCGACAGCTTCACGGTCGTATGAAAAACCTCCTCACCCAGTTCGGTCATGCCGGGCATCTGCGCGGCCCCTCCGGTGAGCACGATACCCGCACGCAGCAGGCGCTCCTTGCCGCTGCGCTGGAGCTCCTCCTGCACCTTCTGGAAAATCTCTTCGACGCGCGGCTGGATGAAACCGGCCAGCGTCTGGCGCGAAAGCTGGGTCGACGGCCGGTCACCGACGCCGGGCACCTCGATCATGTCTTCCGGATCGGCCAGCTGCTGCAGCGCGACGCCGCAGCGGATCTTGATGTCCTCGGCATCCTGGGTCGAGGTGCGCAAGGCGATGGCGATATCGTTGGTGAGCTGGTCGCCCGCAATCGGGATCACCGCGGTGTGACGGATCGCCCCCTGCAGGAAGATAGCGACGTCGGTGGTGCCGCCGCCGATGTCCACCAGGCAGACGCCGACATCCTTCTCGTCTTCGGTCAGCACCGCATAGCCCGAGGCCAGCGGCTGCAACACCAGGTCGACCACCTCTAGGCCGCAACGATGCACACATTTGACGATGTTCTGTACCGCCGTCACCGCGCCGGTGACCAGATGCACCTTGACGTCGAGTCGCCTGGCGTCCATCCCTATCGGCTCCTTGACCCCGTCCTGGCCGTCGACGATGAACTCCTGCACCAGCGAATGCAGGATTTGGTCGTCGGCGGAGATCGACGTGGCGTTGGCCGCTTCGATGGCGCGCTCGACATCGACCTGGTTGACCTCCTTGTCGCGCACCACGGTCATGCCCATCGAATCCTTGCTCTTGATATGGCTGCCGGCGATCCCGGTGTAGACCTCGCGCACCTTGCAGCCGGCCATCATCTCGACCTCGGCGATCGCGCGCGAGATCGAATTCACCGTGGCCTCTATGTTGATCACCATGCCGCGCTTGAGGCCGCTGGATTCCTGGGTGCCGATCCCGAGTACACCCAGCCGCCCTTCTGCATCGAGTTCGCCGACGATGGCGACGATCTTCGAGGTGCCGATGTCGAGGCCGACGATCAGGTCGCGTTTGGTGTCCTTGCTCATGACTGTCCCGCCGCCCGCGGCCGCAGTGCAAAGCCATTGGGATAACGCAGATCCACCGTGCCGATGGTCCGCATGTGGCCCTTTGCCGCCTCGCTCACCGCGGCGTAATTGTTCGTCAAGCGGGTCACACGCTCGGCCAGCGGATGCCTGGCCTGGTCGCGCCCGAGCTCCAGCAGCACACCGTCGTCGAGCCGTATCTGCCACGCCTCGCGCGCCGAGAGATGGACCGCCACCGGCTTGCGCCCGATGGCGTCCAGGCGGTCGCTGAACTCCGTGTAACGCGCCAGCACCCGCGACGCCGATCCCTCGGGGCCGGAGAATACGGGCAGCGCTTCGCGCGACGACGCGAGGAACACCTCGCCATGCGTATTGACCAGGCGCGGCTCGCCTTCCTGCGGCGTCCAGCGCGCGGCGGCGCGATGCTCTTCGAGCTTGAGTTCGATGCCGTCCGGCCAGAGTCGGCGCACCGTTGCCGTGCGGACCCAGGGCATGCGCTCGAAAGCGGCCTGCGCCGTATCCAGATTCACGCTGAAAAAGTTTCCGGCAACGGCGCCGCGCGCCGTGTATTCGATCTGCGCCCGCGAGACCTGCCCGAGCGGTGTCGCCACCACCAGTTGCCTGAGCGGAAACACCGGCAGGCGCTGCAAGGCCATGGTGGCGGCCCAGGCCAGCAACACACCCCCGGCCAGCAACAGCAGGTCCGCCAGCAGGTTGATCAGCACCGGTCGATCCCAGAAGCCATCGCCGCCGGTCGAGCCGTTGCGCCTGGAGCTGCGGACCGCGCCCGCCCGTTTGCGGCGCGCACTGTCTTCGGCCACGGCACCCCGCGCCGCCCGCCAGGGGGGCCGCGCAACCGTCTTGGCGCGGCCCGGCGACAGTTGCTCAAGCATAGCGGGCCTCCTCGAGCAGCTTGAGCACCAGTTGCGGAAACGCAATCCCGGCCGACCTTGCCGCCATCGGCACCAGCGAATGGTCGGTCATGCCGGGCGAGGTATTCGCTTCCAGGCAGAACATGCGGCCCGCGGCATCGAGCATCAGGTCCATGCGGCCCCAGCCGCGACCGCCGAGCACGGCGAAGGCGCGCAGCGCCAGATCACGCATTTCGCGTTCGCGCTGATCGCCGAGGCCGCTCGGGATGCGATATTCGGTATCGTCGCGCAGGTACTTGGCATCGTAGTCATAGAACTCGGTGGCCGGCACGATGCGGATCACCGGCAGGGCCTCGCCGGCAAGGATGCCGACGGTAAACTCGCCGCCGCCCAGATACTGCTCGGCGATCACGCATGGGTCGTAGCGGGAAGCCAGCTCGAAGGCCGCGCGCAGGCCACCCGCCTGCTTTACCTTGCTGATGCCGATGCTGGAACCCTCGTTGGAGGGCTTGACGAACAGCGGCAGGCCCAGGCGCGCCTCCACGGCCGCGAAATCGCTGGCGCCGTCGAGCACCATGTAATCCGGCACCGGCAGGCCGCTGGCTTGCCAGACCAGCTTGGAACGCCACTTGTCCATCGCCAGGGCGGACGCCAGCACGCCGCTGCCGGTATAGGGAATCGCCAGCAGGTCGAGTGCGCCCTGCAGCGTGCCGTCTTCGCCGCCGCGCCCGTGCAGGGCGATGAAAACCCGCCGGTAGCCCTCGGCATGCAGCGCTTCGAGCGGCTTATCCCGCGGATCGAAGCTGTGCGCATCGACGCCGCACGAGCGCAACGCCGCCAGCACGGCGGCCCCGCTTTTCAGCGAGACCTCGCGCTCGGCCGACTTGCCGCCCATCATCACCGCCACCTTGCCGAAATCCATCAAGCTCCTTCTCTTTCCTGCCGGGACTGCCGGTCGACATCACCCACGATTCGAACTTCGCGTACCAGGGAAATGCCGAATTTTTCAGCGACTTCGGCCTGAACCCGGCCGATCAGCATTTCTATCGCAGTAGCGGTCGCCGCGCCGTCCCGATTAACGATGAAATTCGCATGCTTTTCGGAAACCCGCGCGCCGGCGATAGCTGCGCCCTTGAGGCCGGCGGCCTCGATCAGTCGCGCCGCATGATCATCGGGCGGGTTGCGGAACACCGAACCGGCATTCGGCAAGGCGAGCGGCTGCGTCGCAACGCGTCGTTGCAGCAGTTCCTTGATCCTCGCGCGTGCCGCATCGGGATCGCCGGGCGGAAAGCGGAACCAGGCACCGGCGAAGATCTCGTCGGTCGAGGTTTTAAGCCCGGCGTGGCGGTAGCCGACGGCGAAGTCCTCCGGGCCGCGAATGATCCGTTCGCCACGACGGTTCAGCATCAGCACCCGCTCCACGTAGCGCCAGGTCTCGCCGCCATGGCAGCCGGCGTTCATCGCCAGCGCACCGCCCACGGTGCCGGGGATTCCCGCCAGGAACCCGGCTTCGGCGCAGCCCTGTTTGCCGGCGAAGCGGGCGAGCTTGGGCGATGCGACGCCGGCCTCGGCGAAGAAACTGCCATCGGCTTCGCGACGCAGGCTGGCGAGTGCGCCGTGGGTGAAGATCGCGGTACCGTCGAAGCCGCCGTCGCGCACCAGCAGGTTGCTGCCCAGGCCCACCAGCAGCAGCGGTTCGTCGTGGCGCACGGTACCCAGAAAAATCGCCAGGTCGTCGAGGTCGGCGGGAAAGAAGGCGCGCGCCACCGGGCCGCCGGCACGCCACGACACATGCGCTGCCATGGGTTCGTTGGCTTTGATCGGGCCGCGTAGTTCAGCCATCGACCAGCTTCCCCGGCACGCCGCCGATGGAACCGGCGCCCATGGTGATCACCACGTCGCCATCCTTCGCCGCGGCGAGGATCGCGGCCGGCATGGCGGCGATCTGCTCGACGAAAATGGGTTCAACCTTCCCCGCCACGCGCAGCGCACGCACCAGCGAACGCGAGTCGGCGGCGACGATCGGTGCTTCGCCGGCGGCATAGACTTCCCCCAGCAGCAGCGCATCGACGACGCCCAGCACCGTGACGAAATCCTCGAAGCAATCGCGCGTGCGCGTGTAACGGTGCGGCTGGAAAGCCAGCACCAGGCGCCGGCCGGGAAAGGCGCCGCGCGCAGCGGCCAGTGTCGCCGCCATTTCCACCGGGTGGTGGCCGTAGTCGTCGACCAGCGTGAAGTGCCCGCCGCCGGGACAGGCGATCTCGCCATAACGCTGGAAACGCCGGCCGACACCCCTGAACTCGGCCAGCGCCTTGATGATCGCCGTGTCGCCGACGCCGACTTCCGTGGCCACTGCAATCGCCGCCAGGGCATTCAGCACGTTGTGGCGTCCCGGAAGATTGAGCACGATGGGCAGCCGGGTGACCTTGCCGTTGGTGCGCACGCAGGTGAAGCGCATCGTGCCGCCGTCGGCCACCACGTCCTCGGCGCGGAAATTGGCGTCGCTGTCTATGCCGTAGGTTACGATCTGCTTGGCCACGCGCGGAATGATTTCCTGCACGTTGGGATCGTCGCCGCAGACCACGGCCACGCCGTAGAAGGGCAGCCGGTGCAGGAAATCGAGGAAGGCCTGCTTGAGCCTGGCGAAATCGTGGCCGTAGGTCTCCATATGGTCGGCATCGATGTTGGTGACCACCGAAACCACGGGTGACAGGAACAGGAAAGAGGCATCCGACTCGTCGGCCTCGGCCACCAGGAAATCGCCGCTGCCGAGTTTCGCGTTGGCGCCCGCCGAATTCAGCCGCCCGCCGATGACGAAGGTGGGATCGAGCCCGCCTTCGGCCAGGCAGCTGGCGACCAGGCTGGTGGTGGTGGTCTTGCCGTGGGTGCCGGCGATCGCGACGCCCTGCTTGAGGCGCATCAGCTCGGCCAGCATCTGCGCGCGCGGCACCACCGGCACGCGGCGCTCGCGCGCCATTTGCACTTCCAGGTTGTCGTCCTTCACCGCGGTCGACACCACCACCGCGTCGGCCGTCGCGGCATTCCGCGCGCTGTGGCCGATGACGACGCGGATGCCCTGCGCCGCCAGCCGGCGCGTCGTCGCGCTTTCCGCCAGATCGGAACCGCTGACCTCGAAGCCCTGGTTGGCCAGCACCTCGGCGATGCCCGACATGCCCGAGCCTCCGATGCCGACGAAGTGGATGCGTTTGACTTTATGTTTCATGGGCTGCCTTTCACTTCGCGAGCTCCGCGCAGGCCTGCGCCACGACCGCCGTGGCTTCCGGCCGTGCCAGTTCCCGCGCCTTTTCAGCCATCTGCGCCAGCTGCCGGCGCGACAGATTGCGGATTTCCGCCACGCGTTCCGGAGTGAGTTGATCCTGCGGCAGCAGAATCGCGGCCCCGGCCGCGCTGAGGAAGCGCGCGTTCGAGGTCTGGTGGTCATCCACCGCATGCGGGAAAGGCACCAGCAGGCTGGCGACACCGGCCGCGGCCAGTTCCGCCACGGTCAGGGCGCCGGCGCGACAGATCACCAGGTCGGCCCAGTCGTAGCCACCGGCCATGTCCTTGATGAAGGCCACGCAATTGGCCTTGACGCCCGCCGCCTCGTAAAGGGCTTCCAGCGCGGCCAGATGCTTCTCGCCGGCCTGGTGCGCCACCACCGGGCGCTCGTCCTCGCCCAAAAGCGCCAAGGCTTGCGGCAGGACCGCATTCAAGGCCTGCGCACCCAGGCTGCCGCCGATCACCAGTATCCGCAGGGGGCCCTCGCGCTGCTCATAGCGAAGCGTCGGCGCCGGCAAGGCGGCGATTTCCGGGCGCACCGGATTGCCGACCCACTGTCCCTTCTTGAGCGCCCCGGGAAACCCGGTCAGCACGCGGTCAGCCACTCCCGCCAGTACCCGGTTGGCCAGCCCGGCGACCGAATTCTGTTCGTGCAGCAACAGGGGCACGCCCCGCAGCGAGGCCATCATGCCGCCCGGGAAACTGATGTAACCGCCCATGCCCAACACCACGTCGGGCCGGATGCGCCCAAGCTGTGCCCAGGCCTGGCTGAAGCCGCGCAGCAGGTTGAGGGGCAGCAGCAGCTTGCGCAGGAGCCCCTTGCCGCGCAGCGCCGTGAAATTCACCCAGGCCATCTCGTAGCCGCGCCCGGCGGTGAGCTTCGCTTCCATGCCATCCGGATTGCCCATCCAGGCGATGCGCCAGCCCCGTTCGCGCAGGTGCTCGGCCACGGCGAGGCCTGGCATGATGTGGCCGCCCGTGCCGCCGGCCATCACCATCAGCGTTTTCGTCATGGCTGCTGACCCCGCATCATGGCGCGATTCTCGTAGTCGACCCGGAGCAGGATCCCCAGGGCGAGGCAGTTGGCGACGATGCCGGAACCGCCGAAGCTCATCAGCGGCAGGGTCAGGCCCTTGGTCGGCAGCAGGCCCATGTTCACACCCATGTTGATGAAGCCCTGCACCCCGAGCCAGATGCCTACCCCCTGGGCGACCAGAGCGGAATAGACGCGGTCGAGCAGCAGCGCCTGACGGCCGATGACAAAGGCGCGCTGCACCAGCAGGGCGAACATGCCGACTACGAAGCAGACGCCGACGAAACCCAGTTCCTCGGCGATCACCGCGAGCAGGAAGTCGGTGTGCGCTTCGGGCAGGTAGAACAGTTTCTCGACGCTGGCGCCGAGTCCGACGCCGAGCCACTCGCCGCGGCCGAAGGCGATCAGCGCGTGCGACAGCTGGTAACCCTTGCCGTAGGCATCCTGCCAGGGATCCATGAAGCCGAAAATCCGCTCGCGGCGGTAGGGCGAGGCCCAGATCATGATGACGAAGCTGATCGCCAGCAGCACGATCAGCCCGCCAAAGATGCGCGCGTTGATGCCGCCGAGGAACAGGATGCCGGTGGCGATGGCGAGAATCACCACAAAGGCGCCGAAGTCCGGTTCCCGCAGCAGGAGGGCGCCGACCAGCATCATCACCAGCGCCATGGGGCCGAAGCCGCGCAGCAGGCTGCCCATGACGTCGAGCTTGCGCGAGGTGTAGTCGGCGGCGTAGAGCACCGCGAACAGCTTCATCAGTTCCGAGGGCTGCAGGTTCACCGGGCCCAGGTTGATCCAGCGCTGCGCGCCATTGACCGAGCGGCCGACGTAGGGCATCAGCACCAGGAACAACAGAACGAAGCCGGCAAGGAACAGCCACGGCGAGGCCTGCTGCCACAGGCGCAGCGGAATCTGGAAGGCCGCCACGCCGGCCATGAAGCCGATGGCGACGAAGATCGCATGGCGATACAGAAAATAGGCCGACTGGTAGCCGGTGAAGCGGCTGCCCTCGGCCAGCGCGATCGACGAGGAATACACCATCACCAGCCCCAGCAGCAGCAGGCCGAGCGCGGGCCACAGCAGCAGGGGGTCGAGTTCCGCGGGACTCCGCTGCACCCGCTGCGCCGGCAATGCGAAGGCGCGGCTCACCGCCCGGCTCCCAGCCTGCGCACCGCGGCGGCGAACACCGCGGCCCGATGCTCGTAATTGCGGAACATGTCGAAGCTGGCGCAGGCCGGCGACAGCAGCGCCGCGTCGCCCGGCTGCGCCAGTGCGGCCGCGCGCCGCACGGCATCATCCATGTCGGCTGCTGCTTCGGTTCTGACACCCGCCGCGGCGATGGCCGCAACAATCGCCGGACCGTCGCGACCGATCAGGATCGCGGCGCGTGCGTGCCGCGCCACGGCGTCGCGCAGCGGCGAAAAATCCTGCGCCTTGCCATCCCCTCCGAGTATCACGACGCATTTGCGGTCGCTCATGCCGCCGAGGCCATTCAGGGCGGCGACCGTGGCGCCGACATTGGT
>JADYZH010000024.1 GCA_020853215.1 Sulfuritalea sp. | reverse complement strand
GGCGCCGGCGGGACGGCGATTCGTCCCGTGGTTCTCACGCTGTTGCCGATCCTGCTGCTGCTCGGCATCGCTATTTCGCTCGGCGGCGGCTACCACGTCTTCGGCACCGACAAGGTCGGCCAGGACGTGCTCTACCTGTCGCTCAAGAGCATCCGCACCGGCCTGCTGATCGGCACCCTGACCACGCTGGTGATGCTGCCGCTGGCCGTACTGCTTGGCATCCTCGCCGGTTATGTCGGCGGCTGGGTGGACGATGTGATCCAGTACCTCTACACCACGCTCTCCTCGATCCCCGGCGTACTGCTGATCGCGGCGGCGGTGCTGATGATGCAGGTCATCATCGACACCCATCCCGACTGGTTCGCCACCTCGGCCGAGCGCGCCGACGCGCGCTTGCTGGCGCTGTGCCTGATCCTCGGCATGACCAGTTGGACCGGCGTCGCGCGCCTGTTGCGCGGCGAGACGCTGAAGCTGCGCGAACTGGAATTCGTCCAGGCGGCGCAGGCCTTCGGGGTGGGGCGCTTCGCCATCATGCGCCGCCACATCCTGCCCAACCTGATGCACATCGTGCTGATCGCGCTGGTGATGGACTTCTCCGGCCTAGTGCTGGCCGAGGCCGTGCTGTCCTATGTCGGCGTCGGCGTCGATCCGAGCACGATCTCCTTCGGCACCATGATCAACACGGCGCGCATGGAACTGGCGCGCGAGCCCATGGTCTGGTGGTCGCTGGCGGCGGCCTTCAGCTTCATGTTCGCCCTGGTGCTGGCGGCCAACCTGTTCGCCGACGCGGTGCGCGACGCCTTCGATCCGAGGTCGTCGGCATGAGCATTCTTTCGGTTAAAGACCTGTCGATCCACATCCGCAGCGCGCGGCCGGTCGATGGCGTCAGCTTCGATATCGCGCCCGGCGAATGCTTCACGCTGCTCGGCGAATCCGGCTGCGGCAAGTCGATGACTGCGCTGGGCCTGATGCGCCTCTTGCCGGCCGCGGCCGAGGTCGCCGGCGGTTCGGTCATGTTCGCGGGCCGCGAGTTGCTGGCGCTGCCCGAATCCGGCATGCGCGACATTCGCGGCGGCGGCATCGGCATGATCTTCCAGGAACCGGCGACCAGCCTCAACCCGGTGCTGACGGTCGGGCGCCAGATCGTCGAGGCGCTGGAACTGCATTCGACCCTGCGCGGCGCGGCGGCGCGCGAGCGCGCCGAAGAACTGCTGGCCCAGGTCGGCATCCCCGATCCGCGCCGGCGCCTCGACGAATTCCCCTTCCAGCTTTCCGGCGGCCTGCGCCAGCGCGTGATGATCGCCATCGCCCTGGCCGGCGCGCCGCGCCTGCTGATTGCCGACGAGCCGACCACGGCGCTGGATGTGACGATACAGGCGCAGGTGCTGGACCTGCTCGACGACTTGCGTCGTACGCAGGGCATGGCGCTGCTGCTGATCACCCACGACCTCGGCGTCGTGGCGCGCATGGCCGACCGCGTCGGCGTCATGTACGCCGGGCAGCTGGTGGAGGATGCGCCGCGCGAGGCCTTCTTCGCCCGGCCCGCGCATCCCTACTCGGTCCGCCTGTTCGCCGCGCTGCCCGACGCGGCGCGGCGCGGCGGGCGGCTGGCGACGATTCCCGGCAGCGTGCCGCCGGCCGATGCGCGCCACGCCGGCTGCCGCTTCGTCGAGCGCTGCGGCGAGGCGATGGCGGCCTGCCGCAACGAACTCCCGCCCTGGCGCGAGATCGCCGGCGGCCAGCGCGTGCGCTGCCACCTGGCGGATGCCGCGCCCGCCGTCGAAGCAAAAGTCGGCCAGCCCTCACCCTCATTCCCTCTCCCGGAGGGAGAGGGAAGCAGTCTGCCTCCTCTCTCCCTCCGGGAGAGAGGTCGGGAGAGAGGGATTGGCGACACGGCGATTCCGGCCGGGGAAACGCCCCTGCTGGCGGTGGCGGACCTGCAGGTGCATTTCCCCATCCGCCGCGGCCTGCTGCAGCGCGCCGTGGGCGCCGTGCGCGCGGTCGACGGCCTGTCGCTGCAACTGATGCCGGGGCGCACTCTGGCCCTGGTCGGCGAGTCGGGCTGCGGCAAGACTACGGCCGGCAAGGCCATGCTGCAATTGATCCGGCCCACGGCCGGCAGCGTGCGCCTGGCCGGCGTCGAACTCACCACGCGCTCGGCGGGCGAACTGCGGCCGCTGCGGGCGCAGATGCAGATGGTGTTCCAGGACCCCTTTGCCTCGCTCAATCCGCGCCTGCGCATCGGCGACATCATCGCCGAGGGCATGCTGGCGCTGAAGCCCGACGCCGGCGACGCGGCGCCGGCGAGCGCCGCGCTGCTGGAGCGGGTCGGCCTGCGCGCCGACATGGCGGCGCGCTATCCCCACGAGTTTTCCGGCGGCCAGCGCCAGCGCATCGCCATCGCGCGCGCGCTGGCGGTCAGCCCGCAACTGCTGATCTGCGACGAGCCGACCTCGGCCCTGGATGTGTCGGTGCAGGCACAGATCCTCAACCTGCTCTCCGACCTGCAACGCGACCTCAAGCTGGCCTACCTCTTCATCACGCACAACATCGCGGTAGTGGATTACCTGGCGCACGACGTGGCGGTGATGTATCTCGGTCGCGTGGTGGAGTCCGGCAGTGCCGACGAAGTGCTGCGTTCGCCGCGCCATCCCTATACCAAGGCGCTGCTGGCCGCCGTGCCGCGGGTCGACGGCGCCCGCGGCGAGGCGCCGAAACTGGCCGGCGACATGCCCTCGCCGGCCAATCCGCCGTCCGGCTGCCATTTTCATCCGCGCTGCCCGCGGGCCGATGCTGCCTGCCGGGCGGATTACCCCGCCGCGCGCCACTTCGGCGCAACCCAGCTCGTGCGCTGCATCAAGGCCTGAGAGGCTTCAGCGTTTTTTCGGCTTGGGTGCCGGCTTGCGAGTGCCGGTCGCGGTGCTCTTGGCCTTGCCGGCCTTGCCCTTTTTCGGCTTCACCGCTTTCGGCGGGCTGGCCGGCGTCTGCGGCAGGCGGGCGGCGAGGGCCTCATGGCCGATTGCATCCTTGCCCGGCACCAGCAGCGCATATCCGGGCGTGATTTTTGTCCTGGCGGTGATGCCGTTCAGCTGTTTCAGGCGTGCCGTGGTCATCCCGTGGCGCTTGGCCACGGTGTCCAGCTTTTCGCCTTTCTTCAACTTGTAGGTCAGCCAGGCCGAGAGCGGCTTGTCCTGGTCTTCGTGCTTCTGCAGGTTGGCGATGAAGGTCTGCACCTTGTCCGCCGGCAACACCAACGGACTGTTGGCCGCGCTTGGAATCACCGGCCGGCTGTAGGCCGGATTCAGCGCGATGAACTCTTCCACCGGTATTTCGGCAAGGCGTGCAGCGAGCGCGATGTCCATGTTGTCGTCGACCTCGACCGTGCCGAAGTAGGGGCGGTTGGGGATCGGGTCGAGCGTGATGCCGAACAGCTGCGGTTGCGCGACGATGTTCTTGATCGCCTGCAGCTTGGGTACGTAGTAGGCGGTTTCGGTCGGCATCTTGAGGTGGGCGTAATCGGTCGGCAGGCCCTGCCTGCGGTTCTTCTCGACGGCGCGCCCCACGGCATTCTCGCCCCAGTTGTAGGACGCCAGCGCGAGGTGCCAGTCGCCGTGCATTTCGTAGATGGTCTGCAGGTAGTCGAGCGCGGCATCGGTCGAGGCGACGATGTCGCGGCGCTGGTCGAACCAGGCGTTTTGCTGCAGCTTGTAGGTCTTGCCGGTGGCGGGGATGAACTGCCACATGCCGAGCGCGCGCGCCGAGGAATAGGCCAGCGGATTGAAGGAGCTCTCGACCACCGGCAGCAGCGCCAGTTCGGTCGGCATGCCGCGCTTTTCGAGTTCCTCTACGATGTGGTGCAGGTAGCGCCGGCTGCGCTCGAAAATGCGCTTCAGCAGGTCCGGGCGGTTCAGGTACCAGGCCTGGCGGTCGGCCACCAGCGGGCTGTCGAGGTCGGGCATCGAGAAGCCGTTGCGCATGCGCTGCCAGAGGTCGTCGGGCGGCGTGGTCAGGTCGATGGTGGGGATGGCCTCCGCGTCGTCGCGGACTTCCCGCGAGGGATCTGCGGCGCGGTGCGGCATGGCCGGTGATGCGGGCTGCGACGCCGGGCCCGGGACGGTGGCCGTCGGCCTGGCCGGTTGCACGGTGCCTGGCAGCGCCGTTTCGACGCTGGCACATGCGTTCAGCAAAAGCAGCAAGAGCGGCAGGAGGGGGCGGGACAGGTGCATTGGTTTGCGCGGGACCGTTCAAGGGCTGCGGGAAGGCGGCGCATCTTAACGTGAAACGGCGCGTCGGGTCGGCAACTCGCGCCGGCCCGCGGCCCGTCGTCGACTCAGGTCGCGCTCAGAATCGGTTTTTCCACTCGCGGATGGCGGCGAAGGCTTCCGCGGCGTCGGCCGGCACATGGCCGAGGCGGCCGGCCGCCGCGGCACGCACGGCCGGCGCATCCCAGCGCAGGAAGGGGTTGGTGTCGAGTTCAAGCCGGATGCGGCTGGGCACCGTGGCGCGGCCGGCGGCGCGATCCCGCGCCACCTGTTCGCTGCGTCGTTGCACGGCGATGCTGTCGGGTTCGACCGCAGCGGCGAAGCGCAGGTTGCTCTGGGTGTATTCGTGGGCGCAATAGACAAAAGTCGGCGCCGGCAGTGCGGCGAGCCGGGCCAGCGATGCCTGCATCTGTGCCGCCGTGCCCTCGAACAGCCGTCCGCAGCCGGCGCCGAACAGGGTATCGCCGCAGAACACGGCGCCGTGTTCCGCGAGACTTGGGCCATAATAGGCAATGTGGCCGCGCGTATGTCCGGGCACGGCGATGATGTCGAATCCGACGTTGATTTCGGGAAGTTCGATGTGTTCGCCGCCGGAGAGCGGATGCGTCACGCCGGGGATGTTCTCGAGTGCCGGGCCATACACGGGGACGGGGAAGCGGGCGAGCAGTTCCGCGACGCCGCCGACGTGGTCGCCGTGATGGTGGGTGGCGAGGATGGCGCAGAGGCGGTCACCGGTTTGCGCCAGGTGCCCCAGCACCGGAACGGCATCGCCGGGGTCCACCACCGCGACGTGGCCGTCGGCGCGCAGCAGCCAGATATAGTTGTCGTCGAAGGCAGGCAGGGCAAGGATTTCGGTCATTCGGGAATTTTCTCCAAACGGGGCGCAATGTCAATTCAGGGTTTCGAAGACTGGCTGAATACGCCATCCGGGCAGTATGTACTCAATTGGGAGCAGCAGAAGCACGATCTGCTGGTGGCCGACATTTTCGGCTTCAACGCCGTGCAGCTGTCCCTGCCGACCCACGACTTCCTGCGTGCCAACCGCATGCCGCTGCGCTTTCGCTGCGACGACGGGCGCTACGACGGCATGTCGGAAGTGCGTTCGGACCTGCACTTCCTGCCCTTCGCCGCCAACAGCATCGACCTGGTGGTGATGCCGCACACCCTGGAGTTCGACGCCAATCCGCACCAGGTGCTGCGTGAAGTGGAGCGTGTGCTGGTGCCCGAGGGCCATGTCATCGTCACCGGTTTCAACCCCTTCAGCCTGTGGGGCGCCAAACGCACGCTGTCGCGGCGCGAGGCGCTGCCGCCCTGGCGCGGCGCCTACCTCTCCGTGCCGCGCCTGAAGGACTGGTTCTCGCTGCTCGGCTTCGAGATGCAGGCCGGCGCCTTCGGCTGCTACGCGCCGGCAGTGACGCAGGAGAAGTGGCTACGCCGCTTCAAGTTCATGGATGCCGCCGGCGACCGCTGGTGGCCGATCGCCGGGGCGGTGTATGTCGTGCAGGCGGTCAAGCGCCAGCACGGCATGCGCCTGATCACGCCGGCGTGGCATGATCGCAAGCTGCGCGCCAAGGCGCTGGTATCGATCACGCAAAGGGTGGACCAATGATAGAAATCTTCACCGACGGCGCCTGCAGCGGCAATCCCGGCCCCGGCGGCTGGGGCGCGATCCTGCGCAAGGGCGATGCCGAACGGGAACTGTTCGGCGGCGAGACGATCACTACCAACAACCGCATGGAAATGACCGCGGTGATCGAGGCCCTGCGCGCCCTGAAGGGCCCGGTGGCGGCGCGGGTGCACACCGATTCGCAATACGTGCAGAAGGGCATCAGCGAGTGGATCCACGGCTGGAAGCGGCGCGGCTGGAAGACGGCGAGCAAGGAGACGGTGAAGAACGAGGACATGTGGCGCGAACTGGACCGCCTGGCCGCGCAACACAGGATCGAATGGATCTGGGTCAAGGGCCACGCCGGACACCCGGAGAACGAGCGCGCCGACCAGCTGGCGCGGCGCGGCGTCGAACAGGTGCGGACGGGCACATGAGAAAAATCATTCTGGATACCGAGACCACCGGCCTGGATTTTCGTGCCGGCGATCGCATCGTCGAAATCGGCTGTGTCGAACTGCGCGGTCGCCAGCTGACGGGGCAGCGCTTCCATGCCTACATCAACCCCGACCGCGAGGTGCCCCAGGGAGCGATCGAGATCCACGGCCTGACCAACGAATTCCTTGCCGACAAGCCGAAGTTCGCCGAGATCGTCGCCGATTTCGTCGAGTTCATTCGCGGCGCCGAGCTGGTGATCCACAACGCCGCCTTCGACGTCGGCTTCCTCAACAACGAACTCGGCTTGCTCCAGCAGGAAAGCATCGACCAGCTCTGCGGCGAGGTGATCGACACCTTGCGCATGGCGCGCGAGATGCGTCCCGGCAAGAAGAACAACCTCAATGCCCTGTGCGCCGAATTCGGCGTGGACAATTCCGGTCGCCAGGTGCACGGCGCGCTGCTCGACGCCGAACTGCTGGCCGAGGTCTACCTGGCCATGACGCGCGGCCAGAATACGCTGGAGATCGCCTTCGACAGTACTCCCGTCGATTACGCTGCCGGTGGCGCTCGCCAGCGTCCGCCCCTGGTGGTGCTGCGCGCCAGCGAAGAGGAGCTTGCCGAGCATGAGCGGGTACTCGGCGAAATCACCGGGGAGGCCAGGGGCAAATGCCTGTGGCGCGATCGGGAGCGCGCGGCAGGTATGGCCTGACGCGGAGGACGGCCGGTGCGCGCTCTCCATCTGATCGATTCGATAACCGAAATCACCGCAGCCATGGGCGGGGCGGTGGTTGTTTCCGGCTCGCACGGGGGGCGTTCCGCCGCCTTTTTCGCCCTGGCCAGCCGGCCGGCTCCCCGGGCGGTGTTTTTCAATGACGCCGGGATCGGCAAGGAGGCGGCCGGCATCGCCGCGCTGCAGGGCCTGGAACAGGCGGGCATCGTGGCCGCCGCCTACAGCCATGATTCGGCGCGCATCGGTGATGCGCTGGATGGTTTCGAGTGTGGCGTCGTTACGGCGCTCAACGCGGCGGCAGGGGCGGCGGGCCTGGTGGCGGGGCAGACGGTGGCGGAGGCCGTGTACTTGCTGCGCACGGAAGTGGCGGATGACGGGGCATGCACGCCGCGCTGAGGCGGACGCAGCGTGGCTCTGCGCATGGCGCAAGGCGGCGCCGGCCAGGTGGAATCGTGCCACGGCGGATTCGGATTAGACTGGCCCACGGGACGATTTCAACGGGAAGGCAAGAGCGTCCTGCCGGCGGCAACACGGCGGGGCCCGTGCCCGCTTCCGGATTTTTCAAGGGGAGTTCATGAGCGCGGGGCAGCGGAAGGCGTCGTCACCGGAACGGCCGGCAGCCAGGGCGGGGGGCTCGTCCGAACGCCATCTGGTGGTTCGCCATTCCCACGTCGGCAAGCCGCGCGCGCTGAACTCGTTGCTGGAGCCGCGCGCCCTGCTCGAAATGGCCCTGCTGCCGGCCTCGTTGCCGCTGTTGCTGAAAGCGCCGCGCGGCGACGGCCATCCGGTGCTGCTGCTGCCCGGCTTCATGGCCGACGACACGACCCTGATCGCCCTGAAGCTGTTCCTGCAGAGCAAGGGCTATGACGTCCATACCTGGGGGCTTGGCCGCAACCTGGGTTTCCGCAGCAAGCACGCCAGCGCCCTGCCGCAAAAGATCCGTTACCTGCACCACGTCTCGGGGCGCAAGGTGAGCCTGGTAGGCTGGAGCCTGGGCGGGGTATTCTCGCTCTACGGCGCCGAAAACACGCTGGAATGCGTGCGCTCGGTCATCACCCTGGGCAGCCCGGTCAGCATCGATGCCGGCGGCAGCCAGTCGCCGTCGACTGTCAAGGCGCTCTACCGGGTGATCTCGCATCGCCTCGGACCGACGGCCCATGTCATGCAGCCGCGCGCCAAGACGCTGCGCGAGCAGCGCCGGTTGGAGATTCCGACCAGCTGCCTGTATTCGCTGGGTGACGGCGTGGTGCCGCCGCAGGAAGCCACCATCGACGGCGACCCGGCCTTCCACGAGAACATCCGGGTGCCGGGCAGCCACCTCGGGCTGGGTTTCAACGGCATCGTGCTGGCCGTGGTGGCCGACCGCCTGGCGCAGCCGGAGGGCGCCTGGCAGCCGTTTCATCCGCAGGGCCTGCTCGGCCGCGTATGGCGCGCCACATCCGGAACCGCCCGCGGCGACCGGGATCTATCCGCAGCCTGACCCCGACAGCGAAAGCCACGAATGCGCCAACTCAGCGAACACGACGCCGCCTTCATCTATTCGGACAGCGCCCACGCCAATTCGAACGTAAGCCTGCTGCACATTTACGACCAGTCTACGGCGCCGGGCGGCGTGGTGCGCTTCAAGCAGATCCTGGCACACGTCGAAAGCCGCCTCGGGCAACTGCCGGTGTTCCGCGAGAAGATCCGGCGCGTGCCGCTCGACCTCGATTATCCGTACTGGATCGAGGACGAGAATTTCGATGTCGAATACCACGTGCGCCACATCGCCCTGCCCAAGCCGGGCGACTGGCGCCAGTTCTGCATCCAGGCTGCGCGCATCCATGCCAGGCCGCTCGACTTGCAGCGCCCGCTGTGGGAGATGTACGTGATCGAGGGGCTGGACAGTTTCCACTCCCTGCCGGTCGGCAGTTTTGCCGTGCTGCTGAAGATCCACCATGCCGCGATCGATGTCGCCCGCGGCAACGAAATCACCACCCTGCTGCACGACATCTCGGCCGATTTACGGCCGCCGGCACCGCCCGCGCCCTGGTTCCCCGAAACGCCACCGGGCAATCTCGGCCTGTTGCTGCGTGCCGGGGTCAATGCCGCGAGCTTTCCCTTGCGCGTCGCGCAGCCCGTGGCGCGCAGCTGGACCACGGTCAAGTCCGCTGCACGCACCTTCGCCGGCGAGTTTCTCGGCCGGCCGCAGGAATTTCCCATGACGCGCTTCAACAGCACGGTTTCGCCGCATCGCGTGTTCGAGACGCGGCGCTTTCCGCTGGTCGATTTCAAGGCCATCCGCGGCCTCGCCGACGGCGCCACGGTCAATGACGTCGTCCTCGCGGTGTGCGCTGGCGGCCTGCGCCGCTACCTTGAGTTGCAGGCCGAGCTGCCCGGGGAAAGCCTGGTCGCGGCCATACCGCTGGCCGTGCGCACACGGGGCCGCAAGGCGGACAAGGCCGGCGGCGAGGCAACGTTTTCCTGGGTGCGACTGGGTCTCGGCACCGACATCGCCGGCCCGGTCGAGCGACTGGTCGCGATCCAGGCCCTGAGTTCCTCGTCGGAAGTCATGACGCAGGCGGTCAGCGCGCGCGAATTGATCGAACTGGCAGAGCACGCGCCATCGGCCGCGATCGCCGTCACCAGCAAGATGCTGCGTTCGGCGTCGGCCCTGCTCGGCAACTGGGCGCCGCTGGCCAACTGCGCCATCACCAACGTCCCCGGCCAGCAGCGGCCGCTCTATCTGCAGGGCGCGCGATTGACCTACCTGTCGGCGATCATGCCGATCTCCGACGGCATGGGCCTGGTGTTCTCGGTCACCAGCTACAACGAAATGATCGTCATTTCCTTTACGGCCTGTTACGAGCAATTGCCCGATCCTGAAGTCCTGGCCCTATGCCTGCGCGACAGTTTCCGGGAATATCAGGCGCTGGTGCAGCCGAAGGCGCTACGCAAGCCGCGCACGACTGCGGGCAAGGCCGCCGCCGCGAGCAAGGCGCCGCGGCGCAAAGCGGCTGTTGCCGCGGAAGGCAAGGAGACGCGACGCAGGACCGTGGCCCGTGCCGCGGTTCATCGAGCTTGAGCGACCCGCCGCTGCACATCGAGTACGAATCGCTGGGCGACCCGTCCCGGCCGGCCATCGTGCTGGTCATGGGCCTCGGCATGCAGCTCACGGACTGGCCCGACAGCCTCTGCCAGGCGCTGGTGGCGCGCGGCTACCGCGTGGTCCGCTTCGACAACCGCGACGCCGGGCTGTCCGGCCGTGTCACGGGGAAGAAGCGCGGCAACCTGCTGCTGGCCATGGCCGCCTCCGCGCTGGGCCTGCCGGTACGCACGCCCTATACCCTGGCGGACATGGCCGGCGACACCATCGGCCTGATGGACCGGCTCGGGCTGGAGCGCGCGCATGTCGTCGGCGCCTCGCTGGGCGGCATGATCGCGCAGGTGCTGGCGGCAAAATTCCCGCAGCGGGTGCAGAGCCTGACTTCCATCATGTCCACCTCGGGCAACCGCCGCGTTTCCAAACCGGGCAAGACGGCGTGCAAGGCACTGCTGAGCCGGCCCGCCGACCCGAAAAATCCGGAATCGGTGATCGAGTACATGGCCGACATGGTCACCGCGATCGGCAGCCCGGGCTATCCTACGCCGCGCGAGGAGCTGCGGCGGCGCATCGGCCGCAGCGTGCGCCGCGCCTACTACCCGGCCGGCATCGCGCGCCAGCTGCTGGCCAGCATCGGCTCCGGCGACCGGCGCCAGCAGCTGCGCACCATCGCCGCGCCAACCCTGGTGATCCATGGCGCCGTCGATCCGCTGATACCGCTCGCCGCCGGCCGCGACACCGCGCGGAACATCCCCGGCGCGGAACTTCTGGTGATCGAGGGCATGGGCCACGACTTTCCCGAGGCCCTGATGCCGCGCCTGGCGACGGCCATCGCCGATCATTGCGACCGGCACGGTACATCGGCGGCTACCCCTTCGGCCGGCTGAAGCGCGTGAGGTTCTGCATCATTTCCGCGATTGCCGGGCCGATGCCTTGCCTCGCCCGCGCCGGATCTGCAATCGCGTTGTCATTGCCGTCGGTGACCTCGTCGCGGCGGGTGCCACCGGTGGCATTGATGGGGAAGGCTACCTTGACCTTCTCGCCCAGGTACGCGAGCCGGTTCCAGTCGGCCGCGACCGCGTAGTCGCGGTGGTAGCCGGGATCCAGCAGGTTCATGCCCTGCGAATAATCGGAGGGCGGATTGCGCACCCCGCGCAGCGGCATCAGGGGGGCCGGGATGTCGAGGTGGCTGGTAATTCCGCCCACCACGCGCGGCGGCGCGCCGGGAACCCGGATCACCGCCGGCGTGCCGGTCTGGAAGCGGTTGAATTCGGCGCTGTGGCCCCAGCGGCTGCGCTCCATGAACTCCTCACCATGGTCGCCGAGGACGATGATCACCGTGTTGTCGAGCAGCTGCTTTTGCTTCAGGTGTTCGATGATGCGGCCGATCTGCTGGTCGACATGGTGCGAGGCGTTGAGATAACGGTTCTTGATCAGCTGGATGTCGACCTTGAAATCCGTCGTCAGGTAGTTCAGGTCTTCGAGGTAGGGCTTGGCGATCACCGAATCCGGCGGAAAATCGTAGGCGGCGTGGGTCGACTCGAAGAACATGTAGGTCATGAAGGGTTTCGTTTCATCGCGCTTGTCGATGAAGCCCAGCAGTTTCCTGATGTTTTCCTGGTCGCGCTGCCAGGCGGGCGCACCGGCGGACAAGGCATGCATGTCCTTCGGGTCCATGCCGATGAAGATCGTCTTGTCGAAGGCGGGGAAAGTGAAGCGCTGGCTGGTGTGCAAACTGAACTGGTAGCCGCGCCGCTGCATCACGTCCATCAGTACCGGGGCACGGCGCGCGGAGTGCATCGGAAACCAGTAGTTGCCGTAGAGCCCGTAGAACATCGAGAAAACGCCCATCTGGGTCAGGTTGCCGCCGCTGTAGTGGTTCTCCAGGCGTAGCGCCTGCTGCGAAAAGTCCCACAGCTGGGGCATGACCTTCGGATCGAGCATGTCGAAGCGCAGCGACTCGGCCACCAGCCAGACGATGTTCGGCGGTCGCACGGAGCCGTCGATGTCCAGTGGCTTCAGCGGGTAGTTGAGTGCGCTGCTCTTGACGTGCATTCCGCCCGATGACTTTTCGGCTTCGCCGATGCCCAGCCGCACCGCCAGCTTGCGGAAGGTCAGCGGCAGGTAGAGCGGATAGTGTTCGCTGGCGAACAGGATGGGCTGGTAATTGACGGCCGAACTGTAGCCATAGGCGAGTCGCTCGCCCATGCTCAGGGCGAGCAGGGCCGGCACCAGCCAGCGCCAGCGCAGCAGGTGCGGCAGCGGCCGGGACGCGGCCGCGCCACGGGCCGCCAGCCAGAAATAGAGCAGGCCCTGGAGTGCC
The DNA here is from genome assembly GCA_020853215.1 of Sulfuritalea sp. Classification (GTDB taxonomy): domain Bacteria; phylum Pseudomonadota; class Gammaproteobacteria; order Burkholderiales; family Rhodocyclaceae; genus Sulfuritalea. The sequence goes on along the minus strand of JADYZH010000024.1, from coordinate 8,794 downwards.
AGCAGGGCCGCGACGACCAAGCCGGCCGTGAGCTGGGTGCTGGCGCTGGCGCCGAGCGACGCGATGCCGCCCGGCGTCATTACCAGATCGACCACGAAGCCGTTGATGTGGAAACCGTACATGTCGTGGATCAGGCGGTCGGCGAACAGGGCCACGTGCACCATCCCGGGGAGGACGACCATCGGCAGCGCCAGGAACAGGTGGCCGCGACGCAGTCCGGGTGCGCGGCGCAGCAGGCCCCAGGCCAGGTAGCCGCCGGCGAGCGCCGGCAGCAGGTAGATCATCGCGTAGCTTGCCGTCGTCGCCAGCGTCCACAGGGCGGTGATCGGATCGCCATACTGGTCCTGCGAAGTGAAGCGGCTGACATGGGCGATCAGGCCCAGCCAGGTCAGCAGGAAATAGCAGTTGATGGCGGCAAGGGCAGGCATCGTGGGCGCTCCCGAAAACTGCATCCTGCGCCGCCAGGATTAAGCAGGACTTAAGGCCCGCTGCCTGTATACTCGCGGCTTTTACCGAGAACCGATCAGTGGCATTGACCATCCTCGGACTGTCCGGCGCAGTCTCGCATGACCCTTCCGCAGCGCTCTACATCGACGGCAAGCTGGTGGCGGCCGCCGAGGAGGAGCGCTTCCTGCGCGACAAGCATGCCAAGGGGCGCATGCCTTTCGAAGCGGCGAAATTCTGCCTCGACTTCGCCGGCATCAAGCCGGCCGACGTCGATGCGGTGGCGATCCCCTTCGCGCCGATCAGCATTTTCGGGCCGGCGCGCTGGCATTACGCCAGGCGCTACTGGTACGCCCCCGATCGCGGGCTGGACGCCCTCTTTACCGGCAACCGGCGCTATTACCGCTACCGCAAGCGCATCGAGGGCTGCCTGGGCGAACTCGGCTTCGACCTTGCCAGGACCGAGATCGTGCCGGTCGAGCACCATCTTGCCCACGCTTCCAGCGCCTACCACTGCTCCGGCTTCCAGGAAAAGACCGCGATCCTCGGCATCGACGGCAAGGGCGAGTACGCCACCACCTTCTTCGGCTACGGCGAGAACGGGCGCATCCACAAGATCAAGGAATTCTTCGACCCCGATTCGCTGGGCGGCCTCTACGGCGCGATCACCGAATACCTCGGTTTCGAAATGCTCGACGGCGAATACAAGGTCATGGGCATGGCGCCCTACGGCGATCCGGCGCGCTACGATTTCTCGCGTCTGGCGAAGTTCGAGAACGGCGAACTGGTGGTCGACACCGACTACGCCAACGTGATCGGCCTGCGCCGCTACAAGGAAGGCGGCAAGGGCTATTACTTTTCGCCGAAGCTGATCGAGTGGCTCGGTCCGATGCGCGCCGGCGACATCGCCGACGACCCTTACGTCCACTATGCGGCAAGCATGCAGAAGCTGTTCGAGGACCTCTCCCAGCAGCTGATGGATTACTACCTGGGCGACAGCCTGCGCGAGACCGGCCGCCTCGCCTTCGCCGGCGGCGGGGCGCTCAACGTCAAGCTCAACCAGAAGATCATCGCCCGGCCCGAGGTCAGGGAACTCTTCGTCCAGCCCGCCTCGGGCGATTCCGGCACCGCCATCGGCGCCGCCTCGTATGTCTCGGTGCAGCGCGGCGTGCCGGTGGAGAAGATGGAACATGTCTATCTGGGCCCGCGCTACAGCAATGAAGAAGTCATCGCCACCTGTCAGGCGCACCCGGGAAAGCCCCGCTGGGAAAAAGTCGGCGATGGCGAGACGGCGATACCGCAGCGGGTGGCCCGCATCCTCGCCGACGGCAACCCGGTGGCCTGGTTTCAGGGCCGCATGGAGTTCGGCCCGCGCGCCCTGGGCGGCCGTTCCATCCTCGGCTGCCCGAGCGTGGCCGGCGTCGCCGACCGCATCAACGCGCAGATCAAGTTCCGCGAACGCTGGCGGCCCTTCTGCCCCTCGATGCTCGACTCGGTCGGGCCGCAGATGCTGCAGTCGGATCATCCTGCGCCCTTCATGACCTTCACCTTCGAGGTCGCAGAGGAATGGAAGTCACGCGTGCCGGAAGTCGTGCATGAGGACGGCACCTCACGCGCGCAGGTACTCAGGCGCGAACACAACCCGCGCTACTATGACCTGATGCTGGAACTGGAAAAACTCACCGGCAACGGCGTGGTGCTCAACACCTCGCTCAACCGCCGCGGCGAGCCGATGATCTGCTCGCCGGCCGATGCCCTGAACATGTTCTTCGGCTCGGACCTGGAATACCTGGTGATGGAAGACGTACTGGTGGTCAAGGACAATCCGGCAAAGGCAGGCTGACGACATGGGCTTCAAGAACCACGAGTTGTTCATCGAGCGGCATCGCGCCCGGTTGCGCGGTCCCTTCCTCGAAATCGGCGCCAAGGACTATGGCTCGACGGTCAACCTGCGCACCATGTTTCCTGGCGAAACCTATGTCGGCATCGACATGGCGGAGGGCAAGGGCGTCGATCTGACGCTCGACCTGACCAAGCCTTTCGCGGAAATCGACGCGGCCCTGAATGGGCGCCGCTTCGGCACCGTGTTCTGCCTGAGCGTGATGGAGCATTGCGCCCAGCCCTTCCTGATGGCCGACAACATCACGCGGCTGCTGGCCCCCGGCGGCACGCTGTATGTTTCCGTGCCCTATGCGTGGAAGTTCCACGGCTATCCCTCCGACTACTGGCGCTTCACCCCCGAGGGCGTGAAGAAGCTGTTTCCCGGCCTGGCCTTCGACATGGCGGAAGCGCGCACCAGCACCGACGTGGTCGGGGACATCCAGCCCGTTGATGAAGACCTCGCGCGCATCCGGATTTCCGCAAGCTGTCAGCGCGAGAGGGGACGCTTCCTGCGCGGCCTCGGCGCCGGCCTGCTGTCCGTGCTCGGGGCGCTGGGCCTGATCGCCTGGCTGACGCGGCATCGCTACCTGATGCCGCCGACCTGCATCGAGATGATCGGTACCGCGCCGGCGGCGCGTCCCGACGCCTGAGGGTGCACGTGCAGAAGCATCTGTCGCGCGTGATGGCCGGATTCGAGGCGCCCGGCCCGCGCGCCACGGTGTTCCTGGCCAGCCTGCTGCTCTCGCTGGTCGCCGCCCGGCAGGGCACGATCAATCGCGACGGCATGTTCTATGTACAGACGGCAAGGGACTTTCTGGAGGGCGGCTTTGGCGCGGCCTACGCCACCTTTCACTGGCCATTCCTGTCGATCCTGATGGCGGTAGTGTCCCAGCTTACCGGCCTTGGACTGGAAGCCAGCGGCCTGTTGCTGAACGGATTGTTCCTGGCAGGTGCCTGCAGCTTGCTGGTGGCCTGCGCCGGCCGCATGTTTCCCGAGGCAGTCTGGCCGATCGGCCTGGTCCTGCTGGCTTTGCCGGGCTTCAACGGCTATCGCGACGAGTTGTTGCGTGAATATGGCGGCTGGTTCTTTGTCATGCTGTCGTTCTGGTTGGCAATGCGCTGGTCTGATTTTCCGCGCTGGCCATTAGCGCTGGCTGTTCAGTTATCGCTCCTGGCTGCCTCCCTGTTCCGCACGGAGGCCCTCGCGTTTTTCGCCGCATTGATCTTGTGGCAGCTGTTCGAGGCGCCGGCCGGCGAGCGCTGGCGCCGCCTGGCGATGATCGGCGGTTTGCCGGTCATCGGATTGGCGACACTGCTCGCGATCTATGCCGCCGGCCAGTTCGGCACCGGCCGCCTTGCAAGAGACTTCGATCGCTTCAGCGTGGAGCGTTTCGATGCCAGGGCATTGGCAATGGCACCTGCTTTTATCGACTACGCGCGTGACCAGGCTCGCACCGTGCTTTTTTTTGGTTCGCTGGCCATCGTTCCGGTGAAATTCGTATCCAAGATGGGCATATTCATAGTGCCCTTGCTGTATGCATTCTTCGGAAAAGAGCTGCGTGTACTGCTTGGCCGCAGCCGTCTGTTTGCCTGGGCTTTCCTTGTGTATTCGCTGGTTCTGTGCGCTCATGTACTGGATTTGCAATACATTTCAGGCCGCCACACCGGTTTGCTCGTAGCCTTGGCGGCGCCCGTGTCGGGCTACGGACTTTGGCAGCTGATGCGGCGATTTCCGGTCTGGAAGATTCCTGTGATCGTGCTGGCCGTGCTTGTAATGGCCGGAAATGTCGTCTCACTCGGGGCGTCAAAGAAACAGTACGTCGAAGCCGGCAATTGGCTGGTCAAGAACGCCATCGATTCGCCACGCGTTTATGTCGAAAGCCCGCGCGCCGCTTATTACGCCGGCTGGCGTTTCACGGCACGTTCGTTGCCGGAGAATCGTTCAGGTCTGGCGCCGGGGCTCGACGAGGGCAAGTACGACCTGGTGGTGCTCGAGGTGTCGCGCAAGGAGCCCGCTGTCGAGCCATTGCTGCGGGAACTGAACCTGGTCGTGGTCGCCCGCTTCGCCCATCCCAACGGCGACGCGGTGATCATCGCCCGGCCGTTGGCCGCCCCGGCTCAGGACAGGGCGGCGAACACGCCGGCCAGGCGCGCGAAGCCGGCCGTCAGCGAATAGTCGGCGCTGGCGCGACGGCGTCCGGCGGCGCCCAGGCGTTCGCGCAAGGTCGCGTCGCCGGCCAGTTCGGCGATGCGCGCGGCCCAGGCCGCGTCGTCGCCGACCAGGTAGCCCGTCTCGCCCGCCAGCACGATCTCGGCGTTGGCCCCAGCAGCCGAAGACACCACCGGCAGGCCGGCGGCCATGCATTGCAGCACCTTCAACGCGCACTTGCCGCGGCTCCAGTCGTCGTCGCGCATCGGGGCGATGCCGATGTGCGCGGCGCCCAGCTCGCGCGCCTCGGTCGCCGCGCTCCAGGGGATGGCCAGGGTGGCCAGGCCGGCGTCGGGCAGGTCGAAATCGGCGATGATCTTCAGCCGCAGGCGCGGCACGCGGGCCGCGGCCAGGCGCAGGGCGGGCAGGGCCTCGACCAGGTATTTGCGCGTCGAACGGCTGCCGATCCAGACCAGGTCGACGCTGTCCCGGGGCTTCGGGTGGTCGCCGGCGTAGTGGCCGGCGTCGATGCAGGTCGGCACCACGGTCACCGCCGGGTTGTGGCACGCCGCCGCTGCGGCGAGGAAGCCGTTGCCGGCCAGCAGATGGTCGCAGGCGGACGCCATCGCGGCGAAGCGGCGCATGCGCGTCGCCGAGGGCGTGCCATCGCTGTTGCAGAAAATGGCGTCGTCGAAATCGAACACCAGCCGGCGCGACACGCGCCGCAGCAGCCAGAGCAGCGGGCCGGGGAAGGTCTTGCGCAGGACCACGACGATGTCCGCCGCCGTGGCGCGGCGCAGCGCCCCGAGATACGTGGCCGGGCTGCCGGCGACGGTCGCATGGTCGGCCGCGTAGCCGGCCTGGCGTAGCAGCGGGAAGAACTGCAGCGCCCGATAGCGGGTCGAGGCCGAGTCGTCGCCCTTGGAAATGAAGAGTATCCGCCGCGTCACGCCGTCGGCTTGGTAAAAGTCATCTGCATGGTGTCGCCGCGTCCGCGGCGGTTTGCCAGGCGGACATAGATGCGGGCCAGGAAGCGCCGCCAGGCGATTTTCTTCGAAGGCTTGCCGCGATTGCCGATGACGTAATCCAGGCTGTTGAGGAAGATCTTCGGTGTCGTCTCCAGCAGCAGGGCGGTCTTGCGCAAGCCGTGGCCGGTGCCGAGGCGTTCCAGGTTGTCCGCTGAAAAGAGGAAGAGGTGGCGCGGCACGTCGTTGGCATACCAGTGCGTGTTGAACCATTGCCGGCCCAGCGCGGTGCTGCAGGGCGTCTCGATTACGAGGCGGCCGCCGGGACGCAGGATGCGCACCAGTTCGGCCATGAACGGATGCGGCTGCGGGATGTGCTCGATGACATGCCGCGCCGTGACCAGGTCGAAGCTGCCGTCCGCAAAGTTGGCCGATGCGAGGTCGCCGTGATGCACCTTGAGTTCGCTCAGGCGGGCCGCCGTGACGCCGGCTTGGCTGAATTCGACGCCCTCCACGGCCCAGCCAAAAATGCGCATGCTGTTGAGGAAACGGCCGTTGCCGCAACCGACATCCAGCATCCGGCCGCCGCCTTCCCATGCCGGCGTGGTCAACTGCTGAAATGGCGAGATCATGGCCGCCAGAACGCGATACGGCAGCGCGACGGAAAGGTGCGCGTAACCGCGCATGCGGCGCAACAGGGCCAGGCGCAAAGGACCGATGTCGCGCGTGCGTTTCCCCTGCTCCTGGTCGAACACCATGTAGTCGTCCGGGTAGAACGTGGCGATCGTCGCCATGTCCGGCATCGGATGCTGGAACACGCAGGCGCAGGCCGGGCATGCGAAGTAGTCGTAGCGCAGGCGCAGGTCGTACATCAGGTCGCGGCCGCTGTACTCGTAGTGGGCGGCACTGCCGCACACCGGGCAGGGCGGGCGGACGGGAACGGCCCCGGTGGATGTTTGTGTCATGGTTGCCGCCCGCCGGCGGCGCGGTAGGCGTCCTCGACTTCGCTGGAGGCGTCGAGCCAGGCATGGTCGGCGGGATCCTTGTGCAGCTGCTGCATGTTGCGGCGCCTCAGGTAGGGGGAGAGCGGACCGTGCCTGGCCCGCAGGTCGGCGATGTCGATCAGCCCCGGCGCGCCCGCCGGCGAGAGGACGATGTTGCCGAGGTGGAGTGAGCGGAAGTAGATGCCGTCGGCATGGAGCCGGGCGACGAAGCGGCCGAGCAGCGCGCGCAAGCCGGACCTGTCCTCGCCGTCACGGATGATCTGGCGCAGGCACTTGCCCTCCAGCGGGGCATACCGCACCGCATCGCGCTTGATGGCGGGGATGCGGTAGGTGGCGCCAACTACGGGGCAGGGGATGCCGCGCGCCTGGAGTATCAGGGCGTTGTCGGCAAAACGCTGCGCATACGGATACCAGGCTGCCGACGAAATCAGCCGCTTGCGGCGGAACAGCTTGAGGTAGCTGCCGTCCGCCAGTTGCAGCACCTTGTCGCCGTGCAGGTCGCGTTCGAGCACCGTGGCATCGGCGCGCAAGGCGAGGTAGGCGTCGTGGGAAAGGGTCTGCACGGGGCGGTTTCCGGGTCGGGGATGGGCATTCTAGACCATGCCCATGCTAGTATGCGGCACCGTTCACGCCGTGCGGCCTGCACATGCCCCTTCCCGACACGCACGCCAGTTCCAGCCTGACCATCTACTTCCGCCTGCTGGGCTACGTCAAGCCCTATGCCGGGCTGTTTGCCACCAGCATCCTCGGCTACGTCATCTTCGCCTCGGCACAGCCGATGCTGGCGGCGGTGCTCAAGTATTTCGTCGATGGCCTGGTCGATCCGCAGGCCGCGACGCTTGGCAACATCCCCCTGCTGCGCGGCCTCCAGATGATGCACGCGGTGCCGCTGCTGGTGGTGCTGATCGCCTTGTGGCAGGGCATCGGCTCCTACCTCGGCAATTTCTTCCTGGCGCGGGTGTCGATGGGGGTCGTGCATGACTTGCGCGTAGCCCTGTTCAACAGCCTGCTGACCCTGCCCGACCGCTATTTTGACCAGAACAATTCCGGCCACCTGATCTCGCGCATCACCTTCAATGTCACGATGGTGACCGGCGCCGCCACCGATGCCATCAAGGTGGTGATCCGCGAGGGGCTGACGGTGATCTTCCTCTTCGCCTACCTGCTCTGGGCCAACTGGAAGCTGACCCTGGTGATGGTCGCCATCCTGCCGGTGATCGGCCTGATGGTGGTTTCCGCCAGCCGCAAGTTCCGCAAGCAGGCGCGGAAGATCCAGGTGGCGATGGGCGACGTGACGCACGTCGCCTCGGAGACCATCCACGGTCACCGCGTGGTGCGCAGCTTCGGCGGCGAGCCCTACGAACGCGGGCGCTTCCAGGACGCCAGCCGCAACAACATGGAGCGGCAGCTGCGCATGACGCGGACCGGCGCGATCTACACGCCCCTGCTGCAGCTGCTGATCTTCAGTGCCATGGGCACGATGTTCTTCCTCGTGCTGTGGCTGCGCGGCGATGCCTCGCCGGGCGACCTGGTCGCCTACATCACGGCCGCCGGGCTGCTGCCCAAGCCGATCCGCCAGCTCTCGGAGGTCAGCTCGACGATACAGAAGGGCCTCGCCGCGGCCGACAGCATCTTCCAGCAGCTCGATGAGCCGCCCGAGGCCGATGCCGGGACGGTAACGCGGGAGCGGGTCGAGGGCAGGGTCGAGGTGCGCAACCTTTCCTTCGCCTATCCCGGCGGCGAGCGGCAGGTGCTGGACGACATCGGCTTCGCCATCGAACCGGGGCAGATGGTGGCGCTGGTCGGGCGCTCCGGCAGCGGCAAGACCACGCTGGCCAACCTGATCCCGCGCTTCTACCACCACGCCGACGGGCAGATCCTGATCGACGGCATTGATGTTGAGCAATTCACCCTGCGCAACCTGCGCCGCCATGTCGCCGTGGTGACGCAGCAGGTGACCCTATTCAACGACACCGTGGCCAACAACATCGCCTACGGCGACCTCGCCGGCGCGCCGCGCGCCGCGATAGAAAGCGCGGCGGACGCAGCCTTCGCCCGCGAATTCATCGAACAGTTGCCGCAGGGGTTCGACACCCTGGTCGGCGAGAACGGCGTGCTGCTGTCCGGCGGCCAGCGCCAGCGCCTGGCGATCGCCCGGGCGCTATTGAAGGACGCGCCGATCCTGATCCTCGACGAGGCGACTTCGGCGCTCGATACCGAGTCCGAACGCCACATCCAGGCGGCGCTGGATCGCGTCATGAAGGGGCGCACGACGCTGGTGATCGCGCACCGGCTATCGACCATCGAAAAGGCCGACGTCATCATGGTGATGGACGCCGGCAAGATCGTCG
>JADYZH010000023.1 GCA_020853215.1 Sulfuritalea sp. | reverse complement strand
TACTGGCTGATGAAGACGGAACCCGGCGTGGTCGGCATCGACGATGTGCTGGCGATGCCGAAACAGACCGTCGACTGGTGGGGCGTGCGCAACTACCAGGCGCGCAACTTCATGCGCGACCAGATGCGAGTCGGCGACGGCGTTCTCTTCTATCACTCTTCATGTCCCGAGCCGGGCATCGCGGGGCTGGCCGAAGTCGCCTCGACCGCTTATCCAGACCGCACCCAGTTCGACCCGAAAAGTCCCTATCACGACCCGAAATCGACGCCGGAGGAGCCACGCTGGATCAACGTTGACGTGCGCATCGTCAGGAAGACGCGCCTGGTCGGGCTCGACGAGTTGCGCGCGCATCCCGAGCTTCAGCACATGCGCGTCCTGCAGCGCGGCAACCGCCTGTCGATCACGCCGGTCGATCCGGCGGAATGGAAATTCATCACAGGTAAGCTGATCGGCAAGGTGAACAAATGACGCTCTGGTGGCTGGCCTATCCGCTGCTCGGCATCTTTGCCGGCTTCGTCGCCGGCCTGTTCGGCGTCGGCGGCGGGCTGACCATCGTGCCGCTGCTGTTCATGCTGTTCACGGCGCAGCAGTTTCCGCTCGAGCACACCATGCACCTGGCGCTGGGGACATCGATGGCGACCATCGTGTTCACCTCGATTTCCAGCATGCGCGCCCACCACGGCCACGGTGCCGTGCGCTGGGACATCGTCAAAAGCTTTGCCCCCGGGCTGGTGATCGGCACGCTTGGCGGGTCCTTCATCGCCACCTGGGTGCCGACGCGTCCGTTGGCCATGGTGTTTACCGCCATCGTGTATTACGCCGCGATCCAGATGGTGCTCGACTTCAAGCCCAAGCCGCACCGCCAGTTGCCGGGAACGCCCGGCATGGTCGTCGCCGGCACGCTGATCGGCATCGTGTCGAGCCTGGTCGCCGCCGGCGGCGGCTTCCTCTCGATTCCCTTCATGGTGTTCTGCAACGTGGTGATCCACCAGGCGGTCGGCACCTCGGCGGCGCTGGGCTTTCCGATCGCCGTGGCCGGCACCGTCGGTTACATCGTCAGCGGCATGAAAATCGGCGGCCTGCCGGAATATTCGCTCGGCTATATCTACCTGCCCGCCTTTATCGGCGTGGTGGCGATGAGCATGCTGATCGCGCCGCTGGGTGCAAAAACCGCCCACAAGCTGCCGGTGAAACAGCTGAAGCGCGCCTTCGGCGGCTTCCTCGCACTGCTGGCGAGCAAGATGCTGCACGGCTTGCTGACCTAGCGGCGCGGTGGCGGACGGGTCGGATGGAAGGACGTCGATGAAGATTGCCATTGTCGGTACCGGTGCCGTCGGCGGCTACCTCGGCGCGCGCCTCGCGCGCGCCGGCGAGAATGTCGTCTGCATCGACCGCGGCGAGCAGCTCGCTGCGATTCGCGCCCACGGGTTGCGGCTGATCGAGGTCGACGGCAGCGAGCTCCATGCCGCCCGGATCAAGGCCGTGTCCCTCGCCGAGGCCGGGCCGCAGGACGTCATTCTGCTGGCGGTCAAGGCCTACCAGGTCAGGGACGTGCTGCCCGCAATGCGCAGCCTGTTTCACGCCGACACGGTCGTGGTGACGCTGCAGAACGGCATTCCCTGGTGGTACTTTCAGGGACTGGCCGGACCCTGGCAGGGACGCACCCTCGAAACGGTCGATGGCGACGGCAGCATCGCCGCCGGCATCGAGTTCGAACGGGTCATCGGCGGCGTGGTTTATCCTGCTTCGGTGCGGCTTGCGCCGGGAGTGATCAAGGTCGTCGAAGGCAATCGCCTCACCCTCGGCGAACCCGACGGCAGCCGTAGCGGGCGCCTGGCGGCCGTAACGCAGGTCCTGGCGGGTGCCGGGTTCGATGCACCGGTCACGTCCGACATCCGCTCCGAAATCTGGCTCAAGCTCTGGGGCAACCTCAGCTTCAACCCGATCAGCGCGCTGACCCGCGCCACCATGGTCGACATCTGCCGCTTTCCGCCGACCCGCGAACTCGCGGCGGACATGATGCGCGAAGCGCAGGCCATAGGCGAGAAACTCGGTGCGCGATTCCGCGTCCCGCTGGAAAAGCGCATCGCCGGCGCCGAGCGCGTCGGTGCGCACAAGACCTCGATGCTGCAGGATGTCGAAGCGGGGTGCGAACTGGAGCTCGAAGCCCTGGTCGGTTCGGTGCGCGAACTTGGCCGCCTCACCGCAACGCCGACGCCCTGCATCGACGCGGTGTATGCCTGCACCGCGCTGCTGGCGGAGGCGCTGCGCGGCGCGCCGGGCTGACGCGGGGCGGGCCCGGGCTCAGCCCGGGCGCACCGTGCCCGCATCCTGGCCGAAGAGGACTTTCTTCGCCGCCTCGTCCACCACCGGCGCCGGGTTGATGCTTTCCACCAGCGCGTAGGCGCGCTGCGTCGCCGGCCGTTCGCGGATGGTGCCGAACCAGCGCTTGAGGTGCGGGAAGTCGTCGAGGTTCTGGCCCTGCTTCCTGTGCGGCACGATCCACGGATAGCAGGCCATGTCGGCGATCGAATAGTCTCCGGCGATGAACTCGCGGTCGGCCAGGCGCTTGTCGAGCACGGCGTAGAGGCGCGCGGTTTCCTTGGTGTAGCGCTCGATGGCGTAGGGGATAGGTTGCGGCGCGTATTGCGTGAAGTGGTGGTTCTGCCCGGCCATCGGGCCGAGGCCGCCCATCTGCCAGAACAGCCACTGCAGGGTTTCGTTGCGCCCGCGCAGGTCGCGGGCGATGAACCTGCCGGTCTTGTCGGCGAGGTAGAGCAGGATGGCGCCGGATTCGAACAGCGAAATCGGCGTGCCGCCGTCGGCCGGGGCGTGGTCGACCATGGCCGGGATGCGGTTGTTCGGCGCGATCTTGAGGAAGTCGGCGGCGAACTGCTCGCCCTTGCCGATGTTGATCGGCACGATGCGATGGGGCAGCCCGGTCTCTTCGAGGAAGAGCGTGACCTTGTGGCCGTTGGGGGTGGTCCAGTAATAGAGGTCGATCATGGTTTCTCCTGCGTGCAGTTGTCGATCCGCTGTGCCGCCGCGCGCGCCCAGAGCGCGTAGATCGGCGGACCGGGGTGGAAGCCGTCGCCGGCCATGGCGGAGGTGTCCATCATCTCATGGCCCAGGGCGAGGAATTCGCAACCGGGCCGGCGCGCCGCGACCTCCGCCAGCACGCGGTCGAAATCGCGCGCGCGGCTGCCGAGGTACCAGCGCAGCGGTTGCGGCAGGGCAGGGAAACGATGCATCGGCGGCAGCCCGCTCAAGAGGATGAGGCGCGCACCGAAGCGGGCGGCCAGCAGCTCGACCAGTTGCTCCTGCTGCCGCCGCCAGGTGGCGAGCGAACGGCTGCCGGTGACGTCGTTCACGCCGAGCGATGTCACGACCACGTCGAAGCGCTCGGCGGCTTCGCGGCGCAGGCGATCGAGCATGTCGGCGGTGGTGGCACCGGTGAAGGCCAGCAGCGTCCAGTGCAGCCGAAAAGTCGGCGCCAGCGCCACGGCGAGCTGGCCGGAAAGCGCCTCGTCCTGCGTCGCTGCGCCGACCCCGGCCGCGGCCGAATCGCCGACGACGAGCAGGCGCAGCAGCGGACCGCTGCCGGCGATCCCGCTGCGCGGTCCTTCCGGTTCGGGGAGTTCGGGCACCGTGCGCCGCACATGGCGCCCCTGCGCCATGAGGATTGGCCCCAGGGCCAGTGTCGCGATCAGGTGGCGCATCCGGCCCGGCTCACGGCTTGTTGTGCGTTCCCGAACGTACCGCGAGGAAGACCTCGCGCAGGAACAAGCCGAGCGCCGCGATCATCGCCAGCATCGCGGCGATGAACAGCGCCGCCACGCTGCGCGCCAGGTCGACGCCGAGCAGGGCGCCGAGGAAGGCGCCGGCCACCACCAGGCAGACCAGCAGGGCCGAGAGCACGGCGCAGAAAATCGCGTAATACACCTGCTGGCTGCGTCGCACCAGCATGCCGATCTCGGCCTGCGCGGCCGCGACGGCATCGCCCGACTGCGCCGGCAGACGCTCCTGCACCACGCGACGGCGGTCGACAATGCGGCCCAGCCGCGTGTTCAGCGCGTTGATCAGCGTGGCGATCGCGGTGAGCAGGAAAACCGGCGCAACCGCCAGCTGGATGACGCGACTGATGTCGGTGAGATGGGAGTCCATGGCGGCAGTTTGGCGCAAAACGGCTACGGCGGGCAAATTGTGCGGTGGCGCGCGGTGGCGGCAAAGGCGCGGCGGCGGCGTACATGCGCTACCATTCGACGTCCGCGCGGCCTCCGGCCACCGACCCATCAACAGCCGACGCGCTTTCCGTCGCAACCACCCAGGAGACATCTCATGATGAAGCTTTACTACGGCCCCGGCGCCTGTTCCTTCGTACCCCATGTCGGACTGGAAGCGATCAAGGCTGCCACCGGCGAGGACTTCGAGGCGCAGTCGGTAAAGCTGCACAAGGGCGAGCAGCGCACGCCCGAATACCTGGCGATGAACCCGCTGGGCCTGGTCCCGGTGCTGGTGGACGAGGGCAGGGCCCTGAACCAGATCGTGGCGATCTGCGACTACCTCGACCGGGGTTTTCCGCAGGCCGGGCTGTTGCCCGCCGAGCCCTGGCAGCGCGCCCAGGCCATGTCGCACTTCGCCTGGATGAACAACACGGTGCACCCCACCTTCACGCGCATTTACCGTCCCGGCAATTTCGTCGCGAGCGAAGCGGCGCAGGCCGAACTCAGGCAGGCCGCGCTGGCGTCCTTCCGCGAGCACCTGGAACGCATCCAGGCCATGACGGCCCATGCCGCGCCCTTCCTGCTCGGCGAGCGGCTGTCCTTCGTCGATGCCTATGCGCTGGTGTTCCTGCGCTGGGGCGGCCTCGTGGGCATCGATCCGGATACCCTGCCGGCCTACAAGGCGTTTGCCGAAAAGCTCGCGGCGGCGCCGGCGATCGCCGCCGCCATGGCACGCGAAGGCATCAACCTGGATACCTACAAGAAGCCTTGACGC
>JADYZH010000022.1 GCA_020853215.1 Sulfuritalea sp. | reverse complement strand
GCGCTGATGGCCGAACAGCCGGATGCGGTGCTGGACGCTTTGCGCGGCTTCATTGCCTGACCCGCGTGGAAGCGCCCCGGCAGCAACATCCCCCGTTTCCGGTGATCCGCAGCGGCTTGCCGTTGTCTGCGCCATTCGAGTGGCTGCGGCGCGGCGCCGGCGACTTCAAGGCCGGCGGCATCGCCAGCCTGTTCTACGGCCTGTGCTTTGCCGCCGGCGGTTTGCTGCTCTTCCTCGCCTTTCGCCATGCCGTGCAACTGGTCACGGCCGTCACCGCCGGGTTCATGCTGCTCGGACCGTTTCTTGCGCTCGGCCTTTACGAACTTTCGCGCCGCCGCGAAGCGGGCGAACCACTCAGCCTGGCCGCCACGCTTGCGGTCTGGAAGCGGAACATCGGCTGCTTCGGCATCTACTCGCTGATCCTGATCGTCATCTATCTGGTCTGGGCGCGTGCTTCGCTGGTGATCTTCGCCCTGTTCTACCAGGGCGGCATGCCTACCCTGGGCAGCTTCATGACGCAGATCCTCAAGTTTGACAACATCGAGTTCCTGCTGGCCTACCTTGCCGTGGGCGGCTTCTTCGCCGGCCTGGTGTTTGCTTTTTCGGTGGTTTCCATCCCGATGATGCTGGAACGCAACAGGGATACGGTCACCGCCATGCTGGCAAGCTTTCTGGCGCTGACACGAAACCTGCCGGTGATGCTGGTCTGGGGTGCGCTGATTACCCTGCTGACCGCCCTCGGCATCGCCCTCGGCTTCGTCGGCCTGATCGTCACCATGCCGCTGGTGGGCCATGCCACCTGGCATGCCTACCGCGCGCTGATCGAACCCCTGCCGGCATGAGCCACCGCAAGAACGTGGCGCTGCTTGCCGCAGCGCAGGCCCTGCTGCTGACCAACGGCATCATGCTGGTTGCCATCAACGGCCTGCTCGGCCTGCAACTCGCCACCGACAAGCGCCTGGCCACCCTGCCGCTCACCACGTATGTGATCGGCGGCGCGCTGGCGGCCCTGCCCGCCGCCTTTTTCATGAAGCGGTATGGGCGCCGCGCCGGTTTCATGCTCGGTGCCGGCATCGGCATGCTCGGTGCGTTGATCTCGGCCTTTGCCGTGAGCATCGGCAGTTTCTGGCTGCTCTGTTTCGGCACCGTGTTCGCCGGCATCTACAACGCCTTCGGCCAGCAATATCGCTTCGCCGCCGCCGATGCCGCGCCGCTCGACTGGAAGGGCAAGGCGATTTCGCTGACGCTGGCCGGCGGCATCCTCGGTGGCGTGATCGGCCCGGAGGTCGGCAAACTGACGCGCACCCTGCTGGAACCGACCTACCTCGCCAGCTACGGTGCGCTGGTCGGCTTCGCGGCCATATCCATGCTGATCGCCAGCCGGCTGGACATTCCGCCGCTGTCGGTCGCCGACCAAAAGGCCGTCGGCCGTCCCCTGCACCGGATCGCGCGCCAGCCCGCCTTCGTCGTCGCCGTGCTGGCTGCCGCCTGCGGCTACGGCGTGATGAACCTGCTAATGACGGCGACGCCGCTGGCGATGGACATCTGCGGCCTGCCCTTTGCCGACACCGCCTTTATCCTGCAGTGGCACGTCATCGGCATGTTCGCGCCATCCTTCTTCACCGGCGACCTGATCAAGCGTTTCGGCGTGCTCACCATCCTCGGCGTCGGCGCCGCGCTGATGTTCCTCTGCATCGGCATCGCGCTGTCCGGCGTCACGCTGATGCACTTCTGGTGGGCACTGGTGCTGCTCGGCATCGGCTGGAACTTCCTGTTCATCGGCGGCACCACGCTGCTCACCGAAACCTATCGCCCCGAGGAAAAGGCCAAGGTGCAGGGCACCAACGATTTCCTCGTGCTCGGCGTGCAGGGACTCACCTCGCTGTCATCGGGCGTGCTGGTCACCAGCACCGGCTGGGCCAGCCTCAACACCTACGCCCTGCCCATCGTCGCCATGACCGCGCTGGCGACCGCGCTGCTCTGGCTCCACCGTCGTTCGGCGCGCGACGGCGTCGCCTGAGCGGCGCCCGGGATCGCCGTATCGCGGGCGCCGACTTTTACCGCATCCGGCACTGAAGCTCCCGGAAACGCCACCCGCCGTCCGGGGCAAAGCGCCCCGGAAAGATAGAATGTCAGCCTTTTCGCCACCGCCCGCGGCGATACGGCAATGCGACTCACCGAACTCAAACTCCCGCTCGACCACTCGGTCGACGACTTGCGCAACGCGATCCTGAAACGACTGGCGATCGCGGCGGACGAGCTCGTCGGCTACACGATCTTCCGCCGCGGCCGCGACGCGCGCAAACCGTCGGCGATCGCTTTCATCTACACGCTGGATGTCGAGGTGAACAACGAGGCAGCGATACTCAAACGGCTGCGCGGCGACCGCCATGTCGGGCCGACGCCGGATACCTCCTACCGCTTCGTGGCCCGGGCGCCGGCCACCGCCCTGCCGGCGCGACCGGTGGTGATCGGCAGCGGCCCCTGTGGCCTGTTCGCCGGACTGATCCTGGCGCAGATGGGTTTTCGCCCGCTGATCCTCGAACGCGGCAAGGCGGTACGCGAACGCACCCAGGACACATGGGGGCTGTGGCGCAAGGGCCAGCTCAATCCCGAGTCGAACGTCCAGTTCGGCGAAGGCGGCGCCGGCACCTTCTCCGACGGCAAGCTCTACAGCCAGATCAAGGACCCGGCATTTCGCGGGCGCAAGGTGCTGACGGAATTCGTCAAGGCCGGCGCTCCGGCGGAAATTCTTTACGTCAGCAAGCCGCACATCGGCACCTTCAAGCTGGTGACCATGGTGGAGAACATGCGCGCCGAAATCGAGGCGCTGGGCGGCGAAATCCGCTTCGGCAGCCGGGTCGAGGAGATCGACATCGACAAGGGACAGGTGCGCGGCCTGCGCCTGGCCGGCGGTGAATTCATCGCCGCCACGCACGTCGTGCTGGCGGTCGGCCACAGCGCGCGCGACACCTTCGGGATGCTCCATGCGCGCGGCGTGCAGGTCGAAGCCAAGCCGTTTTCGATCGGCGTGCGCATCGAGCATCCGCAGTCATTGATCGATCGCGCCCGCTTCGGCCCCAACGCCGGCAACCCGCTGCTCGGCGCGGCGGATTACAAGCTGGTGCACCACTGCGCGAACGGCCGCTCGGCCTACAGCTTCTGCATGTGTCCGGGCGGCACGGTGGTCGCAGCCACTTCCGAACCGGGCCGCGTCGTCACCAACGGCATGAGCCAGTATTCGCGCAACGAGCGCAACGCCAACAGCGCCATCGTGGTCGGCATCACTCCGGCCGACTTCCCCGGCGGTGACACCGACCCGCTGGCCGGCATTGCCTTCCAGCGCCATTGGGAAAGCCTCGCCTTCGAGGCCGGTGGCGGCGATTACAAGGCCCCGGCGCAGCGCGTCGGCGATTTCCTTGCCGGGCGGGCGTCGACTGGACTTGGCGCGGTGCTGCCCTCCTATACGCCCGGTGTGCGCATGACCGATCTGGCGCTGTGCCTGCCGGATTACGTAGTCGCGGCGCTACGCGAATCGCTGCCGGCCTTCGGCCGCGAGATTGCCGGCTTCGCCATGGACGATGCGCTGCTGACCGGCGTCGAAACGCGCACCTCGTCGCCGCTGCGCATCACCCGCGACGAGAGCTTCCAGAGCCTGAATACGCGGGGGCTGTATCCCGCCGGCGAAGGCGCCGGCTACGCCGGCGGGATCCTTTCGGCGGCGGTGGATGGCATCAAGGTCGCCGAGGCGGTGGCCTTGAGCCTCTGCGATAAGGACGGACGTAGGGCAGACGTAGGGCAGACGTAGGGCAGACGTAGGGCAGACTTCAGTCTGCCACTCACCCTTGGCCGGCTGAAGCCGGCCCTACGTGCCACTCACCCTCGGTCGGCTGAAGCCGGCCTTACGATAATTCAAGTTCCCAGCGCACGCAGGGATCGAGCGCGGCCACGGCACGCGCGGCAAAGGCGTTCAGCGCCTCCCGGTTGCCGGCGTCGCGGCCATTGAGCCAACCCGCAATCGGGCCTTGCGGATGGAAGTTCCATTCCGTGGGCGCGACGATGAAGTAATCGGCGATGCGCTCACCGTCGAGCGCGATCTCGTGCATCAGCAGGCCACGCGCCGTTTCGACCAGCGCACGGCCGCGTCCGGACGTCGCTTGCGCCGCGCTCGCCGTGCCGCCGGCGCCGACTTTTTCGCGGCCGTGCGCCCAGTCGCGCAGTTCTTCGAGGCGCGCCAGCCAGCGCGCGGCAAACGCACCCGGCGCCGACGCGCTCCCGCGCCGCGCGATGGCGCCCGTTTCGGCGGCACGGCCCTGCCACAGCGGCCCGGCACAAAACCCGGCATCGAATTGCGGCCACCACGCCAGCGATGCCGCGGCATCCGCCGACGGCAGCAGGCGACGCCCGGCTTCGGCCGGATCGTCCATTTCCTCGAGGCGGCGGCGCAACGCCGCGATGCGCTCGCCGGCCAGAAATTCGGCAAGGCTGCCGCGCTGCCCGTTGGCGATGCCGCGTCCAAGCCGGGCGAACTCCTCGGGGTCGGCAGGCAGGCTCAGCAGCGGCGGCAGGTCGAGCAGCCAGCGCCAGAGATGTTCGCGCGCAACCTCGACCTGGACCGCCGGATCGAGATGCGCCGCGCATTCCCGGCCGCGCGCCGCGGCCAGCGCCAGTTCCGCCGCACGCCCCTGCGCCTTGCCGCACAGCGCGAACAACAGCGGTACCAGTTTCACCGCCGAATCGGCTTCCCGACCGCGCAGGACCTCGGCGACCCGCGGGCGTTCGCTGGCAACGGCGACGGCGGCGACCCGCCCGGCTTCGACAGCCAGCCGCAGCCGCACGCAGCCGGGATCGATGGACCCACTCATGCCAGCGGCAAGCGCAGGGTGAACAGCGCACCGCCCCTGGGATGGTTGTCCGCCGCAAGTTTTCCGCCATGGCGCTCGACGATGCCGTAGCTGATCGCCAGGCCGAGGCCGGTGCCGCGCCCGACCGGCTTGGTGGTGAAGAAGGGGTCGAACAGCTTGTCGAGGTTGGCGGCCGCGATCCCCGGGCCGCTGTCGCGAAACTCGATCAGCGCCTGCCCGTCTTCGCTGCGCCCGGTGATTTCCAGCCGCCGCTCACGGGCGTTTTCCGTGGCATCGGCGGCGTTCTGCACCAGGTTCATGACCACCTGCTGCACCTGCCCCGGCGAACCGAGAACGTCGAGCGCGGGTGGCAGGTCGAGCTTGACCTCGAACTGGTTTGCCGTGGCCTTGGCCACCCACTGCACGGCGCGTTCGATGACCTCGACCAGGTCGAAGGGGCGCCGCTCGTCGCGATCGGGGGCCGAGAAGCGCTTGAGGGCATCGACGATGTCGCGCGTGCGCTCGGCGCCTTCGACCGTGCCGTCGATCAGCGAGGGCAGGTCGTCGAGCAGGCGGTCGATGCGCAATTCGCCGCGCAGGGCTTCGCGCTCCTGGCGCGGCATGTCGCCGTGAATCGCGGCGAGATAGCGTGCCAGCCTCTCGGCATAGCGCTTCATGGCCAGCGTGTTGCCGTAGACGAAGCTGATCGGATTGTTGAGTTCGTGGGCGACGCCGGCAACGAGGCGGCCCAGGGAAGCCATTTTTTCGGAATGGATCAGCTGCTGCTGGGTGGTCTTGAGGTCCTCGTGAGCGCGCCGCAGCGCCTGGTAGGCGCGGCGCAGTTCGCCCACGGGACGGCCGGTGATGACCAGGCCGAGCATCTTGCCAACGCCGTTGAAGCGCGGCGTGCAGTTGAGCGATACCGGGATGGCGCTGCCGTTGGCGGCCTTCAGCTGCATCTCGACATCTTCCACCGCCTGCCCGCCCAGGTCGGCAAAGAGTCGTCCGGCACGCTGGCGCGACTCGTCGTCGGCGAACAGGTCGAACACCGGACGCCCGTGCAGCGCGTCGGCCTCGACGCCGAGCAGCGAGGCCAGCGCGGCATTCACGCTTTCGATCACGCCGGCGCGGCTGCAGACGATCAGCAGGTCCGACATCGAGGTCAGCACCGATGAAATGAACTGCTGGGTATCCTCCAGCGTCGCGTTCTTTTCCTCCAGCGCGACTTCGTACTGCAGCAGGTCGTTATAGACCTCGTCCATCTTGCGGATCACGTCGAGCCAGATGCCGTCCTCTGCCGAAGCCCCCGCGGCCGCGGCAAGCATCTCGACCGTGAGTGCCGAACGCGGCTCCTCCGGCTTGGCGTCCGCCGCAATGCCCGACCCTGATAAGGATTCGTCGTCCATCACCGCACTGTACCCCACGCCGGGTCAGCCGGCCCATGGCCACGCATCGCGCCGGGCTTCAGTCTTCCTTGACCCCGAAACGCGCAACGAAGTCAGCCGGAGCGAGCGCCGGGCCCTTGTAGTCCGCCTGCATGAAGTCGCAGCGCAGTTCCTTGAGCCGGGCCGCCGCCGCATCGTCGGCGACGCCGACAGCGACCACGGCAAGCCTCAGGTGATGGGCAAGTTCGATGATCGACTGCAGGATGCGCTCCGACTTCAACCCGGCGGCGATGTCGCTTCCCGCCGCAACATCGATCTTGATTTCCTGGAATGGCAGGGTCGCCAGCCAGAACAGCGATGAAAATGCCATGCCCGGATCGTCGATCGACAGTTTCACGCCGAGTTCCTTCAGGCGGCCGAGAGTCGTTCGCGTCGCCGGCTCCGCACCGAGTACCGAGGTCTCGCCGATCTCGAGGATCAGCGTACCCGGCCGCCTGCTCCAGGTGCCGAGTGCGCGCTCGACGACTTCGATGAGTTCGGGGTGCCGCAACACGCGCGCCGGCAACTTGACGCCGACCCGCAGATCCAGCCCGGCACTGTAGCGGAACTCGGAGATGTTGCGCAGCGCCCGGTTCAGTATCGAGGAGACCAGCTGGATGACCACGTCGGCCGACTCCGCCGCAACGAACGCATCCAGCGCGGGAATCATGCCGAGCGCCGGATCGCGCCAGCGCAGCAGGCCTTCCGCCCCCATCACCTGGCCCAGCCGCAAATCATATTGCGGCTGGAAAATCAGGTTGATCGCATCTTCGGCGACGGCGCTGCGCAAACGGTTTTCGTACAGAAGCCTGGATGCCGCGAGATGGTCGCGGTCTTCGCCGTAGTCGGCGATGCTGCCGTCCAGGTCGCGGGCCAGGGCACAGGCGCTCTTGGCGCGCTGCAGAAGGGTTTCCGCCTCCTCCCCATGCTCCGGAAACATGGCGATTCCGATCGCGGGACTGGCATAGATTTCGTCCTCGCCAATCCAGAACGGGGCGCCCAGAGCCCGCAACGACTTTGTCGCCGCCAGCATCGCCACGGCGGGGCTATCCACGATGGAGAGCACGCATGCGAAATCGTCCCGGCCCAACTCGCCCAGCAGATCGTCCGGGCGCAGCACGTCGGCACGCAACAATCCCGCGACGCGCGCGCGCACCGAATCGCCCACCTGGTAGCCCCACACCGCGTCGATGCGGCCGACCACGCCGCATTCGATGAGCAGCACGGCAAGATGTCCGCCGTCGGCCTGCCTTTCCGCGACCCGGGCGCGCAACGCGTCGATGAAGGGTGCGGCAGCAGCAGCTTCGCCGCCGGGCGCAGCCGCCGAGACCGGTTCGGCCTCGCTCACAGAAACAGCTCTCTGGGGTCGATTTCGACGGAACCGTATTCCAGGGAGCGCTGGATACGGTAGGGTTCGTCGGGCCTGACCTTGGGCTCCTTCATCAGGTCCAGCATCTTGTAGGGCCGCAGCGGATTGCCGTTCATGTCCCTGACGATCATGATGCGCGGCTGCATGCGCCGCACCATGTTCTGGGCGATCACGACGGCCACCTCGCCGCTGTTCATCTCGACCAGGCAGCCGACCGGGAAAACGCCGACGCACTGGATGAACTGCTCGACCAGCGCCGGGTGAAACTGCCGGCCGCGCTCCTTGTAGATCGCGCTCAGCGCGTTGGCCGGCGACAGCCCCTGGCCAAGCGGCTTCGGCGCGGTCAGCGTGTCGAAGGTATCGACGATCGCCGCGATCAGTCCGGGAAACGCAATGGCATCCCCCTTCAGACCGCGCGGATAACCGGCACCGTCGAAACGCTCGTGATGCAGCGAGGCAAGCCCGGGCAGCTCCGGCGGCAGGCCCGGCGTATCGCTCAGGATGCGCACCGAATTGATCACGTGCGTCTTGTAGATCTCCATTTCCGCATCATCGCTCGGCCCGCGCGCGGCAAGTTCGGGCGGCAGCTTGAGCTTCCCCACGTCCTGCAGCAGTCCCAGCATGCCGAGGATCTCAAGCCGGTCCGGCGGCAGCTGCAGGAAGCGGCCGAAGATGGTCATCATCACCGAAACTTCCGCGGCCCGGCTCAGGGTCGTGCCGCTTTTTTCCTGCAGCTTGATCAGCAGCGCCATCGCATCCGGATTGCGCACGACACTGGCGGTGATCTGCGCCACGGCCTCGTGCGAGCGCGAGCTGTCGATGGTGTTCCCGGTTTGCACCACACGCGAGATCTCGCCGAGAACGGCGGACGTGTTGCTGAAAGCCTTCTGCGCTACCGGCAGTTCGTGCTCGACGCTCGCCGCATCCCGGTACACCGTGGTGCCGCGAACTTTCGCGATGTCTTCCGCCGTGACCTTGGCGACGTCCTGCACCACGGCTTTCTCGGGATCCACGTAGACATGCTTGCAGTATTTCTTGAGAACCTCAAGCTGCTTGTCCTTTTGCAGCACGAACCCCTGAAAGGCAAACGGCGTTTCCGTCCATGGCCGGTCCAGCTTGGAGACGAACATACCGAAGGCCAGCTTTTCGACAGGTATTTCCAGGAGTTCCATGCGGATACTCGGCTTTCAAAATGGTGCCACTATTTTCACGTCTAAAAGGAAAAACATCAAGTTGCAGGGCCTTCCTGCTGGCCGCGTCCGGCAACCCTGTCGCCGGGGCATAGCTTAACCCGAATCCACCCCGGCCCGGCACAAACCGGCGCAGCGAACATGGCCTTTTTGATGGCGCGATATACGTCGCCGACTGACCGTCCACCCGCGTGCCGATGCCACCACTCTCCCCACATTGCCTTCCTGACGGAGCGCCCCCGCATGCTGCGCCCGGAGTCAGTGCACCGTACAGACCATGCAGGGGTCGAAACTGCGCACGACGTGGTGGATGATCGCCGGCAGCGGCGCCGCGGCGTCGGCCGGCAGGCCCGCCAGCGCCTGTTCCAGCGCGCCCGGCGTGCCCGCACCATCGCGCGGGGAAAAATTCCAGGTGGTCGGCGCGATGATCTGGTAGTTGTGGATGCGACCGCGGCGCACGGTCAGCCAGTGGCCGAGCGAGCCGCGTGCGGCTTCGACGAGGCCGACGCCGGCCGTCTCGTCCGCGAGCTGGGACGTGATGCACCAGGGCTCGCCCGGCGCCAGTTCGCCGAGCCAGCGCTCCATGGCGGGCAGCACCAGCGCCAGTTCCAGCAGGCGCGCCACCACGCGCGCGGCGACGCTGGCGCCGCTGCCAGCGACCATGTCGCGGGCCAGCGCATGGCCGGCCACCACTTGGCGCGCCAGGGCGCCGGTTTCGACCACCTGCCCGGCCAGGCGCGGCGCCTTGCACCAGGAATAGGCGCCCTCCTTCGCCGCTACCGGAAGCGTGCTGCCCGCGGCCGGATGCTGCGGCAACCCGGCCGCAGCGTACCAGGCATGGCTGGTGTCTTCGTTGATGCCGGCGATGTCGAGCGGCAGCGCGCCCCCATGCCACAGTCCCGCCGGAAACAGGCGCCGACCCTGCTCCTGATAGCAGCCGTAGCTCATGAAGCGATCAGTGCCGCGCCCCACATGCCAGAGATCGAGGTCCACGGCGATGTCGAGAAAGGCGCGCAGGTCGCCGTCGCCCGTCTGCGCGTGCCAGGCATCCAGTTGCTCGCGACTGGCGATGGCGGCGACCTCCTCCAACCTGGCGCCGAAGGTCACCTGTTCGAGGAAACCGCGAAATTCGCGCAGACTGCGCTGCAGGCGGAACAGCTCCGAGCTTTGCAGCGGCCGCGTCGAGCCGCCCGGCTGCACTGCCAGCGTGTGCGGCCATTTGCCGGCGAGCAGGCCCATCATCTGCATGAAGCGCGCGCGTGCCGGCAATACCTCGTTGGGCGCGCTGCCCGCGATGGCGCGAAAGCGCTGCGCCGCGCCGTGGTACCAGCGCCGACTTTTGTATTCCTCGCGCGCGAAGTCGGGCATGAAGAAGAGGTAGAAGTGCGTCAGGTGATCCGCGAGGTTCTCCACCGCCAGGGTCAGGTTGGCCGCCAGGCGGCCATTGGACGGCGGCGTGGTGCCCGCGGCATCGGCCAGTGCCAGGGCGGTGGCCGCCGACTGGGCGACGGAGCAGATGCCGCAGATGCGCGGCACCAGCACCAGCGCATCGGCCGGCAGCTTGCCTTGCAGGATCTGCTCGAAGCCGCGATACAGCGGCGAGTTCACGTAGGCCGCGGCTACCCGTCCGTCGTCAATGTCGAGCGTGATTTCGAGATCGCCTTCAACACGGTTGAAGGGACCGACGACGCGTCGCACGCTCATCTTTTCGTCCGCTTTACCGTGGGCGCGCGCAGGAGGTGGTCGGAATGCGCGTTCTCGCGCACCCGCTGCGGCGTCGCCGACTTGGACAGGGCCGCCAGCGCGATGAACCAGGCCTTGGGCATGTCGGCGGGCAGGCCGAGCGGGATGCCGGCCACCTTCGGCGTGGTCTCGAAGGCGTGGCCCGGCTCCTCGAAACCCGGTTCGGTGCAGCGGATGCAGGCGTAGCCGCCACGCAGGCAGGAGCCCTCGCCGTTCCACAGGCGCTGATTGCAGTCGGCATGAGCCTGCGTCCCCTTGCAGCCGAGCTGCTCCATCAGACAGCCCTGTTCCGAATGCCGTGAGGCGCTGGCCTTGAACTCGTAGTATTCGTTGCGCGGGCAGCCGTGGTGTACCAGCTGGTCGGCATAAAAACGCGGCCGCCCCAGGTCGTCGAGTTGTGCCGCTCCGAGGCGGCCATGGGCCAGCATCGCCAGGGTTTCGGTGATCCAGTCGGGATGCGGCGGACAGCCGGCGACGTTGATCACCGGCAGTCCGGCGGCGTCGCGGAATCCCGGCCCGAGCAGGCCGCCCGCGGCCTCGCCGTCATACTGCAGGCCGCAGGCGTCGGTGGGGTTCACCCCCGCCGCCGTGATGCCGCCCCAGGCCGAACAACTGCCGATGGCGACGACGTGCCGCGCCCGCGCGGCGATCTGCCGCACCCAGTCGATCATCGGCTGCGCGCCGCCGCCGAAGCGGTGGAAGCCGCCGCTACCCAGCGGCCCGCGCAGCAGCGAACCCTCGATGCAGAGGACATCGACCCGGGTACGGCCGTCGGCGCACCGCGCGATCAGCTCGCGCGCCTCGTCGACGCCGCTCTCGGACACGCTTGGATGCCAGAGCAGTTCGATGTTCTGGTCGGCCAGCTCGCGGAACAGGGAGCCATGCTCGCTGCCCAGCCACGACAGGGTGCAGCCGCCACACCCGCCGGACTGCAGCCAGAGCAGGTTCATGCCTCACCGCCGGCGAGGCCGAGACGCGCCAGCTTCATGCGCAGGCCGACCCGGGTCAGGCCCAGTTCGTCGGCGACGCGGGTCTTGTTGCCCTTGTGGCGGTGCATGGCGGCGGTGAGCACCTGGCCCTCGAAATGATCGACCAGATCTTTCAGACTGGCGCCGGCCGGGTCGAAGTCCGGCAGTTCCGCATGGCGGCGCATCGGCGCACGCCGCAGCGCGGGCGAGAATGCATCGGCCTCGACCAGGTCCGCGTCGGCCAGCGCCAGCGCGCGCATCACCTCATTCTGCAATTCGCGCACGTTGCCCGGCCAGGCGTAGGCGCCCAGGGCCTTCATCGCCGCGTCGGAAAAGCGCCGTCCCGCCAGCGCCGACTCCTTGAACAGCGCGCCGACGATCAGCGGGATGTCCTGCGGCCGCTCGCGCAGGGGCGGCATGTGCAGGCCGATGCCGGCAATGCGGTAGTAGAGGTCGCGACGGAAGCGGCCACTGGCGACGTCGGCCTCGAGGTCGCGGTTGGTCGCGGCGATGATGCGCACGTCCACCGGCACCGAGCGCGCGCTGCCCACCGGCCGGATCTCGCCTTCCTGCAGGGCGCGCAGCAGCTTGACCTGGAAGGCGGGCGAGGTGTCGCCGATCTCGTCGAGGAACAGCGTGCCACCGTCGGCCTGCTGAAAGAGACCGATGCGGTCTTCGTGGGCCCCGGTGAAGGAGCCCTTCTTGTGGCCAAAGAGTTCAGCTTCGAGCAGGGTATCGGGCAAGGCGCCGCAGTTCTCGACGACGAAGGCGCGCTGGGCGCGCTCACTGGAAAAGTGGATCGCGCGCGCCAGCAGTTCCTTGCCGGTTCCCGATTCGCCGGTGATCAGCACCGACAGCTCGTGCCCGGCGATCTTTTGCGCCAGGCCGCAGACGGCGTTGAGCGGACTGTCGGCGGCGCGGCTGAGCCGGTCGAAGCCCGAGCGCGCCATGAGCCTGCCGCGGCGGCTGGCGACACGCTGCACCATTTGTTCCGGGCTGTCGCGCAGGTCCAGCAACAGGCGCTGGTTCTCCTGCTGCAGGCGCCACAGCTCGGCGGCGCCCTTCAGGGTCAGCACGAGCTGTTCCGGGTGCCAGGGCTTGAGCAGGTAGTGCCAGATGCCGGCCTGGTTGATGCCGGCGATAATGTCCTCGGCATCGGTGTAGCCGGAAAGGATCAGGCGCACGGTGTCCGGCCACTGGTCGCGCACGCGACGCAGGAATTCGACGCCCTGGGTGCCCGGCATGCGCTGGTCGGACAGCACGATATGCACGAACTCGCGCGCCATGATGGCTTCGCCGTCCTCGGCGGATTCCGCGGTAAAGACCGTGAAGTCTTCTTCCAGCGTGCGGCGCAGGGTCTCAAGCGAGCGCGGTTCGTCGTCGACCACGAGCACCGTCAGGGGAGCGTGGGGTTTCACGCCGAAACCTTCCAGCCGAGGTCGCGATGCCGCGCCAGGTGGCGCGGGGTCCATGACGCCAGCGACTTGCGCACGAAATGGTGGCGCGCGACGTGGTAGCTCGGGTCGAAACCGTAGAAATTGCGCCGCATGTGTGCCAGTTCCTCGGCGCGATAGGCGGCCAGCGGCTTTTTTGCCTCGTCGCGTGCGCGCTGCGCGCGCTTGGCGGCGAGCATGGCATCGATGTCGGGTGCCGCCGCGAGTTCGGCGGCGCGCCGGGCCACCTCGCTGCGATACGCTGGCGGATCGGCAGCGAGGCAGGCGTCGCTGAAGCCGATGGCGACGGCTTGCCGGGCGGTCAGCGGCTGGCGGTTGCGCATGATGTCGCGCGCGCCCTGCGCGCCGACCCGGCGCGGCAAGAGGTAGGTCCAGTATTCCGAGCCATGGAGGTTGCCCATATTTTTGTAGTGCGGGTTCTGCAGCACGCCGTCGCGCACCCAGACCCTGTCGGCCGCGCGCGCCAGGAAGCAGCCGCCGGCACCGGCGTTGCCGCCCAGCGCAGCGACGGTGATCTGGTCGCCGGTTTCGATCAGTTCCAGTGCAAGGTCGTTCATCGCATTGATGTTGTTCCAGGATTCGTCGGCCGGCGACCCGTCGTCGAGGCTCGCCGCCTCGATCACGTTGAGGTGGATGCCATTGGACCAGAAGTCCGCCCCCCCGAGCAAGACCAGTACCTTGACCGGTCGCTGCTTCGCCCAGGCCAGCGCAGCGCGCAGGCGCCGGCATTGCGCGGTCGACATGGCGCCGTTGTAGAACTCGAAGTGGAGGAATCCGACGCCGGCGGATTCCTCATAGGCGATATCCTGCCAGGTCGCGTGGTCGACGCGCCACCAGGCATCGAGCTTCGCCTCCGGCAGCGCCACCGCCTCCGCGGCAAATGCCAGCGTAGCGGGCAACTTGATGCCGTCCGGACGCTTGACGTGGCCAATCCAGACCGCACCATCGACGGTGCGCCGCAACAGCGCAGTCTCGCGCCGGGCGACGACCTCGCCCGCCGTGCCGCCGGCGCCGACTTTTTCGGGCCAGGCGTCGAAAATGTGGCAGGGCTGGCCGAACAGGGAATCGGCGACGCCGGGAAAGCCATCGGCGGCATTGATCTTGCATAGCACCGTGGCGCTATCGTCATGCCGCCAATCAATGCCGCGGTCGCCCTGCTTCATCAAGGGCCGCAGCCGGCCGCGCGCATCCGGCCACGCGGCGAGCGGCGTCGGACTCTGGCCGGCAGCGAACTTGTCGACGGCGGACAGCACCGCCGTGGTCGCCGCCTGTGTCACCTCGTTGCGATAGACGCTGGACTTCTTTGCCGCGCGCAGCGGGAATTCGGCCGTGGCCCAGACCGGCCCGGCATCCATCTCGGCCTCGGCCTGCAACACCGTGACACCCCACGCCGCCGCGCCTTCCTGCAAGGCCCAGTCGAGCGCCGACGGTCCGCGGTCGCCGACGATGCCCGGATGCACGACGAGGCAGACATGGCGCTTCCAGATCGACTCGGGAATCGCGCGACGCAGGTAAGGCGCGACGATCAGATCGGGGCCGAACAGCGCCACGGCTTCCTCGGCGACGCTGTCCGCAATGTCGAACTCGATCGAGATTTCATGGCCGCGTTCCCGCAACTCGGCGCCGAGGCGCTGCGTCAGGCTGTTGAAGGCGTGGGTCAGGAGCAGGATGCGCATCGGCAGACCATCAGCAAATGCGCGGCAACTGGTCGCCCGCCAGCCAGTCGACGATGCGCTTGCCGCCAAAGGCCGTAGTCATCTGAACGAAATGATGGTCGTCGGCGATGACCTCGCCGATCCGCACCGTGCCGCGCCCCAGCGGATGGGCGCGCATGGCGGCGAGGAGCCGCTCGACATCGGCGCCGGCGCAAATGGCGATCAGCTTGCCTTCGTTGGCGACATAGAGCGGATCGAGGCCGAGGAATTCGCAGGCGGCGGCGACCACCGGCTTCACCGGTATCGCCTGCTCGCGGAGCATCATGCCGACGCCGGACTGCGTGGCGATTTCATTCAGCGTGGCGGCCAGGCCGCCGCGGGTCGGATCGCGCAGGCAGCGCAGGCCGGCGCCGGTCGCAAGCATGGCGTCGATCAGGCCGTTGAGTGCCGCCGTATCCGAGACGATGGGTGCGTCGAAGCTGAGGTTCTCGCGTTTGCTCATGATGGCGACGCCGTGGTCGCCGAGCGAACCCGAAACCAGGATCACGTCGCCCGGTCGGGCCAGGCTGCCGCCCAGTTCGAGCCCATCAGGCAGCGCGCCGACACCCGTGGTCGTGATGAAAATGCCGTCGCCCTTGCCGCGCTCGACCACCTTGGTGTCGCCCGTCACCACCGGCACGCCGGCTTCCTTCGCCGCGCCGGCCATGGATTCGACGATGCGGGCGAGGTCTGCCAGCGGAAAACCCTCCTCGAGGATGAAGCCGGCGGCAAGGTACAGCGGTTTGGCGCCCATCACCGCGACGTCATTCACCGTGCCATGCACCGAGAGGCAGCCGATGTCGCCGCCCGGAAAGAACAGCGGCGAGACCACGTGGCAATCGGTGGACATCACCAGCCGGCCGGGCCGGCCGTGAATAGTCGGCGTCGGCAACACGGCGCCATCGTTGCCTTGGCCGAGATATTCGTTGCCGAGGTGTTTGGCGAAGAGTTCCGAGATCAACTGCACCATGGCGCGCCCACCGGAACCGTGGGTCATGTCCACGCGACCGTTCTTCAAGTCGAGCGGCCGCACATAGCCTC
>JADYZH010000021.1 GCA_020853215.1 Sulfuritalea sp. | reverse complement strand
GGGCTGGGAACGCAACATAATATTTCCATGCTTGGGACCTGAGCCCCGGGATACGTGCGTCATAGATGACTCCTGTGGTTAGAGTGAATGCAACCAATCGAGCAACGTCTTGTTCTGCTTCCAGGACGGAATTTTCGGCGGCGGCACTCCGTCTTCGATTTTCTCCAGCGCGCGTCGCTTCATTTCAAGGTTCGAACGCGCGTAAATCTGGGTGGTTTGCACGTCTACGTGTCCCAGGAAGTCGCGGATGATTTCAAGTGAGACGCCGCTTTGCAGAAGATGCATCCCTTTGGTGTGCCTGATGCTGTGCGGACTGACCGACCGAATGAACCCGGGATGATCTCTTCGCACCGCCTGGACATGCTTGTTCAACACATAGCGGATGCCCCAGCGCGAGAAGCGTGTGCCGCGCCGATTCTGGAACAACGGCTGGTCCGAACACTCCGGCCGGTCGAGATCATTCTCGCCAAGGTAATCGCGCAGGATTTGCACCGTGGCGTTCATCAGGGGCACTGCGCGCGATTTCCTTCCTTTGCCTGTGAGCCGCACTTGCGCCGGGGAACTCAGCCGCACGTCGCCCACATCCAGGTCGATCAGTTCCTGGACGCGAGCACCGGTGTCGTAAAGCACGCTCAACAGCACCGCATCCCGACGCCCTTCCGGTGAACGGAGGTCGGGCTGCGCCAGAATCCGGGCAAGATCTTCCTTGACTAGGTAGCCCACGTTGGCGTGAGGCTGGCGCTGCAATGGAATGGCTAGGATACGCTGGCACTGCAGCATGATTTCGGGGACTTCGGACTGG
This sequence comes from Sulfuritalea sp., assembly GCA_020853215.1. Lineage (GTDB taxonomy): Bacteria > Pseudomonadota > Gammaproteobacteria > Burkholderiales > Rhodocyclaceae > Sulfuritalea. The sequence goes on along the minus strand of JADYZH010000021.1, from coordinate 2,617 downwards.
ACATAGCGGAAGAAGGAATGCAATACCGCCAAGCGTTGGTTTTGTGTGCCAATCGACACATGCCTTTCCTTAGCCAGATAGTCGAGGAACGCCTCCACCAGGCTGCTGTCGATGTGTGCCAGGCAGAGCCGTTCAAGGGCGATGCCGCGCTGGTCCCGACAGAACCGCAGCAGCAGTGTGAACACGTCGCGGTAGGCCCGGATGGTGTTGGGGCTGAGATTGCGTTGTGCGGCCAAATGGTGGGTCAGGTAGCGCGTCAGGTGCGCGGAGAAGTCGGTGGGTTTCATGACACGACCCTCCGTGGAATGACATCGCCGAAGTGAGCCTGGGAACGGCTCGTGATCTCGGGGAACAGTTCGGCTGTCAAATGCAGGTAATGCTGCGTCCCCAGGATGTCCAGGTGACCCATATAAGTCGCAAGCACCGGCAGCTTGGCGTCGAGCTCCGCGCCCTCACGGTACCAGTGCAGCAGGCGGTGCACGGCGAAGGTATGGCGCAGGTCGTGGACACGCGGGCCCTTTCCCCGGCCGGCGTGCGATATGCCGCTGCGTGCCAGGAGTTTCCGGTAGAACGAATAGACCGACGATATATGCCACGGGCCGCCGCGCACGTTCGGGAAGAAGTACGCGCTTGCCGGCCGGCGGCCAAACTCTTGGTCAAATCGCTGCAAACGTTGCACCAGGCTGATCGCCGGAGGAACCTGGCGGTCCTTGCCGAATTTGGTTTCGCGCAACCTCAGCACACCGCGCTCAAGATCCACGTCGCCGACCTTCAGGTGCAAGGCCTCGCTCACCCGCAAACCGCAGCCGTAGAGCAGACGGAACATCTCGGGCATGACCAGATGGCGCAGTGGCGAATGCCCGCTGGGTTTGATGTGGTCGGCCACATGAAGCACCCGCCGTATTTCGGCGTGAGTCAGGATCCGAGGCGTGAAGCCGCCGTCTCCTCCTTTCGCCATGAGATGACGGTCCGGAACGTACGCGGGATAGTCCTGTTTGACCATGAAGATGGCGAGTCGACGAAGCGTCTGACCACGATAGCCATGGTTTGCCGCGCTCTCGTGAGGCCGCTTGGCAAGCCACTTAAGGGCCAACTCACGGGGAAGTTCGCACTGCGTCAGGCCTTTCTTAGCAAGAAACCGGTCAAGACGCTCCAGCGCCAAGGCGCCAACCTCACACTTGTAACCGACGGCCTGTTTCTCTTGGATCAACCGTTCTATCAGGGGCGCCACCCCACTGCGGAACTGCAACGGGAATTTGCTATTCGCCATGGCACACCTCCTCGGGGTCGAGCGCGGCTGCGCGCAGCGACTCCACATCCGCCTTGGCATAAATCATGGTTGACGCGCTGGTGGCGTGACCCAGGATGTCGGAGATGACATGCAGCGGTGTTTCCCGCTGCAGAAGCCGCGCCGCCAGCGTATGCCGCAACGAGTGCAAGCCGCTGCGCTGCGGCGTTCGGAATTCAATTCCCGCTCGCGTTCGCCACTCGCTTATGACATTGTGGAGTCGGCTCTCCGTGCTAATGGGTGTGAAGGGAGGCCTCGCTCTGAGGAACACTTCGCGATGGGGTGTCTGGGGCCTGCCTGCCTTCAGGTAATCAATCAGCGCTTTGCCGATGTCCTCCGACATCGGCAGGCACAATGGTCCGCCGGTCTTCGACTGCCTGATTTCGATGGTGGCTGTGTCCCACTTCAAATCGTCCAGCCGCAGCGCCCGGATATCGCCTACCCGCAGACCCAGGCCGCTGGCCAGCAGCAAGATGGCATAGTCCCGCTTGCCCCGGGGCGAAGTTCGGTCGATCACGTCGAGCAGTTTGCGCAGTAGTTCCGGATCCCAGACCGAAGGGATGGTCCCGTCCAAGGGCACCCGGATGGTCGGCAGCACTTGTGTGAGGTCGCGGTTAACAATCTGGCGCTGTAGGAGATAGCGAAGGAAGCTGCGAAGGTCGGACGTGCTCCGGGAGGCGGACCTCGGGCCCTGCGGGCCGCGTGAGATGACGAAGGAGGTCACCTGCGCGGGCTGAAGGTGTTCGAGAGCGGTGATCCCGTTCGCCGCCAGGTAGTTCAGAAACACCGCTACGATCCGCATGCGCTGTTTGAGAGAGGTCGGCCGCAAATGAAGGCGCTCGCGGCAGAATTGCTCGAAATCGGCTAGCGGCTTCTCCATCGTTTGCGGGATGTGAAGCTGCGAGTTGTACACCACGGGGCGATCCACTCTTCCCTCGAGCGCGAAGGCGCGCAGCACCAGTACGTCAAAGTTCACGTGGCGGCGCCAGCCTGTTTGTGCAGTCAAGCGCTCGCTGCGTGCCGCCTGATACTTTTTGATGAAGCCGGTGGCCATCTCTTCCGAATAACCTCCGACCTTGCCTGCCTCACGGCAATGCGCGGCGAAATGCTGCCAGACCGTGCGGTATCTCTTCAGCGCGTTTCTGCTGTAGCGCAACCTGAGCAGTTGGTACAACGCGTGGTCAATCAACTTTTCCAAGGGCAGTTCGGCGAATCGGCTGGTGGAAGCCTTCATGATCGATCTCCTAAAAACGCGGCCTGGGATAGCCACGGGGAGGTCAATCATCGACTTATTATGTGCAGCGATTTGGAACGAGAGCATTGATTCAG
>JADYZH010000020.1 GCA_020853215.1 Sulfuritalea sp. | reverse complement strand
TCGTTGCGACCAGAACGTCTGCCAGGCGAGGCAATTCGTCCAAGCCGATGCTGCGTTCCAGCACGCTGCCGCTGCGCGCAAACTCGAGGCAATCTATGACTGTTCCGGCAATCGACTCAGACACGGACAGGCGCACGCGCGACAAAAGCCGCGGATGATATCATGCTCGACCCTGCCTTTTCAAGCCTGAAACATGCCGCGCCTGCTCGTTCTTGCCTCTACCTCGCCCTTCCGCCGCGAACTTCTGGCACGCCTGCAGATCCCTTTCGATACCGTTGCGCCGCAAACCGACGAGTCCGCGCTGCCCGGCGAAGCACCCTCTGCCACCGCCCGGCGCCTGGCCGAAGCCAAGGCCCGCGCCGCCGTGCCGCTTTACCCCGATGCCCTGATCATCGGATCCGACCAGGTTGCGGCCCACGGCGACAAACGCTTCGGCAAGCCCGGAAGCCGCGAAAATGCCATCGCCCAGTTGCGACTGATGCGCGGCAAGGAGGTTATCTTCCATACCGGCCTTTGCCTGCTGGACAGTGCCACCGGCCGGACACAGGTGTGCTGCGCGGATACCCATGTCGGCTTTCGCCAGTTCGGCGATGCCGAAATCGAGTCCTATCTCGACAGGGAGGATGCGCTCAACTGCGCCGGTAGCGCCAGATCCGAAGGCCTGGGCATTTCCCTGCTGTCCTACCTGCGCGGCGACGACCCCAACGCCCTGATCGGCCTGCCGCTGATCGCCTTGTGCGACATGCTGCGCGCCGAAGGGGTGGCTTTGCCGTAGGCCGACCGTGGAGACCTTTCCCCCAGCCCGCATCCCACGGTCGGCTTTGCACAGCCGACCGGCTGCGGCGGCGCGGAGCAGTGCTCCACGAATTCCCGCCTACGCCCCGCGGAAAGGGGTGACCAAGGTTCCGTCGCTGCGCGACGTCCGTGTTCTTGACTCTACGCCGCCTTGGGGCGGCCCTGCGGAGGCGTAATGCCCGGCACACTCTGGCTGTTGCCCGTCACCCTCGGCGACACACCCTGGGAAAATTGCCTGCCCGCTGCCACGCGGGAAGCCGCCTGCCGGCTGACGCATTTCGTCGCCGAGAATGCCAAGACGGCCCGTGCCGAATTCAAGCGCATCGGCCATCCCCTGCCCTTGCGCGAACTGGCGATCGAGCAGTTGCCGGACACGCTCACGCCTGCCGACATCGAGCGCCTTCTGGAGCCCCTGGTTGCCGGCCACGACCTCGGCCTGATGTCCGAGGCAGGCTGTCCGGCAGTGGCCGATCCCGGCGCCCTGCTGGTGCGCCGCGCCCACGAACTGGGCATTACCGTCAAGCCGCTGGTCGGTCCGTCCTCGCTGCTGCTGGCACTGATGGGCTCCGGACTGGAGGGCCAGCGCTTCGCTTTCCACGGCTACCTGCCGGCGCGTGACCCGGAGCGCGGCCGTTGCATCGTGGCACTCGAGGACGAATCGGCCCGCAACCGGCAAACCCAGATATTCATCGAGACCCCCTACCGCAACAGCGCCCTGTTCAACGCCCTGCTGGCCGGCTGCCGGCCGAAGACACGCCTGTGCCTGGCGACCGACCTGAGCCTCCCCGGCGAAAGCATTGCCACGCGCCGCGTGTCCGAATGGAAGCGCGGCGCGATGCCAGACCTGGACAAGCGCCCCACCGTTTTTTTGCTGCTGGCCGGCTGAGATGACTTCCGCGATCAAACTGCTGCAGATCCTCGACTGGGATTCGCCGCGCCAGAATGCCCGCTTGCGCGAGGAACTGGCGGCCGGACTGCTGCAGCCGCAGGCCGCCATCGCACCCAAGTTCTTCTACGACGCGCTCGGCTCGCGCCTGTTCGAGGCGATCACCGAACTGCCCGAGTACTACCCGACCCGCACCGAAGCGGCGATTTTCGACGAACACCTGCCCGAGATTCGCCGTGCTCTGGGCGCCGACTTTTCGCTGATCGACCTCGGATGCGGCAGTTGCGCCAAGGCCGGCAGGCTGTTCCATGCCGGAGTCCTTCCCGCGCGCTACGTCGCGGTCGATATCTCCGTCGATTTCCTGCGCGATTCGCTGCAGAACCTGAAGCGCGAATTGCCGGCGATCGACATGACCGGGCTGGGACTTGATTTCACCGACGAACTGCGCTTGCCCGATGACCTGCCCCCGGAGCGGCGCATGTTCTTCTATCCCGGTTCCAGCATCGGCAATTTCAGCCCGCACGAGGCCCATGCCTTCCTCAAGCGGCTGGCGGGACTGATGGATTGCAGCGGCGGCCTGCTGATCGGGGTCGACCTGATCAAGGACAAGGCGCTGCTCGATGCCGCCTACGACGACCCGCTGGGCGTCACCGCCGCCTTCAACCGCAACCTGCTGCGCCACGTCAATGCCCGGCTCGAAGCCGACTTTTCGATCGCCGACTGGCAGCACGTGGCCTTTTTCAACGAGGCGGAGGCCCGGATCGAGATGCACCTCGAGGCGCGACGCGCGCTCGACGCAAGTTGGCCGGCAGGCACAGGCCGCGCAATCCGGCGCTTTGTCGCCGGCGAACGAATCCATACCGAGAATTCGTACAAGTATTCGCCGCAGGGATTCCGCACGCTGCTGGCCGAGGCCGGCTTTGCGGAGATCCGGATGTGGACCGATCCCCGCGGCTGGTTTGGCGTGTTCTTCGCCCGTCAGGGCAATACGCGCACCTGAGCCG
>JADYZH010000019.1 GCA_020853215.1 Sulfuritalea sp. | reverse complement strand
GCCGCGATGCGTGTCGCCAGGGGAATGTCCCGTTCGCCGCCCGGTTCCGGCAGGTGGATCACCACCTTCGCCGGCACCAGGCCATTGGCCAGCGCGCAGTCGAACAGGTCTGAAACCATGTTGCTGGCGCCGAAAATCACCAGGCGGCGGGCGGCACGATTTGAAACGGGCGGTTCCATGACGGCATACCGGGGGGTTGGACAAGTCGATTCTGCCACGGACGGCCACAAGTCGTCAGCCGGCAGGCCCACTGCTGCACAGGCCTTTCGCGCCGTATCGCCGTCGCCGACTTTTCGTGCGCTGCCCTGCGAATCGGTATGGCCGGATAAAATGCAGGCATGTCCGCAGCAAGCCTTCCATCCGCCGAATCCCGCAACATCCGTAGCCCGCTGAGCTCTGCGCTTCCCGACTGGAACGATGGCAACGGCGCCCCGTTTCAGGTGGTCGGCGTGCTCGTCGGCGAAGGCATTGGTGCCGAGGTGGTGGGCGCCGCCTGTGATGTGCTCGACCGCATTTGCGAAAAAACCGGACGGCGGATGGATGTACGCTACGGCGGCAAGATCGGCCGGCTGGCGCAGGCGGAGTGCGGTGCGGCGCTGTCGTCCGGCGTCATCGAATTCTGCGACAAGATTTTTGCGGAGGGCGGCGCGATCTTTTGCGGTCCGGGCGGCGGACGATTCGTCTACGACCTGCGCGCGCACTACGCCCTCTACTGCAAGCTTACCCCCGTGCGCCACCTCGCCGCGATCGACGACGCGTCGATCCTGCGGCCGGAAAGGCTGGATGGGGTGGATTTGATCGTGGTGCGGGAAAACGCCGGGGGCTTCTACTTCGGACGTTCCGGGATGCGGCCCGGCGAGGATCGCACGGCCTACCAGGATTGCGCCTACAGCGACAGCCAGGTCCGCCGGATTCTGACTCCCGCGCTCGAACTGGCACGCCGGCGGCGTGGCCGGATCGCGCTGGCGGTGAAGCCCGACGGGATACCTGCCATCAGCGCGCTGTGGTCCGAAAATCTTGAGCAGATGGCGGCCGGTACCGGCGTTGCGTGGCAGGTGCTCGAAATCGACAATGCCGCCTACCAACTGATCGCGAACCCGCGCGAACTGGACATCGTCGTCGCACCGAACATGTTCGGCGACGTGCTGTCCGATGCCGCCAGCGTGCTGCTCGGTTCGCGCGGCCTGTCCTTCTCCGGCAACTTCGGCCGGGAGCGGCGCGCCATCTATCAAACCGGCCATGGCGCGGCTCAGGACCTGGCCGGTCGCGATCGCGCCAATCCGGTCGGGCAGATCTTTTCCCTGGCCATGATGCTGCGCGAAAGCTTCGGCTGGCAACGCGAGGCCGCTGCCATAGAAACGGCGACGTCCGCGGTGCTCGGTCAAGGCTGGCGCACGCCGGACATCGCATCGGCAACCTCCCGCGTCATCGGTACCCGGGAACTCGGCACGCGCATCGCCGACGCTGTCGCGGATTTCCTTTGAACGCATCGACAATGAAGCCGGCGCTGCTTCTGGTCGATGTGCAGAACGACTACCTGGCCCGCCCCGGACTGCATCCCGGAGCCGACCTGCTGATTGCGGGAATCGCCGCGCTGCTGGGCGCATTTCGCGGCGCATCGCTGCCTGTAATCCATGTCCGCACCATGATCGCCGAAGACGGTAGGGACAGCATGCCGCATTGGCAGCGGCAGGGAACCCGGCAATGCGTGCGCGGCACGCCGGGGTCCCTGCCGCCGCAGTCACTGGCTGCCGTCGATGGCGAAGCCATTGTCGAAAAGCGCTATTTCAGCGGCTTCGAATCCGGCCGGCTCGATACGCTGCTGCACTCGCTCGGCGCCGACATGCTGGTGGTGGCCGGCCTGTACACCCATGGCTGCATCCGCGCAACGGTGACGGACGCCTACCAGAGAGGCTATGCGATCATCGTCGCGGCTGACTGCATCGCGTCGCCCGATCCGCACCATGCGCTGATCTCGCGCCAGTGGCTGGAACAGCGTGCCGCCCGCTTTCTCGCGAACGACGCGATACTCGCGGCGGTCGGCCTGGCGCAGCCCGCGGCAAACGCCGGCTGCGACGAACTCATACCTGCCGGGCATGCCGCGGGGAAATGGATGAACGCACCCGAGCTGCCGCTCTGGAACCACTTCGATCCCTGCTCTTCGGACCGGATCCTCGCCCGCATTCCACTCGCCGATTCGTCGTTGATCGACAAGGCCATAGCCGGCGCACAAGTCGCCGGCCGCGCGTGGTCAGCCGCTCCGGCAGCGGAACGTGCGTCGCTGCTCGAGGCCTGGGCGCAGGTCGTCGAACACAATCGCGAGGCATGGGCCGGAATGGTCGCGCGACAACTGGGCAAGCCGATCACCGACGCGCGCGAAGAGATGGATCGCGCAATCGCGCATGTACGGGTCGCCGCGCAGCTGGTCGACAGCCTGGAGGAAAGCCACGGCGAGGGATTGCTGACGCGGCACTGCGCGCGCGGCGTTGTCGCCGTGATCACGCCGTGGAACAATCCCGTGGCACTGCCCCTGGCGAAGATTGCCTCGGCACTGGTCTTCGGCAACAGCGTGGTCTGGAAACCGGCCCTGCCGGCACCAGAGGTGGCGCGGGCGATCGTCGCCAGCGTCGCCGCCGCAGGGATTCCGCCGGCGCTGCTGTCGACGGTCTTCGGCGACGCCGGGACGGCGCAGGCGCTGATGGCCCACCCCGGCATCGCCGCCGTCACCCTGACCGGATCGCAGCGGGCCGGCAGCGACGCGGCGCTGCTCTGTGCGCGCCGGGGCACACCGCTGCAAGCCGAACTCGGCGGCAACAATGCCGCCATCGTCATGGCCGATGCCGATCTCGACGCGGCGGCACGCGCGCTCGCGATGTCGGCCTTTGGCTTCGCCGGACAGCGTTGCACCGCCACGCGACGCGTCATCGTTGAAGAATCCGTGCGCGGGCGCTTCACCGAAATCCTGCTAAGCGAGATCGCCAAATTGCGCGTCGGCGATCCGCTCGAACCGGCAACACGGGTCGGTCCGCTGGTTTCCGCGGCTCGGCGCAAGGAAGTCATGGCGGCCGTCGCAAGGGCCTTGGTGATTGACGGCGGACGCCTCCTGAGCGGTGGCGCCGTGCCTCGTGAATTCGAGCAGGGCAGCTGGTACCTGCCGACGCTGGTCGACGGTCTGGAGCCGGAGGCTGCCCTGGTCCAGCAGGAGACCTTTGGCCCGGTGGCGGTAATCCAGGCGGCCAAGGATTTCGCCGATGCGATCCGGCTTTGCAACGGTGTCGGGCAAGGGCTCGTGGCAAGCTTCTTCAGCAGCGATGCCGGGCGGCAACGACAGTTCCTTGCGTCTGCCGAGGCAGGCATCCTGCGCCTGAATCCTTCCGTCTTTCCGGTCGCGGCGGATGCCCCCTTCGGTGGCTGGAAGTCCTCAGGCATGGGCCCGCCGGAACATGGGCGCTGGGACCGCGAGTTTTTCGCGCAGCCCCAGGCCATCTACGGCGAATTGCCATGAAGCAGCCGGACGTATGGGCGCAGCTCGCCAGGAACATCGTGACGACGGGCAAGCGCCCGCATTTCGCACCGAGCGAGGAAATCCTCGCCATCTTCCGCGAAAGGATTGCCGCCTTCGTTGCCGCACACGGCCGGAACCGCCTGGCCGTGATCCTCGGCGCCACCCCGGAACTGGCAGACATCGCGCTGACGGCAGGTTGTCGCATTGTCCGCATCGACTCCAACCCTGCCATGTTCGAAGCGGCAGCGGGCAGGCAAACCACGACGGACCGGAACGCGGAAACCCTCGTCATCGACGACTGGCTGCACATGCAGGGGATCGGCGACGGCGAGGCCGACATGGTGCTCGGCGACTCGTCGCTCAACAACGTGCCACACGAAGACATGGCGCGGCTGTTTGCCGAGCTGGCCCGCATCACCCGTCCCGGCAGCATGCTTGTGCTGCGGCAGATCGTGCTGCCGGACCAGCCATATCCCGACTACGACTTTACCCCCGCGCTGGCCGCATTACGTGCCGGCAGCATCACGGCGGACGATTTCCACCGCCGGCTGCGCTTTTACAGCTTCATTTCCGGCGCCTACGATCCGGCGCGGCGAATACTGGATGCGCAGCGGGTCTTTGCGGAAATCCGGCGCAAACATGAAGAAGGCAGGTTGAACAAAGACGAGTTCGATTTCCTCATGGCCCGCCGCTCGGAGATCAGGCACACCGTCTATGGTTTCGCCGAACAGCAGCGCCTGTTGGAATCCCTGGGAACGTGCGAGGCGATTCCGGCCGGGCTTGCCGACTCGGCGCGGGACCTGTTCAAGGTCTTCGTCATCCGCGTCGACCGGGAGCGTGCATGACACCCGACCTGAGCTACCGCTCGGCCCTTGCCGAACTGACCTGGCCGGCTTTCCCCGCGCCGGGGGCGGCCAGCAAGCTGGCCCTGCTGTTCCAGATCGAGCGGAACCAGTGGCACACGCCTCAGCAGATCGAGACGGCACAATTCGAACAGGTGCGCAAACTGCTTGCGTTCGCTGCCGGAACCGTTCCGCATTACCGGCAGATGCTGGGCGGTCACTTCCCTGTTGCGGATATCAACCCGCAGTCCTGGCGCGATATTCCGGTGCTGACCCGCAGGGCCTTGCACGCCCTCCCCGCGGCCATCCGCAGCGAGCAAATCCCGAACGGGCACGGGAAGAACTTTCCGGTCAGCACCTCGGGATCGACCGGCATGGTGGTCGAACTCCTGGGCACCGAACTCACAACCGTGTTCTGGCAGGTGTTCTGCCTGCGCGACCACCTCTGGCATCGCCGCGATCTGCGGCAGGCGCTTTGCACCATCCGCTACCACCGCGACCCCGCGGCCAAAGGACTGGCCGGCGTACCGGCCGCCGGATGGGGGCCGGCAACGGATGACGTTGCTGTAACCGGGGCTTCGTTCAACTATCACATAACGCTTCCGGTCGATCACATCGTGGAACGGCTGCGCGCCCATCGTCCCGGATATCTGCTGAGCCACCCGAGCGTTATCCTCGGGCTCGCACGGCATTGCCTGGCCCATGCCATCCGGCTGCCGGAACTGAAGGAAGTACGCACGATCGGGGAAACGCCGGACGACTCGCTTCGCGATCTCTGCCGCGAAGCCTGGGGCGTGCCCGTGGTCGACATGTACACCTGTCAGGAGGCCGGCTATCTGGCCCTGCAATGTCCGGACTACCCGCACTTCCATGTGCAGTCGGAAAACGTCCTGCTCGAGGTCGTCGATGACGCCGGGCAGCCCTGCGGCCCCGGCGAGGTCGGCCGCGTGCTCATCACCAGCCTCAACAACTTCGCCACGCCGCTGATCCGCTATGAACTCGGTGACTATGCCGAGGTCGGCGCGCCGTGTCCCTGCGGCCGCGGGCTGCCGGTGCTCAAGCGCATCATGGGACGCTACCGCAACCTGCTGACCCTGCCCGACGGAACGCGACGCTGGCCGCGGCTGGGCTACGAAACCAGCCTGCAGTCCATCGCGCCGATCGAACTGATGCAGATGATCCAGACCGGACTCCATGAAATCAAGGTTCGCCTGGTAATGGCGCGGCCACTATCCGATACCGAGCAGCAGAGGCTCACGACCTTCATCCGCGACAACCTCGGCCATCCCTTCCGCCTGCATTTCGAATACACCGACACGATACGCAATCCCGCCAATGGCAAGCTCGAACAGTTCATTTCGCTGATCGAGCCACAGGGCCGCCCCGGCTAGTGCCGCGGGGCCGTCAATGCTGCAGCGGGAATGCAGCGGTTCGGCGGCCTCACACTCCGTTCTTGCGCAGCCACTCCAGCATCCGCTTCCAGCCGTCCTCGGCCGGCTCCTTGCGGTAGGTCGGCCGGTAGTCGGCATGGAAGGCATGCGGTCCGCCGTCGTATACGTGAATCTGCGACTTGCTGCCGGCCTTGGCCAACGAGTCCGAAACACCAAGCCTGTCGGTCTATTTTGCTGATTTCGGTGGAGTCCATACAGGACGAATCAGAACTCGACGGCATCGGTGATTGCCTTGATACCTTCTGCGGCGCAGCTGTCATCGGCGTCGCCGGTCGGGCCGCCAGAAACGCCTATCGCACCGAGGATGCTTCCCGCGGCTTCGATCACCTGACCGCCACCCGCGGCGAGAAGCCTGGGGAGAGTTCTCAAGCCGCTCATCGGACGGCCGGGTTGGGTTTCGGCGGCGATGGCCGCTGTCGACGTCCGAAAACTGACAGCCGTCCAGGCCTTGTTCGAGGCAACTTCGACCGTATGGGGCCCGGCAAAGCGATCGCGGAGCAAGACTTGCGTGAGACCGGCTCTGTCGGTGACGACCACTGTCACTTGAAACCCCTGCTTGCGGCAGGCATCCAGTGCTGCTCTAGCCGCGGTAAGGGCGGTTTCCGGAGTCAATGATCTGGATTGGAATGTGCCCTCTTGCGCATGCGAAGACATCGCGGCGACAAGCAGAACTGGTGCTAGCCATTTTGCAGTTTGCATGGAAGGTCTCCCTGGTGACTCGCGAATTCCAACTGTACCCGTTCGTCGACGGCGATTGACATCGCCAGCGGGGACGCGGCCATGCGTGTCGTCGTGGTTCGCGCCGATGGAGATCGTAAAATACCCCGACACGCCCCGCATTTCAATGGAGAAAACCATGAGCACGCCGCCGATCAGCCGCTACCCCATCCCGAAACTGGAGGACCTGCCCGAGGACATGCGCGCCCGCATCCTCGAAGTGCAGGAGAAATCCGGCTTCATCCCCAACGTCTTCCTCGCTCTGGCGCACCGCCCCGCCGAGTGGCGCGCGTTCTTCGCCTACCACGACGCGCTGATGGAAAAGGACAGCGGCCTGTCCAAGGCCGAGCGCGAAATGATCGTGGTCGCCACCTCGAATGCCAACGGCTGCCAGTACTGCGTCGTCGCCCACGGCGCAATCCTGCGCATCCGGGCCAGGAATCCGCTGGTCGCCGACCAGGTCGCGATCAACCACCGCAAGGCCGACCTCACCCCGCGCCAGAAGGCCATGCTGGATTTCGCGATGAAGGTCGCACTCGAATCCGCCGCCATCGGCGACGCCGATTTCGCCACGCTGCACGGACACGGCTTCAGCGACGAAGACATCTGGGACATCGGCGCCGTGGCGGCCTTCTTCGGCCTCAGCAACCGCATGGCCAACATGACCGCGATGCGCGCCAACGACGAGTTCTACCTGATGGGACGGGTAGCGAAGGCCAAACGGGATTGATGCCTGCGTGGCGTAGTCAGAGCTCTGCCCCGTAGGGCAGACTTCAGTCTGCCATCCATCTCTGGCAGACTGAAGTCTGCCCTACATGCCGGCCCCGCAACAGCCTCAGGGACGGACCATCAGCACGTTGCAACGGCTGCTGGCGGTGTTGTACCAGAACGACAGCTTGGCATACTGCTCGAACAGGTCGGGCGGCAGGATCGTCTCGCGCGGCTCGGGGCTGACCTTCTGCCGCACCTTGTGCAGGCCGACCAGGCCGAGGCCTTCGTCATACTCGGGCGTATCGAAGTTGAGGTTTTCGTAATCGTGAGGAAACGCTTCCTCGCCGAGGAACTGGTAGATCAGCGGGATCACGTGCGCCGGACGCTGTACCAGCAGGTCGTAATCGACCACCAGCATGGCGCGGCCCTGCTCGGAGTAATACGCTTCCTTCAGTCCGGAATAGGCGAGGCCGACCAGGCGGTTGCGCTGGGCCAGCGTCTCGGTGCGGGTGTACACCGTGCCGCGCTCGCCTTCGTTGCCGAACAGGGCCGTATTCTCATAGGGGTTCTTGCGGTAGAGGCGCTCGATGCTGTCCATCACCCAGGCCACATTGCGCACGCAGGCGATCACCCTGGCCTGGGGAAACAGGTCGAGCAATGCCGGCAGGCGCGCGGTCCAGGAGCGGTTGGTGTCGAACACCACCTGCTTCTGGGCCGGCAGGTCGGCGTAGTAACCCTCGAACAGGCCGAGCAGCAGGCGGCGGCGCTGGGCGATGCTGACCCGCGTCGCCCACTCGCTGCCGACGCTGACCTGGGATACCAGGGACGAAAAGAAGGAGGCCACCGGACTGCTGACCCCCGCATGGAAGCGCGGGTTCTGGTTCAGGATCGCGGACAGCAGCGTCGAACCCGAGCGTGGCAGGCCCGAGATGAAATGGAAGTTCTGCATTCCTAGGCGAGGATAAAAGTCGGCGCCGGCGGTACGGCGCCCGACCCGCTCATCACATCTTGCATTCCGAATCGCCGCCCTTGCCGATACCCCGGCCGCCCGCCTTGTCCTTCGAGATCGAACTCGGCACGGTTACCTGGACGCCCTGTTGCGGCGGCACCGGCACCGGCGCGGTATTGGAACTGGCGGCATAGCCGAACTGCCCGGGGTTGAGCTGTATCGTGCCGGCGGCATTGCTCATGGTGATCGAACCGGTGGTCACATCCACATGCAGGCCGTTGGCCGGCGGGGTGCCGCCGGTAGTGGGCACGCCGCCGCAGTCGTTCTGGCACAAGAGGGCGCCGAAATGGGTGCCGCGGATGCCGATGGTCGCGGTCTCGGTGGCGAAGGTCACCTTCTCGCGATTGCGCTTGCCGATCAGGCCGGTCACGGCGCGCAGGCCGCCCTTGAACATGCTCATGACGATATTGTCGCTTTCGGGCCTGGCGGCGTTGTAGGCGTAGCTCTCGATCTTGAGCTGGGTGCCGGGACGCAGCACCACCTCGCCGCCGTCGGCGAACTTGACGCGGGCGTAGGTTTCCGCCTCGGTCGTCAGCGTATCGCCCTCCGCCACGTCGGACTTGACGGAGAGCAGCTTGCTGCTGCCGTCCGCCTTTTTCGCCGACAGCGTGCCCGACAGGTGCGTGATCTGCCCCGCCGTGGCGGCCTGCGCCGCCGGGATGCAGAAGCAGCCCGCGGCCACACCCGCGACCAGCATCCGCATCATGCCGGCACGCATCTTAAATGCCGCACTGGGCAAGTTTTCTCTTGCTGGATTTTTCATCTCGTTTCCCGTCTTCATCGCCGAATTCGTCTTTTTCCTGCTTCTCTTTCTCGTCGCCCTCCTTCTGCGCCTTGCACTGGGCAGAATCCGGAGCGGTCGCGCAAGGATCCGCCTCGACCACGTCGATGACCTGATCCGTGGGTTGGGGCGGTTTGCAAAGGTCCGGACTGCTGGCGCAGGGATCGAAGGCGACGCTGGCGCCGGCATAGGCGATCACCAGGCCGCCGCCGGAACCGCTGGTCGCCGGAGTGTTGTCGTCGAGCACGAAGAAGCCGCTGCCGCCAGGCAGCGAAGTCGTCGTCGCCGAACCGTCGATCATCACCCCGCCGCTGCTGCGGGTGAGGAAATCGAGGTAGATGGTGCCGACGACCCCGGTGTCGACATCGGAAACGAATTTGCCGCCGCTGAGCAGCTCGACCATCGAGGCGCCGCCCGCAAGCGCTACCGTGATGTCGTCGCCGGCTACCAAGGCCGCGCCGTTCTTGAGCGTGACATTGCCCGAAACCAGGCCGGATATGTTGCCATTGACGCCGATCGCGTCCATCAAGCCGCCATAATCCCCGTACAGATTCTGGGCAACGAAACCGATGCCGGTAAAGGGAATGCCGTTGATGGACGAGGGCACGGCGGAAACAGCGTCCGCGCTCACGGAGCCGCCATTGGTCAGGTTGATCGTGCCGCCGGCCAGCGGCGTGACCAGGGTGACATTGTTGCCTGCATGAACGGAACCGCCATCCACGTTGATGATCGCCGCCGACATCTGGATGTTGTTGTCCGCCAAGACGCCGCCATTGATGTTGATGATCGCGCCGCCCAGGTTGAGGTCGTGGAAGCCGCCGATGCTGCCAACGATGCTGAGCATGCCGCTCGACCCGATCTGCGTGCTGCCGTAGGACGTGGTAGCGAAGCTCTGGCTGCCGTTCAGTTCCAGATCGCCGTTGTTGAAGAAATTGATGCCGCCCTGCGACGTCACGGAGTCGTCCATCACCAAATTGGTCGGCACCAGGCCCGTGTGGCTGACATTGATGCCACCATGGACACCGCCGGTCACCTCGGCCGTCAGCGAATCGGCGCCGACTACCGCGGCGCTGATCGCCAGACCGCCCGCGACGCCGCCGCCATAGCTGGTCATTACTAGGTCGCCGTTGTTGCCTGGATCGCCGACGAAACCACCTCCATAACCGCCAAAGCCGGCCCCCGCCGCACCGCCGACGCCGCCATGGACATATACGGTCGCCGACTCGATAGCCCCGTCCGCGAACAGGGACACGACGCCACCGGTGCCGCCCATGCCGCCGTCGCCGCCATAGCCGGCATAGGCGCCGCCGGCGCCGCCGGGGCCGCCCGCGCCACCAGCCGCGCTGACCGCGCCGCCGGCCATGGCAATGCCACCGCCCATGGCAGCGACAGTGATGTTGCCGCCTTGCCCGCCATCACCGCCCGGGTAGGCGGGATTGGCGTTGGACACGTCATCATCGGAGCCGCCGCCGCCCGCGCCGCCATTGGCGAGGATGAAGGAGCCTCCACTCAAGGCGATGCTGCCGTTGTTTGTCTGCAGACTGACATCGCCGCCCATCCCGCCGATACCACCGTCATAACCGCCGAACGTGCTGTAGCCGCCCGCGCCGCCACTGACGTTCAGGATGGTGCCGGCCAGCGTGATGCTGTTGTAGCCGCCATTGACCAGAATCTGCCCGCCCTGGCCGCCGTCGGTGCCATAGCCGTATCCGGTAGAGTTTCCGCCGGCGCCGCCCTGTGCGCTGAGCGTGCTGCTGCTCAGATTGATGGTGCCGGTGGTGGAAACGCCTAGCATGATCAAACCACCGTAGCCGGCGCTGCCGGCAAATGCGTCGGAACCGGCGACGCCATAACCCGCGCTGCCGCCGCTGCCGCCGTTGGCGCTGATCGAGCTGCCGCTCATGCTCACGCCGCTGTAGCCGGCCACAGCAATCCCCACGCTGTTGCCGGCAATACCGCCCGTGCCGTAACCCGCTGTACCGCCATTGCCGCCGTTGGCGCTGATCGAACTGCCGCCGGTAATGCTGATGCTGCTTGCCTCGGAATACAGTATGACCGAGTAGTCGCCGCTACCGGCGTTGCCGCCGTTGCCACCGTCGCCATATTCCCCATTGCCGCCCTTGCCGCCGCTGGCAGTGATCGAACTGTTGCTCAAGGTTATGGCGCCGCCGTAGCTCTCCAACAAGACCGAGGCGTTGGCAGGCACGTAGCCGAACCCCGTGGCCAGGCCATTGCCGCCAGACCCGCCCATGCCGCCGCCATCGCCGCCATAGTATCCATATCCAGTACTGTTGCCGCCGTCGCCGCCTTTGGTGCTGAGCTGGCTGTTGGTCAGGGTGATGCCGGTGTAGCCGCCCAATCCTATCGAGCCGCCGGTACCGCCATCGCCCCCCGCGCCTTCACCACCATCGCCGCCCTTGCCGCCCTGGGCGCTCAGCTGGACGCCGGACAGGGTGATCGACCCCCCGTAGGCCTGGGCCAGGATGTTGCCCCCGTCGCCGCCCCTGCCACCAGCGCTGTAACCGCCGCTGTCTCCGCCATCGCCGCCATTGGCGTTGATGGGGCCGTTGATCGCGATGTCGCCGGTCATCGACCTGAGCAACACGTCGCCGCCGTGGCCGCCATCACCTCCCTCTCCGCCATCGCCGCCGGAGGCATAGATGCTGCTGCCGCTGATGGTGATGTCGCCGTAGGCCTCAAGCGAGACGCTGCCGCCGTCGCCGCCGTTCCCGCTGCCGTAGCCGGCGGCGCCCCTGGCACTGATCGTGCCGATGCCGAGCGAGCCTGAGTCGGCGCGCATGTTGACGTCGCCACCGTTGTGGTAGGCCACGGTGCCGTCGGTATTGACCGTGCCCAGCGTGATGCTGTTGCCCGCATAGGCGGTCAAGCTGCCGCCGCCGGTGGTGACGTGACCGCCGCCCGCCACGATCGAACCGGTGGTGCCGTTGGTCGAAAGTCCGCCGACCCAGCCGGCGACCATCACGACATCCCCTCCGCGGCCGGCCAGGCCCTGATAACCGCCACCGCCGTCGCCGCCGCGCGTGTCGAGCGTGCCGCCGAGCACGATGTCGCCGGCGCTGGTCAGCGAAATGTAGCCCCTGCCGAAGAAGTCGTTGCCGCCTTTGCCGGGGTCACCGGAATATGCAAAACCCCCTCTGTTGCCGCCGTCGCCGCCCCTGGCAAAAATGCTGCCGACCTCGAGGTTGCCGCTGTCCGAACTGATGGTGACCGTCCCGCCCTGACCGCCGTCGCCGCCATAACCGTAACCGTAGTTGCCACCCGTGCCGCCGGCGCCGCCGGTGACGTCGATGCTGCCGGCCAGCGTTGCGCTGCCGTCAGCCGCAATCGTGACATTGCCACCCTGGCCGCCATTGCCGGCGTAGCCGTAGTAGTAATAACTGTAGTTGTTGTCGCCGCCGCGGCCACCAGCACCGCCCCTGGCCTCGATGCTGCCGCTGCCGCCGCTGGCGATGTTTCCGTTCATCGCGATGAGGGTGACATTGCCACCGCCACCGCCGCTGCCGCCATTGCTGTTGTAGTGGTGGTAACCGTTGGCACCGTCGCCGCCACGACCGCCGTTGGCCTGGATCAGGCCGTTGAGATCGATGTCGCGGGTACTCGCGGTGATGCTCACCGTGCCGCCCGAGCCGCCCGCGGCGGATGTGCTGACGTTGGCGTCGCCGCCGTTGGCGAGGATGCTGGTGCCGTTGACCGTTACGCCTGACGAGTAGCCCCCCGCGACGATGGTCACCCAGCCGGCGTAGCTGCCGGCGCCACCCGTGACGCCGCCGGAACCGCCGTTGCCACCGCCGACATCGAGCGTGCCGAAGTTGAACGCGATGTCGCCGCCACCGGTGATGGCGATGGTTCCCCCGGTACCGCCATTGCCGGCGGCATAGCCATTGCTGCCGTGGTTACCGGTGGAAAAGTTGTCGCTACCGG
>JADYZH010000018.1 GCA_020853215.1 Sulfuritalea sp. | reverse complement strand
GACCACGTCGGCATCAATTCCGTCGAGCACTTCCTCGGCGAATATGCGATCAAGAACAACCTCCAGTTCAAGGCGCCCGAGCAGAAGACCGGCAAGAAGGTTGCGGTGCTCGGCGGCGGCCCGGCCGGCCTCTCGGTAGCCTACCAGCTCGCGCTGAAGGGCCATTCGGTCACCGTGTTCGACGACCACGAGTACCTCGGCGGCATGATGCGCTACGGCATCCCGGGCTACCGCACGCCGCGCGACATCCTCGATGCCGAGATCCAGCGCATCCTCGACCTCGGCGTCGAAGTCCGCCTCAAGACCAAGGTCGGCGTCGATGTCTCGATGGACCGGATCAACCAGGAATTCGACGCGGTGTTCCTCGGCCTCGGCGCCCAGGGCGGCCGCGCCCTGCCTGCCGAAGGTGCCGATAACGTGCCCAACGTCGTCACCGCCACGGCCTTCCTCAAGGCCTTCAACGACGGCCGTCTCAAGCATGTCGGCAAGCGCGTCGTGGTCGTTGGCGGCGGCGATACCTCGATGGACGTCGCCACTGTCGCCCGCCGCCTCGGCCATATCGAGCATTCCAAGCCCACCGACTGGGAATCCGCGATCGCCGGCCAGCTCGCCCAGGATGCCGCTGACATTTCCCGCCGCCAGGGTGCCGAGGTCACGCTCACGACCGTCTATATGATGGCCAGCAAGCAGGAGATCGAGCACGCCCAGTCCGAGGGCATCGCGATCATGGGCGGCTGGATGCCGGTCGCCGTGCTCAAGGGCGCCGACGGGCGCGCCACGGGCCTGCGCGTCAAGCAATGCGAGGCCAAGATGGTCGGCGGCCGCCTCGATATCAAGCCGATCGAGGGCACCGAGAAGGACCTGCCGGCCGACCTGATCGTCTCCGCCATCGGCCAGACCGTCGACCTCACCGGCCTCGAAGTCTTCAATAACGGAAAGGGCGGCGTATCCACCGACAAGAACTACGCCCTGACAGGAAAGCCGGGCGTCTTCGCCGGCGGCGACGTGATCCGTCCGCACCTGCTGACCACCGCCATCGGCCACGGCGCCATCGCTGCCGACGGCATCGACCAGTTCCTCGCCGGACACGAGCCTGGCCGCCGGCCGAAAATCGACGTGCATAGCTTCGACCTGATGCGCAAGTATGTCGAAAAGGGCGTCAAGCTCGGCGAGATCAAGGATGCCCAGACCGGCACCGATGCCAACAAGAACGCCGTGCATAACTTCGACAACCGCTCCGAGCGCTACGTCATTCCGCATGACCAACTGTTCCTCGGCCACTTCCAGTACACCGCGCGCAACAAGCGCCACATCACGCACCTGAACAAGGACAGCGCGCTGGGCAACTTCGAGGAGCGCCTGGAAGCCCTCTCCGAGCAGCAGGCAGTGGGCGAGGCCAAGCGCTGCATGAGCTGCGGCCTGTGCTTCGAGTGCGACAACTGCGTCGTGTATTGCCCACAGACGGCCGTATACAAGGTGAAGAAGACCGAATCAATGACCGGCCGCTACGTCGCCACCGACTACGACAAGTGCATCGGCTGCCACATCTGCGCCGATGTGTGTCCGACTGGCTACATCCAGATGGGCCTGGGCGAGTAACGTACTCATGAAGCTACTGCGCGACCAATCTGCGGCGTTGCGTACTCGCTCGCCGGTCGCCTACCCTGCGGGTATGTCTCGCGGCTCGCTGCGCCGCGCCTTGCATCTTGGCCTGCTCGCTACGCTTCCTGAGCGCGTTACCGGCATTTTGAAGTTCGTGCTGGTTTTGTTCGCAGTAATCGCCGTGTCGCCGGCGCCGACTTTTGCCGGCGAAGGCGGCCGCACCGCGAAGCCAGTAATCGAGATCGCCAATCCCGGCAAGTGCGTGGCGCCGGTCGACGAGATGCGCCGCAACCACATGGAAATGCTCAAGCACCAGCGCGACCGCACCATGCGCCAGGGCATCCGCGGCGAGCCGGCTTCGCTCAATGCCTGCATCGAATGCCATGCGAGCAAGAAGACCGGCTCGGTACTCGGCAGCAATGAAAACTTCTGCCAGAGTTGCCACAGCTATGCGGCGGTCAAACTCGACTGCTGGGATTGTCACCAGCCCAAGGCCGGCTTCAAGGCGACCGGAGTAAAACCATGACGGCCCCGCAAGAGCCCGGCAGCAACCCGCGCCGCGCCTTCATCGCAGCCGCCGGCGCCGGTGTTGCCGGCCTCGGCTTCACTGCCATTGCACCCGGCCTGCACCTGATGGCCGTTGGCCAGGCCGACGCCGCCGAAGTCCGCAAGGCCGGCAGCGCCGCCTCTCCTGCCGTGCGCTGGGGCCTGCTGATCGACGCCGGCAAGTGCGCGCCCGGCTGCACCAAGTGCATCGACGCCTGCCACACCGAAAACGGCGTCAGCGAAAAGTTGCCCGATCCGCGCCAGAATTCGCAGTGGATCCGCAAGATCGAGCTGGTCGACCGGCGCGACGGGCGCAAGACCGAGCTGCCGATGATGTGCCAGCATTGCGCCAACCCGCCCTGCGTCGATGTCTGCCCCACCGGCGCCTCGATGAAGCGCGCCGACGGCATCGTGCTGGTCGACCGCCACACCTGCATTGGCTGCCGCTACTGCATGATGGTCTGCCCCTACAAGGCGCGCTCCCTGGTCCATGTGCCGCTGACCGAGCAGAATCCCGAAGTGCCGCGCGGCCAGGGCTGCGTCGAATCCTGCACGCTCTGCGTGCATCGCGTGGATAGGGGCCAGACCCCGGCCTGCGTCGAATCCTGCCCCGAGGGCGCAATGCTGTTCGGCGACCTCAACGACCCGTCCAGCGCCATCGCCAAACGCATCGCCAGCGTGCCGACCACGCAAGTTCGCAGCGACCTGCGCCTGAACCAGGGCGTGCGCTACCAGGGACTCTGACCATGATGCTCAATCCCCGCCACGAAGAAGGCTTCTTCTACCTGCTGGCCGCGATCGGCGGCCTGGTCTCGGCCGTAGGCATCGGCGCCGCGCTGTACATGGAACACTCGGGCCATGTCGTGACCGGCATGAACAACCAGATCGTCTGGGGCCTGCCGCACGTAGTCGCGATTTTCCTGATCGTCGCCGCTTCGGGCGTGCTCAACGTCGCCTCGATGGGCTCGGTCTTCGGCCGCAAGCTCTACAAGCCGCGCGCGCCGCTCTCCGGCCTGCTGGCGCTGGCCATGATCAGCGGCGGCCTGGCGGTGATCATGCTCGACCTCGGCCGCGCCGACCGCATCATCGTTGCCGCGACGCACTTCAACCCGACCTCGGTATTCGGCTGGAACGTGATCCTCTACCCGGTGTTCTACGGCGTCGTCGCGGTCTATCTGTGGACCATGATGGAGCGGCGCATGCATCCCTGGATGAAAGTGGCCGGCTTCGCCACCTTCATCTGGCGCATCGTGCTGACTACCGGCACCGGCTCCATCTTCGCCTTCCTCGTCGCGCGCCAGGCCTACGGCACGGCGCTGCTGGCGCCGATGTTCATCATCATGTCCTTCTGCTGGGGGCTGGCCGTGTTCCTCGTGGTGCAATCGACCATGTACGCCTGGAACGGCCTGACCCTGCCGCCGCTGGTCCTGCAGCGCATGAAGAACCTGCTCGCCACCTTCGTCGCCGCAGTGCTCTACTTCACCATCGTGCTGCACCTGGTGAATGCCTATTTCGCGAAGAACATCGCCTTCGAATATTTCATCCTGTTCGACAGCGAATTCGCGGCCATGTTCTGGGTCGGGCAGATACTGGTCGGCACCCTGCTGCCGCTGGCGCTGCTGTTCAACCCCGCCACCGCGGCGAAGTCCCTCTGGGTCAATCTCGCGGCCCTGCTGGTGATCGTCGGTGCCTACTTCCAGCTCTATGTCTTCATCATCGGCGGCCAAGCCTTCCCGCTCGACATGTTCCCCGGCTACGACGTCAAGAGCACTTTCATGGACGGTATGGTCGACCATTACAGCGCGAGCCTGCCGGAACTGCTGCTGGCCCTTGGCGGCCTCGGCATCGCCTTCACCATGACCACCATCGGCGTCCGCATCCTGCATTTCCTGCCGCAGGACGATTTCGCCGAGATCGAAGCCGCCACCAGCGCGACCGACTGAGACGGCGCCCGGCGCGCATGCATCGCTTCCTGATCTCGGCCGCCCACAAATCGTCTGGCAAGACCACCGTCAGCATCGGCCTTTGCGCCGCGCTGAGTTCCGGCCGGCATGGCCAGCGCCCGCGCTCGGTGCA
The DNA here is from genome assembly GCA_020853215.1 of Sulfuritalea sp. Taxonomy (GTDB): domain Bacteria; phylum Pseudomonadota; class Gammaproteobacteria; order Burkholderiales; family Rhodocyclaceae; genus Sulfuritalea. The sequence continues at coordinate 7,385 of JADYZH010000018.1, read as the reverse complement.
AACCTTCAAGAAGGGACCCGACTACATCGATCCGCTGTGGCTTTCGGTTGCCGCCGGCCGCCCCTGCTACAACCTGGATTTCTTCCTCTCGCCCGATGGCGAACTGCGCGACCAGTTCGCCCGTCACGGCCATGACGCGGAAGTCTGCCTGGTCGAGGGCAACAAGGGCCTCTACGACGGACTCGACCTCGAGGGTTCCAACAGCAACGCCGCGCTGGCGCGCCTGCTCGACCTGCCGGTGGTACTGGTGCTCGACGCGCGCGGCATGACGCGCGGCATCGCGCCCCTGATCCTCGGCTACCAGGCCTTCGACCGCAACATCCGCATCGCCGGGGTGATCCTCAACCGCCTCGGCGGCCGCCGCCACGAAGCCAAGCTGCGCGCCGTGATCGAGCACTACACCGACGTGCCGGTGATCGGCGCGGTGCAGGAAGACGCCGAGCTGGCCCTGGTCGAGCGCCACCTGGGCCTGATGCCGGTGAACGAAACCGCCGAGGCCGAACGCCACATCGCCGCCATCGGCCAGCGCATCGCCGACCAGGTCGACCTGGGACGCCTGCTGACCATCAGCCATACCGGGCGGCCCCTTTCGTCGCCGGCGCCGCGACAGCCGAGCCGGGACGCGCCGGTGCGCATCGCCATCGCGCGCGACGCCGCCTTCGGCTTCTATTACGCCGACGACCTCGATGCGCTCGCCGCGGCCGGCGCGCAAGCCGTGTTCTTCGACACGCTGAAGGATCCGCAACTGCCCGCCTGCGACGGCCTGCTGATCGGCGGCGGCTTTCCCGAGTGCTTCCTCGACGGACTCGAAGCCAACACCAGCCTGCGCGCGGACATTCGCCGTGCCATCGAAGCCGGGCTGCCGACCTACGCCGAATGCGGCGGCCTGATGTACCTCTCGCGCAGTATCGAATGGAAAGGCAGGCGGGCCGCCATGGTCGGCGCAATACCCGGCGACATCGGCATGCACGCCAAACCGGTCGGGCGCGGTTACGTGATCCTCGAAGCCGGCGCCGACCATCCCTGGCGCGGCGCGGACAAGAACCTCGCCGGGTCTGCGCTGCACGCCCACGAGTTCCACTATTCCAGCCTGAACGGGCTACCTGCCGACACGAGCTATGCCTATGCCGTGCGTCGCGGCCACGGCATCGACGGCGCACACGACGGCATCCTGCTGCACCGCCTGCTTGCCTCCTACACCCACTTGCGAGCGACCGCCGGTTGCGACTGGCCGGCAAAGTTCGTGCACTACGTCCGCACATCCCGGAACATCCAAACCAAGGAATCCATGCCATGTTCACCCTGACCCCGAGCGCCGCCGAGCAGATCGCCAGAGCCGCTGCCGAACGAGCCGACCACCCGACCCTGCTGCGCGTGGCGGCCAAACACGACGAAAGCGATGGCGAGCTGGTCTACGGCATGGGCTTCGACGACGAGCGCGAGGACGACCTGGTCATCGACGGCGGCGGCATCACCGTGCTGATCTCGCCGCGCAGCCAGCCCCTGCTCGAAAACACCACGCTCGACTTCAGCGAAGTCCAGCCCGGCGAATTCCAGTTCATATTCCGTGGCGGCTGCGTCAGTCCGGAGCCGAAAAAAGGCTGCGGAAGTTGCGGCGGCGGTTGCTCCTGATGGACACACGCAAAACCGGCATGAACGACTCCCCCTCCCATCCGCTGCGCGGCCCACGGCTGGCTTTGCACAGGCAGCCGGCGGCGCACCGCGTGCGGTGCGAAACCCCGCCCCTCCCTCCCGGAGGAGGAGGCCAATTTGCTCGCCTAGCGCGGACATATTGACAGCCGTCGGGTATATTTCGCGTCCATGAAGCCAACTCCCGCACAACCCGGCTGGGTCTACCTGGTCGGCGCCGGCCCCGGCGATCCCGAACTGCTTACCCTCAAGGCGGCACGCCTGATCGGCGAAGCCGATGTCCTGGTCTACGACAACCTGGTTTCCAAGGCCATATTGGCGCTGGCGCGTCCCGATGCGGAATTGCTGTACGCCGGCAAGGAGCGCGGCAACCACTCGCTGCCGCAGGAAGAAATCAACGATCTGCTGGTGCGCCTGGCCCGGGCCGGCAAGCGCGTGGTGCGGCTCAAGGGTGGCGACCCCTACATCTTCGGCCGCGGCGGTGAAGAGGTCGAAACCCTGCACGACGACGGCGTCAATTTCGAGGTCGTGCCCGGCATCACGGCGGCGGCCGGCGTCGCCTCCTACGCCGGCATTCCGCTGACCCACCGCAACCATGTCCAGGCCTGCGTTTTCGTCACCGGCCACCTCAAGGACGGCAGCATGAACCTGGACTGGCCCGGGCTGGCCCGGCAGCGCCAGACCGTGGTCATCTACATGGGCCTGTCGGGCCTGCCGCAGCTGTGCGCCAAGCTGATGGAACACGGCCTGCCCGCCGACTGGCCGGCCGCCATCGTGCAGCACGGCACCCAGCCGAGCCAGCGCACCATCACCGGCACCCTGACCACCCTGCCCGAACTGGCCAACGCCGCCAAACTGCGCGCGCCGACGCTGATCATCGTCGGCGAAGTGGTGACCTTGCGCGACAAACTGCGCTGGTTCACCGAGGACGGCGGCTAGCGTCCTGCGGCCGGCCCCTGCGCAAGGGGCATGAAAAGTCGGCGCCGGCGGCACGGCGACCCACACGGCACCCGCTCGCTTGCGCTATTTCTCCGCGGGCGGTGTCCGCTGCCGGTCGGTCTTCTCGTCACCGCCGCTGAAATAGTCCCGCAATGGACACGCGTTATCTTCGGTGCAGGCATGTTTGCGCCGGCACTCGGCATGGCTTTGCGCCAGCGTCACCATTTTTCCGCAGACCGCGCAGTGTTCCATAGGCGAATCAAACATGATTTCCCAATTCCTCCCTCTCGGGCGCGAACAGCAGGATAAACCATACCAGCCCCCGTCGCCCCGGCAAGCCTGCTGCTACACTTAGAACCATGACCAAATGGACTCCGGACCTCAGCACCGGCGTATCCGTGCTCGACGAACAGCACAAGGCGATTTTCCAGTGGCTGGCGCAACTGGAAAGCGCCAGCGCCGAACAACGCACCCTGTTCGGCGTCTATGTGCTCACCCGCCTGAAACACCACATGCGCGAGCATTTCGCCACCGAGGAAGCCATGATGAAGGCCGTCGGCTACCCGGATCTCGCGCGCCACCAGGCCGAACATGAGGTATTTCGCACCAGGCTGGAGGAACTCCAGCTCAAGTCCATCGCGCAAGACATTTCGGCGGATACCGTGCATTTCCTCAGCCATTGGCTCAGCAATCACATTGCCAAATCCGACCTGGCCTACGCGCCCTTCCTGACGCAGGGCAATCCGCCGGCCAAGTGAGAACAGACCCCTCGCTCCAGCGTCCGCTCGACTTCAACGCATTCTCGACGCGCAGCCAGTTGCCGCCCGACCCGGCCAGCCTGATCATGGCCTGTTCCACCGACGGCAGCAGGTTGGCCGTGCCGGCGACGAACACGCGCGTGTTCGACTGCTGCAGCATCTCCCAGACTTCCGCCGCGTTCTGCTCCAGCGCCTGGCCGATGGCCACCGGCGCGTCCAGTGCAGGACGCGGGCTTACCGCCTGGAAGGCCTTGAAGGTGGGCTGGTCGAAGTAGTTGGCAAGGTCGCTGTTCTCGTCGTTCATGTAGAGCATTTCCAGCGGGCTGCGCGCACCGTAGAACAGCCGTATCCGGCCCTTCCAGCCGCCGATCATTTCATAGATGTGGCGGATCAGCGTGCGGAAGGGCGCAATGCCGGTACCCATGCCCAGCATCAGGATGTCGGCCGTTTTGTCCTCGGGAATCACGAAAGGGTAGCCGACGGGGCCCGCGAATTCCAGGCGGTCGTCGGGGCGCAGGTCGCACAGGTAGTTCGAGGCCACACCCCTGTATTCCTCGCCGTTGAACTCGTCGATGTAGCTGCAGCGGCGCACGCAGATGGCGAACTCGGTGGCGTCGCCGCGCCGTTCCAGGTCCATGATCGAGTACAGGCGCGCATGGCTGCGGTTGCCGAGCTGCCCCGGGGCCATGACGCGGACCAGGTTGCCCAGTTGCGGATCGAAGGACAGGTCGCCGGTGCGAAACACCAGATGACGCACCTCCTCGCGCGAACTCGGCGGAGTGATGCGGCGCGACTCCTTGAGGATCGCGGAATAGGTCCTTGCGGGAGGCGCGGCGGGAGGAGTGATGGACGACATGGCATGTGCTCCAGAGAAATTAGCGTTCAGTCGAATCGGTGCTGCAGGCGCTGTCGCAGCCGCTGCCGGCGGAACAGCAGCCGCACTTGCCCGGATCGCGGAAGGGTCCGAGCTGCGGGTTTTTTGCGGCGAAGCGCCGGTAGGCGCGGTCGATCAGGATTCCGCCCAGGCCGAGGCTGAAGATGACGGCGATGGCGATCAGGTAGAGGCCCATCATCCGCCCAGCCCGGCAAAGCCCATGAAGGAAAGCGAGAGGATGCCGGCCAGCATCAGCGACAGCGCCGTGCCCTGCGCCAGGTCGGGCACGTTGGACAGCGTCAGGCGCTCGCGCACGCTGGCCATCAGCACTAACGCCAGGGTGAAGCCGGCGCCGCCGCCGATGCTGAAGGTGACCGACTGCACGAAATCGTATTCGCGCGCGGTCTGGAACAGCGCCACGCCGAGCACCGCGCAGTTGGTGGTGATCAGCGGCAGGTAGATGCCCAGCGCGCGGAACAGTGCCGGGCTGTACTTCTTCAGCACCATCTCGACCAATTGCACCGCCGAGGCGATGATCACGATGTAGGAAATCAGGCGCAGGAATTCGAGGTGGAAGGCGGTCAGCAACAGGTTGAGGCCGTAGGCGCAGAGCGAGGCCACCAGCATCACGAAGGTGGTCGCCACGCCCATCGGAAAGGCCGTGTCGAGCTTGCCCGAGACGCCGAGGAAGGGGCACAGGCCGAGGAACATCGCCAGCACGAAGTTGTTGGCCAAGAGCGCATTGACGAAAATCTGGAAGGCGGATTCAGACATGCTGCGTCGCCTCCTTCGCCGGCAGGCCCGCCTTGCGCCGCGCCCGCCACGAGAACAGCAGCAGCCAGGCGCCGAGCACGAAGAAGCCGCCGGGCGGTAGCACCATGATCACCCATGGCTGGAAGCTGGCGCCGAACAGCGAGACGCCGAACAGCGTGCCGGCGCCGAGGACTTCCCGCACCGCGCCCAGCGCGAACAGGCCGATGGCGAAACCGATGCCCATGCCGGCGGCGTTGAGCATTGCCGGCAGCGGCGGGGTCTTCGAGGCGTGCGCCTCGGCGCGGCCGAGGATGATGCAGTTCACCACGATGAGCTGGATGAAGGCGCCCAGCGCGTCGTAGAGCGCCAGGCTGATGGCCTGGATGGCGTAGTCCACCGCCGTGACGAAGGTGGCGATGATCACGATGTACACTGCGATCCTCACTTCCTTGGGCACCATGCGACGCAACAGCGAGACCAGCCCACAGGAGCAGACCAGCACGAACAGCGTCGCCAGGCCCATCGACAGCGCATTGATGGCCGATACCGACACGGCCAGCACCGGGCACATGCCCAGCACCATGACGAACACCGGGTTCTGACGCCAGATGCCTTCCATGAACTCGTCCCAGGTTGCTGCCGTCGTCGGATTCATCAAAAAAACCTCAGTTCAATCCGCAGATTTCGCAGATTACGCAGATTGTGCAGATATTCCGATTCATCTGCGCCAATCTGCGAAATCTGCGGACCGGATTCAATTTTCGGACTCATGATTTGCTCCCGAGCTTGTCGAGGTTGGGAACCAGGCGTGGCAGCAGCGCCTGCGCCGAATCGTTGATCGCCTTGCCCACGGCACGCGAGGTGATGGTGGCGCCGGCGATGGCGTCGATCTGCCAGGCGCCGGTCTTCGTGCCATGCTTGACGGCCTTGACCTCGTTGGCCAGCGCCGACAGGTCGGCCTTGAGCTTGACGTCGAGCGCGGTGAAGTTGGCGAGGAATTCCCTGTCGGTGATGACCTTGTCGCCGATGCCGGGCGTCTCGCGCATGGCCACCACGCCGATGCCGACCACGCACTGGCAGTCCGGCTGGTAGCCGAACATGATGCGCACGTTGTCGGCATAGCCCTTGCCCACGCCCTCGGCGGCGATGCCGGCGAGCTTGCCGGCGTCATCATAGGCGGCGAAGAATTTCACTCCACCCGGTGGAATCGCCGTGTCGCCAGCGCCGACTCTTGCGATTCCACCCCCGGCCTGGGCGACGAACTCTTCGATCGACTTCGCCTTGGGCAACACCTTGAACACCGCGCGCTCGGTGGCGATGCGCTTGTTGGCCGCGACGGCATCGTAGGTGCCTTGGTAAGCGCCAACGATGATCAGGCCGCAGATCGCCGAGACCAGGCCGAGGGTGCGGATCATTGCGCCGGTCGGCGATTCCGGCGGCGCGGCCTCGGGCGCGGCAACCGCGATCGGGATCACCTTCTTGTCGCTGGAGGGCTGATTACTCATTTTTTTGGCTTCTTGGGCAGGAAGCGCTTCTTCGGCGTCACCGCGCTGGCTTCTTCGCGCGAGATGTAGCCGGGGTTCAGCGGATAGGTGGCGCGCTTCTTCGCGCGGTCCAATCCAACCATGGCGCCGCGGCCGAAGGGCACAGGCTGGGTAATTTTCTCGATCAGCGGCGAGGCGGCATTGGCGATCAGGATCGCGTACATCACACCTTCCGGCAGGCCGCTGTAGTAGCGGATCACCACGGTCAAGAGGCCGATCAGCGCGCCATACACCCACATGCCCTTGGGCGTTACCGGCGAGGTCGCCATGTCGGTGGCCATGTACACCGCGCCGAGGATCAGGCCGCCGGAGAAGAGCATGAAGAAGGGATTCGGATAGCGTGCCGGGTCGAAGGCGAACAGCAGCCAGGCCGTCAGCGCCGCGCTGCCCAGCACCGCCAGCGGGATGCGCCAGTCCATGTAGCGGCGCGAGGCGAGGTAGCCGCCGCAGAGCAGGATCAGCAGCGGCGACGGACCCACCGCCATGTTGCCGGAGAGTGAAGTCAGCAGCTCGTCGGCATTGGCGATGACGCCGTCAAACTTCCACTTCGCCAGCGGCGTCGCACCGGCCAGCGCGTCGAGGTTCTTGGCCTTGAGCCAGGCAGTGGCATCGGCCGGGATCATCAGCGGCCAGGCCAGGGTCGAGGGAATGAATTCGGTGAAGCGCCCCGGCAGGAAGGACGGCGTGTAGGTCGCGATCGCCGTCGGAAAGGCGGCCTGGACGAAGGCGCGGCCGACCAGCGCCGGATTGAAGACATTGAAGCCGATGCCGCCGAACAGCGCCTTGCCCAGCGCGATGGCGACCATGCCGGCCACGGCCCCCATCCACAGCGGGAAGCCCGGCGGCAGCGTCAGCGCAAGCAACAGT
>JADYZH010000017.1 GCA_020853215.1 Sulfuritalea sp. | reverse complement strand
GATGTTGAGCGTCAGCGTGGCGATGGCACCGTCGCAGGCGAGGCTCCAGTGCTTGTACTGCGAGGGGCTGGTGTCGTAGGTGATCACGGGTTTGACGGCTTCGGGGCTGTTCATGGGGTTCTCCGTTTTTGGTTTCTCTGTTGGGGTTCGGGGTGGGTTCAGGGGGCGGGGGTAACGGCTGTTCTGAGGTGGTTCAGGCATTCCTCCGGCGTGCGGCCGGTGGTGTCCAGCGTGAAATCGGCCTTGCTGTAGAGCGATTCGCGGGCAACGAGGATGCGGCGCATGTCTTCCATAGCTTCGGCGCTGCCTTCCATCGGCCGCAGGTCGCCCTGGGCGACGACGCGCGACATGTGTTCTTCCGGGCTGGCCTTGACCCAGACCGTGTAGCAGTTCATCAGCAGCAGGTTGAAGGTCTCGGCTTCCGAGACGATGCCGCCGCCGACGGTGACCACGGCGGCCTCGTGCCGGGCGATGATGCTCTCCAGGCAGCGGCGCTCCAGGCGGCGGAAGCCGGGCTGGCCGTAGAGCATGAAGATCTCGTTGAGGGGCATGCCGGCCTCGGCCTCGATGGCGCCGTTGAGCTCGACGAAGGGAGTACCCAACTCGGTCGATAGCGCGCGTCCCAGCGTGGACTTGCCGGCACCGCGCAGGCCGACCAGGGCGATGCGGCGTCGGCGCGAGGCATCCTCGCTGCCAAAGTCGCGCATCAGGCGTAGCATGGCCTCTTCCATGCGGCTGGGTGAAAGCTGTTCCAGGAAGCGGGCGATCAGGCGGTATTCGCTGGAGCCCTGTTGTGGCTCGATCAGTTCCAGCAGCGAGACGCCGAGCGCGTGGGCGATATGGCGCAGCACCATGATCGAGGGATTGGTTTCGCCGCTTTCGACCTGGGCAAGGTAGCGCTCGGAGACCGCCGAGCTCAAGGCCAGCGCCTTGCGCGACATACCGCGCCTGGCGCGCGCCTCGCGCACGCGGTTTCCCAGCGCCGTGATGAATTCGGCATCGGCAACCCCGTCGTGGAGGGTTGGGGCAATCGCGGTTTGGTCTTTGGTGTCGGTGTCCATTATTCCGTTCCTCGCTGAGTGTTCAGCGACCCTACTAGTACTATAGTGCATGTTTTTGATAAATGTCAACTGTTTGTAACTTCATAAAACACTAATGTAGGTAGAAAAATAGAATACAGCATTGTAATTAAACAAGTTATAGCCATTGCGGCACTGCGGCACAATATTTCATGACGCTATTGACAGGGTGGGTTTTGCTGCCCATACTTCGCTCCAGTTGTGCAGTATGGTTCAGACAAGGAACAATAGTTCCGTTCTTATCAAGAAACATCGATTCGCGGCGATCCTCGCGGCGGATGGACAACAAAGGAGGCAGCAATGGCTGATGGATTGTTCGACCAGTTCAAGGACTGGTATGAGAAGCGCCACGACTACGCCCGCGCCTGGAAAGCGCGCACCGGCGGCCAGGTCGTAGCGACGATGTGTACCTACACCGCGGAAGAACTGCTGATCGCCGCCGGCATGCTGCCGGTGCGCGTACTCGGCGCCCACGAACCGCAGAACGTCACCGAGCCGCACATCTTCGGCATGTTCTGCCCGTTCTGCCGCGACTCGCTGGCGCAGGGCCTGCTCGGCCGCTTCGACTATGCCGAGGGCGTGACCCTGACCCAGTCCTGCATCCAGTACCGGCAGACCTTCAGCTCCTGGCGCAGCAACGTGCCGACGGTGAAGTGGGACTACTACGTGCCGATGCCCAACGACGTGCAGAGCCCGCACGCGAGGAAGGCGCACTACGCCGAAATCCAGTCCTTCCGCACCTTCCTTTCCGCGCTGACCGGCAAGGAACTGACGGATGCCATGTTGCACGAGGCCACCGACGTGGTCGACGAGAATCGCCGCCTGTTGCGCCAGCTCTTCGACTACCGCAAGGAAGCCAACCCCAAGGTCACCGGCGTCGAGGCGCTGTACGCTTCGCTCACCGCCCAGTTCATCGACAAGCGCGAGCACAACGAGATGCTGAAGAAGGTGCTGGCCGCGCTGCCGAGCCGCCAGATGGATCGCAAGGAAGGCGTGCGCTTCATGACCATCGGTTCCGAGAACGACGACATTGCCTTCATGGCCATGGTCGAGTCGGTGGGTTCCACCATCGTCATCGACGACCAGTGCTCGGGCACCCGCTACTTCTGGAACGAATCGAAGAAGGACGCCGACCCGGTCAAGCGCATCGCCGAGCGCTACTGCGATCGTCCGGCCTGCCCGACCAAGGATTACCCCAGCCACACCCGCTTCGACCACGTGCTGGGCCTGGCCAAGGACTACAACGCGCGCGCCGCGATCTTCCTGCAGCAGAAGTTCTGCGATCCGCACGAGGGCGATTATCCGGACCTCAAGGAGCACCTGGAAAAGAACGGCATCCCGACGCTGTTCCTCGAGTTCGACATTACCAACCCGATCGGCCCCTTCCGTATCCGCGTCGAAGCCATGCTCGAGACGCTGAGCGAAGAAGAGCTGTTCTGACCTGGAGGGAGAGACAGATGAATGCACCGAACAAGTACCCGACCGAGTCCCTCAAGCTGTGGGGCAAGGCCAAGCAACTGCGCGAGCAGTATTACCAGAACTATTCCCGTGCCAAGGACAACGGCGGCCTGCGCTGGTCCGGTTCGGCCTGGGCGCTGGACGCGCTGCCGGCCGGCCTCGGCGACGACGTCTATTCGCTGACCGGCGAGCCGTACGCGGCGGCCGTCGCCCATGACCGCAAGTTCGCCAAGGAATGCATGGACGCTGCCGAGTCGGTCGGTTTTGCCCGTGACCTGTGCTCCTACATGCGCATCTACTGGGGTGGCATGCACCTCGACAAGTACCTCTACGGCGGCAGTTTTCCCAAGCCCGACTTCATCTTCCAGACGCAGATCTGCTGCTCGCACTCCAAGTGGTACCAGCACGTCGCCAAGGAGGAGAAGGTGCCGCAGTTCTATGTCGACGTCGGCGTCGGTCCCTACAAGGACATGAACGCGGCGCGCCTCGACTACGTTACCAACCAGCTGCATGACGGCATCGAGTTCCTCGAAAAGTCGACCGGCCGCAAGTTCGACGACGAGAAGTTCCTCAAGGCGGTGAAGAACGAAATGCGTTCGACCAGCCGCTGGGCCGACATTTGCGCCCTGAACAAGGTCAAGCCGGCGCCGCTCGACGAAAAGACCATGTACTCGCTCTACGTGCTGGCCACGCTGTCGAAGTCCTCGCAATGGTGCGCCGACTTCTACGACGAGCTCTACGACGAAGTCAAGGATCGCGTCGCGCGCGGTATCGCTGCCGTGCCCAACGAGAAGTGCCGCATGATGTCCGACACGCAGCCGCCCTGGTCCTTCCTCAAGATCTTCCGCTACCTCGAAACCTACGGTGCGGTGTCGATCGGCTCGCTCTATACCTTCGCCCTCGAAGGCATCTGGGAAGACAAGCCGGACGGCAGCTGGGGCGGTCGTTCGCTGCCTTGGGAAAAGGGCATCGAGATGAACACCCGCGACCAGATCCTGCGCCTTTATGCCGACTGGAACCTGTCCAAGCCGCAGTGGCAGCACTTCTTCGATCCGCGCCTGAAGACCGAGATGATGCTGCGCATCGTCAAGGAATGGCAGGTCGATGGCGTGATGCTGCACCTGAATCGCGGCTGCGAGGGATTGTCGCTGGGCATCATGGAAAACCGCGGCGGCATCGCCAAGGCCGGCGTGCCGATCATGACCTTCGAAGGCAACATGGGCGACGAGCGCGAGTTCGACGAAGTGCGTACCCAGGCCCGCGTCGATGCCTTCATGGAACAGCTCGGTCTGCGTCGCCAGGCCGCCTAAACGAGAACCAAAAGGAGGAATCACGATGATTACCGCTGGAATAGACATGGGCTCCCGCAGCATCAAGGTGGTGCTGCTGGAGGAACTGAAGGTGGATGGCGCGCCGCAGCTGAAATACGGCGTGAAGAAGGCTTACATCATGATGCCGGGCGACCTCGACCAGGACGTTGCGGCCGACAAGGCCTATGACGAGGCGCTGGCGGAAGCCGGCCTCAAGCGCGAGGACGTCAAGGCCGTGTTCGCCACCGGCGCCGGACGCAAGCAGGTGGCTTTCTCCGCCGAGGGCATCACCGAGATGACGGCCGGCGCCAAGGGTGCGAACTACATGTTCCCGATGGCGCGCACGGTGGTCGATGTCGGCGCCGAGGAAGGCCGCGGCATGAAGACCGACGCCGAAGGCAAGGCGATTGACTTCGCCGGCAACGAGAAGTGCGCCGCCGGCGCCGGGTCCTTCGCCGAGGCGATGAGCCGCGCGCTGCAGATGACGCTGAAGGAATTCGGCGATGCCAGCCTCAAGTCTGACAAGTCGATCCCGATGAACGCGCAATGCACCGTATTCGCCGAGTCGGAAGTGGTGTCGTTGATCCACTCGTCGACGCCGAAGAACGACATCGCCAAGGCGGTGCTCGACGCCGTCGCCAGCCGCGTTTGCGCCATGGTGCGCCGCGTCGGCATCGACGGCGAAGTGGTACTGATCGGCGGCATGGTGCATAACGCCGGATTCGTCCAGTCGCTGAAGACCGCGATGGGGGTCGACGCCGTATCCCTGCCCGACATGCCCGAGTACATCAGCGCGCTGGGTTGCGCCCTGATTGCCGCCGAACGTCAGCACTGAACCTTGAGGAGCGAAGAGATGAATGCAGAAGTGACAGCAGCCCCGACCGCACCGGAAAAGAAGGAATTCTGGCGCTGGCAGGAGAACGTCTGGGTCGACGAGACCAAGGACTGGAAAACCGCAAAGATCATCACCTGCGGCATCGACGTCGGTTCAGTGTCGTCGCAGGCCGTACTGGTGGTCGACGGCGAACTTTACGGCTACAACAGCATGCGCACCGGCAACAACTCGCCGGACTCGGCGAAGAACGCGCTGCAGGGCGTGATGGACAAGTGCGGCATGAAACTGGAGGACATCCACTTCGTGGTCGGCACCGGTTACGGCCGGGTCAACGTGCCCTTCGCGCACAAGGCCATCACCGAGATCGCCTGCCACGCGCGCGGCGCCAACTACATGGGCGGCAACGGCGTGCGCACCATCCTCGACATGGGCGGCCAGGACTGCAAGGCCATCCATTGCGACGAAAAAGGCAAGGTCACCAACTTCCTGATGAACGACAAGTGCGCCGCCGGTACCGGGCGCGGCATGGAAGTCATCTCCGACCTGATGCAGATCCCGATCGCCGAACTGGGCCCGCGTTCCTTCGACATCGACAGCGACGTCGAGGCGGTTTCCTCGGTTTGCGTGGTGTTCGCCAAATCCGAAGCGCTGGGCCTGCTCAAGGCCGGCTACACCAAGAACAAGGTGATCGCCGCCTACTGCCCGGCCATGGCCGAGCGCGTGGTTTCCCTGCTGGAGCGGATCGGCGTCGAGGAGGGCTTCTTCATCACCGGCGGCATCGCCAAGAACCCGGGCGTGGTCAAGCGCATCGAGAAGCTGCTCGGCATCAAGGCGATGGACACCAAGATCGACAGCCAGATCGCCGGCGCCCTGGGTGCGGCCCTGTTCGGCTACACGCTGCAAGCCAAAAAAGCTGCATGATGGAGGCAACGACGGCCGGCAGCCTGCCGGCCGTCCCACGGACCTGACCTTAAGGGGGAAACACATGATCGCCAACTACGGATACAAGGACGGCTCGGGCGAGTACTACATCAGCATCGACACCGACAAGTGCATCGGCTGCACTGCCGATCGCGCCTGCCTGACGGCCTGTCCGAAGCAGATGTTCGAGATCATCACCGATGATTACGACGACGAGGTGGCCTGGATCAAGAAGCCCAATTGCCGCACGTTGGCCTACGATTGCGCCGACTGCAAGCCGTCCGGCGGCTACACCAGCCTGCCCTGCATGACCGCCTGCACGCCGGGCGCGATCAAGCATTCGTGGTGACCGGGGTGATTCCCATGGCTACGACCAAGCGTGTCATTCCGATCGCCCAGGCGAAGACGGTCAGCCCGGAGGATGCACTGCTGCGCGACGGCTGGAAGCGGCAGACCGTGATCGGCGAACCGAGGCTGTCGGAGATCGTGGCGAACTACAAGGCCATGGGCTTCGAGGTCCATGTCGAGGAGTTCAAGACCGAAGGCGAAAGCGGCTGCAACACCTGCTTCGATGCAGGCCAGGAAATGGGTTTCAGTTACGGCACGGTCTATATACGCAAGCGCAACGAACCGACCGGCGAAGACGAATTGTTTTAAGAATCGGGGAGTGCCCGAGGCACTACCCACCAGACAAGGAGGAATGAAATGCCTGATCAGAAAAGAGTAATGCGGGTGCTGCGCCAGGGCGACCTGGATGCCATCGTCGCCATCGACGCCTTCGCCTCCGGCGAGCCGCGCCAGGAGTACTACGAGCGCAAGATTGCCGGGATCCTCAACCGCGCCGCCAACATCAACACCTCGATCGTCTGCGAGATCGACGGCAAGGTGGTCGGCTTCGTCATGGGCTACGTGTTCTTCGGCGAGTTCGGCATCGCCGACGCCACGGCGACCATCGATACGCTCGGCGTTCACCCCGATTTCCGCAATTTCGGCGTCGCCGCGGAGATGCTCGACCAGTTCATGATGAACATGAAGGGCGCCGGCGTGAAGAAGGTCTATACGCTGGTCAATTGGGACGATTTCGCGCTGGAGAAGTTTTTCAAGGCCAACAAGTTCGTGCCCTCGAAGCGCATCAACCTCGAGTACGAGCTGCCCTGACCGGCGGCGCGGCGCAAGCCCATGTGGATCGACACCCACTGCCATACGAAATACTCGTACGACAACTGGCTCGAACCGCTGGACCTGATACGCCGCGCCAGGGCGCTGGGCCTCGACGGCGTGGTGATCACCGAGCACTATTCCTACGAGGCCTCGGCGCCGGTGGAGCAGGTGGGCCGCGACGAGGGCTTCCTGGTCCTGCGCGGGGTGGAGATCGCGACCGACCGGGGGCATCTGCTGGCCTACGGGGTGGAAGACGACGGCTGGAACATCTGGGGGCGCGACAGCTACCTGCCGCTGGAAGGGGTGATAGCACGCATCAACGACCTCGGCGGCATCTGCGCACCGGCCCATCCCTTCCGCAACGTGGGGCTGGCCAGCCTGATGGAAGGTTTGCTGGAACTGAAGGACATCGCCGCCGTGGAGTCGCACAACGGAGTCAACCAGGAGAGCGACAACGACCTGGCGATCAGCACGGCCAGCCACCTGGGCCTGCCGACGCTGGGCGGCAGCGATTGCCACAAGACGGTGGCCGTCGGGCGCTGTGCGACGAAGTTTTCGCAGCCGGTGCATGACATGGCGAGCTTCATCGCCGCGGTGAAGGCCGGCGCCTGCCGCGGTGCGTATTACCCGCCCTACACGGGCGGCGCTGGAGGATAGGACGGTAACCGATTGGCGCGCCCGGGCGATCCCGGGCCGGGCAGCGAACAGCGTCGAGGAGGAAGGCATGGAGGCGGTACAGACGTCGCAGATCAGGTGGTACAAGGGCAAGTCGGCAGCCGCTGCGGCGGCGGCCGACAGCCAACTCGTGAAGCTCAGCATCGACGGCAAGGAGGTCGAGGCGCCGCTCGGCACGTCGCTGCTTTCCGCCGCGAGCGCCGCCGGCATCTACATCCCCGCCCTGTGCGCCCATCCCGATTTGCCGCCCGCCAGCCAGCGCGGCGGCACTGATTCGGGCTGCAATCTCTGCGTAGTCGAAATCGCCGGCCAGACCGGCATGCGCACCTCCTGTTCGATTCCGGTCGAGGCCGGCATGCAGGTCAGCACCACCTCGCCGCAGATCGACAAGTTCCGCAAGGAACGCATCGCCAAGACGCTGGGCACGCATCCCCATGTCTGCCTCACCTGCCCGCAGCGCGATGGCTGCAGCCGCACCACCTGTTCCTTCGGCAACCCCGTCGAGCAGCGCTGCTGCTCCATCTTCAACAGCTGCGAACTGCGCAAGGTCGCCGATCACGTCGGCATTCCGCCGACCACGCCCAACTACAAGCACGTCCAGCTGCCGGTGATCAAGGACGAGCCCTTCTACGATCGCGATTACAACCTCTGCATCGACTGCCGGCGCTGCCTGGTGGCCTGCAACGATGTGCGCGGCGTTGGCTGCCTGGAAGTCAAGAACACCGACGGCCGCACCTGGGTCGGCACCATTGCGCCGACGCTGCTCGAATCCGGCTGCAAATTCTGCAGCGCCTGCGTCACGGTTTGCCCGACCGGCGCGCTGATGGATCGCACGCTCGACCCGGCGCGCAAGGAAGAAACCCAGGTGCCGTGCAAGGCCACCTGTCCGGCCGGCATCGACGTGCCGCGCTACGTGCAACTGGTGGGCCTCGGCATGTACGGCGAGGCGGTCGCCGTGGTGCGCGAAAAGCTGCCCTTCCCCGGCATCCTCGGCCGCGCCTGCTTCAGTCCCTGCGAATCGGCCTGCCGGCGCAAGGATCTCGACGATCCGCTGTCGATCCGCAGCTTGAAGCGCATCGCCGCGGACAACGACACCGGCATCTGGCGCCAGTATTCGAAGCAGCTGCCGCCCTCGGGCAAGAAGGTGGCGGTGATCGGCGCCGGTCCCGGCGGACTGACCGCCGCCTATTACCTGGCCAAGAAGGGCCACGCCGTCACGGTGTTCGAGGCGCTGCCCGCCGCGGGGGGCATGGCGCGCTACGGCATTCCCTCGTACCGCGTGCCGCTGGAAGTGATCGACGGCGAAGTCGCCGAAGTCGAGAAGCTCGGCGTCGAATTCAGGTTCAACACCCGCATCGAGAGCGTCGACGACCTCCAGGCGCAGGGCTACGACGCGGTCTTTCTCGGTATCGGCGCGCAAAGCGGCGACGCGCTCGGCCTGCCCGGCGATGACCTGCCCAACGTGATCGACAGCCCGACCTTCCTGCGCGCCGTGACCCTGGGAAAAGTCGGCGATGGCGACACGGCGATCGTGATCGGCAAGCGCGTCGCGGTGATCGGCGGCGGCAACGTGGCGACCGACAACGCGCGTTCGGCGCGGCGACTCGGCGCCGAGGTGGTGGACATGATCTACCGCCGCACCCGCGAGGAAATGCCGGCCCGCGACGACGAAGTGCAGGGCTGTATCGAAGAGAAGGTGAATTTCCGCTTCCTGCTGGCACCGAAGAAGATCGAACTCAACGACACCGGCAGCTCGCGCCTGAGGATTACTTACATCAAGATGGAACTCGGCGAGCCTGACGCCTCGGGCCGCCGTCGCCCGATGGAAGTTGCCGGCAGCGAGTTCACCGAGGACGTCGATCTGGTGATCGGCGCCATTGGCCAGCGCCCGGAAGCGATTACGGGTTATGGCGTAAACCTGGCGAAGAACAACCGCGTCCAGGTGCGCGAGGACAACATGCTCACCAGCCGTCCCGGCGTCTATGCCGGCGGCGACTGCGTGCTCGGCCCTTCGACGCTGATCGAGTCTGTCGCCCAGGGCCGCAAGGCCGCGGCGGCAATCGATGTCTATCTTGGCGGCGACGGCAACATCGAGGAGAAGCTGCTGCCGGACTGGGATACCGATCCGCACATCGGCCGCGAGGAAGGCTTCAATACGCGCAAGCGCCTGCATCCGATCTTCATCGATCCGGCCAAGCGCAACAACTGGGATGAGGTCGAACTCGGTTTCGACGAGGCGACCGCGCGTGCCGAGGCCCTGCGCTGCCTCAAGTGCAATCTCGCGGCGAAGATCGAGGACATGGTCCTGCCGCCCGAGGCCTGGCTGGAGTTGAATGCAGAAAACGTGGCCACGGTGCAGACCGAATCCGGCGTGTATCAGTTGCTCGATGCCGACAAAAAGGTGCTGGTGATCAAGGGCGTCGAGAACCTGCGCGAAGGCCTCGAAGCCATGCTCGACAAGGCCGACATCGCGAAATACTTCGTCTGGGAGGACGCACCCTTCTTCAGCCAGCGCGAGAACCAGATGGTGCAGGCCTACATGCAGCAGTACGGCGGCATGCCTCCGGGCGTTGGCGGCGACGACATGGACGACTTGTTCTGATGGGCGCCGTGATCGACTTTTACACCGCGCGCCCGCTGGCCTCGGTTGCCAAGGCCGAGGCGCGCTGCCGCTGCACGCTGTGCGGTGCCGACCTGTGGCACATCAGCGCCTCGGGCGAAGTCTGCTGCGCCGATTGTGACACCGTCTGCCCCTACCGTATCGATGCGACACCCGGCGGCCGTCGCGCCGAATGCGCGCTGACCGCCAACGAACAGGAGAACCACTGAGCATGGCCGATTTCAAATTCATAGCCTGCGAGGAGCAGGGCGATGTGCTGCGCATCGCGATCAACCGCCCGCCCTACAACGTGCTCGACATCGCCACCATGGAGGAGATGAACACCGCGCTGGACCTGGCGATGGACAACAAGACCGCCAAGGTGCTGGTGATCACCGGCAACGGCGACAAGACCTTCTCCTCGGGCGTGGATGTGATGGATCACACGCCGGACAAGGTGGTGAAGATGATCGACGTCTTCCACGGCCTGCTGAAGCGCCTGATGCTGGTGCCGATCCCGACCGTGGCTGTGGTCAATGGTCCGGCGCTGGGTGGCGGCTGTGAACTGGCCATCGCCTGCGACATGGTGCTGGCGTCGGAAAAGGCCAAGTTCGGCCAGCCGGAGATCAAGCTCGGCGTCTTCCCGCCGATCGCCGCCATCCTGCTGCCGCGCCAGGTGCCGATGACCAAGGTGATGGAGCTGCTGCTCGGCGGCGGCATCATCGACGCGAAGGAAGCCCACCGCATCGGCATGGTGAATGCCGTGTTTGCGCCGGAAAGTTTTGCTGCCGATTGCGCGAAATACCTGGAGCAATTCACGACGCTGTCCCGCGTGGCCCTGCTGCATACCAAGAAGGCGGTCAAGGAGGCGGCCACCCGTCCGTTCTACGAGGCGCTGCACCACGTCGAACACCACTATTTGCATGAACTGATGGCCACCGAGGATGCCGTGGAAGGTCTGAATTCGTTCATGGAAAAACGCAAGCCTGTCTGGAAAAACAAATAAGGAAATGACGATGATCCCAAGCACCATCAAGACTTGGCAGATGACCGTACCGGGGACGCTGACCAAGACCGAAATCCCGGTGCCGACGCTGCAACCCGGCGAAGTCCTGGTCGAGGTCAAGGGCTGTGGCGTCTGCCACACCGACCTGTCCTACTTCTACATGGGCGTGCGCACCGAGCAGCCGCCTCCCTTGTCGCTGGGCCACGAGATTTCCGGCGTGGTGGTTGCCGCGCATGAGGCAACTGCGGCCGGCTACATCGGCAAGGAAGTCATCATTCCCGCCGTGCTCCCTTGCAACAAGTGCGAGCTGTGCAAGACCGGTCGTGGCAACCGTTGCCTGGCGCAGAAGATGCCCGGCAATTCGATGGGCATCTACGGCGGCTACTCCAGCCACATCCCGGTGCCGGCCGTTGACCTGTGTGTCGTCGGCAATCGCGGCAACGTGCCGCTGGAGCACCTCTCGGTGATCGCCGACGCGGTGACCACACCCTATCAGGCGGCGCGTCGCGCGCGGCTTGCGCCCGGCGACCGCGTCATCGTCATCGGCGCCGCCGGCGGCGTCGGCAGCTTCATGACCCAGGTGGCCAAGGGCATGGGCGCGGCGGCCGTGATCGGCATCGACATCAACGAGGAAAAGCTGGAGTTCATGAAGGGCTACGGCGCCGACTTCACGATCAACCCGAAGGGCAAGACGGCCAAGGAAGTCAAGGAAGCCTTCAAGGCCTGGTGCAAGGAAAAGGGCCTGCCTTCCAACTACGGCTGGAAAATCTTCGAGGTCACCGGCACCAAGCCCGGCCAGGAACTGGCGCTGTCGCTGCTGTCCTTCACCGGCATGTTGATGGTGGTCGGCTACGGTACCGACGAGACCTCCTATATGCTGTCCAAGCTGATGGCCTTCGATGCCGAGCTGATCGGCACCTGGGGCTGCCCGCCGGAGTTCTACCCGCAGGTGCTGGAGATGTGCCTCGACGGCCGCATCAACCTCGGCCCCTTCGTCGAGACGCGGCCGATGAGCCAGATCGAACAGGTGTTCGACGAGGCCCACCACGGCAAGCTCAAGCGCCGCGTGATTCTTACCCCCGATTTCTGACAACGCTCACCCACGAATTCACAGAGGAGAAACGACATGGCATTGGAATGGCTACGCAGGGAAAATGACCTCAAGGATCACCAGCTCATCGACAACAGCCACTTCGGTGGCGCAGCGGCCAGTGATGCGCCGACGGTGATCTACGAAGAGCGTCCGGTGCTCGACGACAAGGGCGCCGCCGTGGCGGGCCTGTACTCGGCCTGGATCTGGCTCAACAACCCGACCCAGTACAACTCCTACACCACCGACATGGTCAAGGGCGTCATCGCCGGCATGCAGCGCGCATCGAGCGACCGCAAGATCGTCGCCGTGGTGTTCACCGCGGTCGGCGACAAGGCCTTCTGCACCGGCGGCAACACCGCCGAGTACGCCTCCTACTACTCCAAGCGCCCCAACGAGTACGGCGAGTACATGGACCTGTTCAATGCCATGGTCGACGGCATCCTCAACTGCAAGAAGCCGGTGATCAGCCGCGTCAATGGCATGCGCGTCGCCGGCGGCCAGGAAATCGGCATGGCCACCGACATCACGGTCACCTCCGACCTGGCCGTGTTCGGCCAGGCCGGACCCAAGCACGGCTCGGCGCCGGTCGGCGGCTCGACCGACTTCCTGCCCTGGTTCCTGTCGATGGAAGATGCGATGTACAACTGCATCTCCTGCGAAACCTGGAGCGCCTACAAGATGAAGTCCAAGGGCCTCGTCACCAAGGCGGTGCCGGTGCTGAAGAAGGACGGCCAGTGGGTGAGGAACCCGCTGGTGCGCACCGACACCTATGTCGATGACGGCGAGATCGTTTACGGCGAGCCCGTCGCCGCCGACAAGGTGGCCGCAGCCAAGGCGCTGATGGCCGAGTGCAAGACCGACTTCGAACTGCTCGACGCAGAAGTCAATCGCCTGGTGTGGAAGTTCGCTAACCTGTTCCCCAACTGCCTGATCAACTCGATCGACGGCATCCGCGGCAAGAAGAAGTTCTTCTGGGACCAGATGAAGCTGCCAAATCGCCACTGGCTTGCCGCCAACATGAACCACGAGGCCTGGCTGGGCTTCAATGCCTTCGACGCCAAGAAGCCGACCGGCAAGGATGTCATCGACTTCATCAAGTTCCGCCAGCTGGTAGCGGAAGGCGCGCTGTTCGACGACAAGTTCGCCGAGCAGGTGATGGCCAAGCCGAAGGGCT
>JADYZH010000016.1 GCA_020853215.1 Sulfuritalea sp. | reverse complement strand
GTCACGGACACTGGCAAACAAATCCTTGAATATGTTGGCCCCAAGCACAGCCTCGCCAGCCACGACGCCGCAGTACCTGGTGATCTTCTTGCCCTCGAAAGAGGGTGTGGTGGTCATGTCCATTCTTGAGGTCTCCGGCAATTACGTATGAGATTTGAGGGCAAGGCCAGAAGGATACGCCTGCTCTGCAGCGATAACGGTCGGTCAGTATGCGAGATACTTGTTTGGAAGGTTGGTGCAAATGCTGTCTCGACCCGAAGTGAAATCGCATCGGTCGTTAGTTGCATCTGCAAACCCGCAATAACCATCGAAAGCGTTCTTGAGCATTCAAGATGCTTCAGGTATGACGATATCGGCATTTCTGAAACGCTGTAGATTGCATCAGAATTTCTCGGAAATTCAATGCTGCAACAGGTTATCGGCCCGGTTCCCCATGCGCGCGCCGACGCCTATTGATCTGGGGCCGAACGGACTATTGAATTAGTTCCCACAAGCATGGTAATGTTATTCTCGGTTTTGTCATCCAAATCGGAATGCGTCGCGGCGGCGCCTTGCAATTGCAACGCCTTCCGGTCTCAGGAATGCAATTGCCATTACGGGAGATAGCCATGAACCACAATTTTGTCGCCAGGATTGCCCGCTTCGCCCTGCCGCTTGCCATCGCTTCCGCCACCGGTATGGCCGTTGCCCAGACCATCGAGTACGGCAACTCTCCCGGAGGTTATCCGGGCAACGTGAGCTACGCCGGGGGAACCGCAAGCCTGCAGACCGGCACCTCCCTCGACCTCTTCGATAGCTCGAGTTTCTGGGGCAACAATTTCAATTTTTCATTTCAGACCGGCACCACTGCCGATGGCTGGACATTCGCGCCCGGCGGCACGGTATCCATGGTGGTCGCCGGTGGCGGCATCGACATTGATCGCGATTTCGTGACCGACATCGCGGCCGGTACGACAATCTTTACAGGTGTTCTCGGGGCGACCACAGTTCGCGACCGCCGGGGGCTAGCCGACGAATACGGCAATCGGTACGAATCGGGCCCCCCGTTTATTGGGTACGACTTCGACATCAGCGCGAGCTTCTCCGTGAGCGCCCTGCACGCCGGGTATGCCGCCGCGTGGGGCTTGCCGACGACGGGCGATTACACCGGCAGTTTCCTTCTGGGCGTCAGTTCGTGGGATGGCGGTCCCGCTTCGGCACAGGTTGGCTGGCGCCAGGTTTCGCTGACCCTGGACCAACAAACCGCTCCGGTCCCCGAACCGGAGACCTACGCAATGATGCTGGCTGGACTTGGGCTACTTGGAGTAGTTGCACGGCGAAGGAAGCAGAAAGCAGCTGCCTGATACACGGTAACACTGCAAACAAGAACGGGGGCTGCGGCTCCCGTTTTGCATTCTTGAACGGCTGCTTCGGAGAAATCCGAATGGCCGTTGTCAGTCTGAAGCGGACCGGGTTCCCGCAGGTATGCTCCGTGTCGTTGCTTCAGGCGTTGCCCGCAGGATTGGCCGGCTCGTCGCGCATCAGCAAATACATCAGGTACAGGCCGAGCAGGGCATTGCCGATGGCGAAGGCGGCGATCGTCAGCGCCACCGCCGGCGCCAGTTCGAGGTTGCGGGCAATCCAGGCCAGCGCGGTCGACAGCAGGTTAACCGCAAGCATCAGCCAGAAGGCCGGATTGCGCGGCTGCCAGAGCCGGGAAAGCTTCATGCGCCGCCGCCCGAATAGCGGATCTGCTGCCGCGAGCGGGCCGGCTGGGTCAGGTGGTCGAGCGGCAGCACGTGGGTCTGCTTGAGCTTCTGCAGCGCGATGTTGGTCGTGATGCGGGCGACGCCGGGCAGGCGCAGCACGCGCTTCATCATCAGTTCGGAAAACGCCGGCAGGTCTTGGGCGACGATGCGCAGCAGGTAGTCGGCGTCGCCGCTGACCGAGTAGCAGTCCATGACCTCGGGCAGCGCGGTGACGGCGCTCTCGAAGGCGTCGGACTGGCTCTTGCCGTGGCGCTCGAGGATGACGTGGGCGAAGGCGGTGACGCCGAGCCCGATCGCCGCCGCATCGAGCAGCGCGGCATGGCCGGCGATGATGCCGGCCTCGGCCAGGCGCTGCAGGCGGCGGCTGATCTGCGAGGCCGAGAGATGTACGGTGGCGCCCAGCACGGCGTTGGTGGCGTTGCCGTGGTGCTGCACGGCGTCGAGCAGGGCAAGGTCGTAGCGGTCTATGGTGATTGTCGGCATGGAATAGGGGTTTGGCGCACGAAACGTGCATGATACTGCTAAAGCGCCTGTTAACATGAATGCTTCGTGGGCTGAAACCGGTTCAAAATGTACGCCATGCCTTCCACCGGACGGACTCCCATGAACCTGATCGAATCCCTGCTTCACGCCCTCAAGGACCATGGCGCCCGCCAGATCTTCGGCATCCCCGGCGATTTCGCCTTGCCCTATTTCCGAATCATCGAGGAGTCGCGGATCCTGCCGCTGTACACGCTATCGCACGAGCCGGGCGTGGGGTTCGCCGCTGACGCTTCTGCGCGCGCCCACATGGGGCTCGGCGTCGCGGCCGTGACGTATGGCGCCGGGGCGCTCAACATGGTCAATGCGGTGGCGGCGGCCTATGCCGAGAAGTCGCCGCTGGTGGTGCTCTCGGGCGGGCCGGGCAAGGGCGAGTCGCGCTCCGGCCTGCTGCTGCACCACCAGGCCAAGACGCTGGACTCGCAGTTCCGGATGTTCCGGGAAATCACCTGCGACCAGGTCCGGCTCGACGACGCGGCGCGCGCGCCGGCCGACATCGCGCGCGTGCTGGCGAACTGCCGGCGCCGCTCGGAGCCGGTCTACATCGAGATTCCGCGCGACATGGTGAATCTGCCCTGCGCGCCGGTCGTGCGCAAAGCGCCGCCGCCGGTCGACGCCGAGGCGCTGGCCGCCTGCGTGGCCGAGATCCTGGCGCGCCTGGCCCAGGCGAAATCGCCGGTGCTGATGGCCGGGGTCGAGGTGCGGCGCTATGGCCTCGAAGACAAGGTGGCGCTGCTCTCGCGCCGGCTCGGCCTGCCGGTGGTGACCAGCTTCATGGGCCGCGGCTTGCTTGCCGAGCACGATGCGCCGCTGCTCGGCACCTACATGGGGGTGGCCGGCCCGCCGGACGTGACGCAGCGGGTGGAAGGCTCGGACGGCCTGTTCCTCATGGGCGAGATCATTTGCGACACCAACTTCGCCGTTTCCGAAACCCGGATCGACATGCGCAAGACCATACAGGCGCTGGACGGCCGGGTGACCATGGGCTACCAGCTGTATCCGGACCTGCCGCTGGCGGCGCTGGTCGATGCCCTGCTGGAAAAAGTCGGCGCCGGCGAGACGGCGTTCGAGGTCCAGCGTCCGGTCTACCCCCACGGCATGGCCGCGGATGCAACCAGCATCGCGCCGACCGACATCGCGGCGGCGGTCAACGACCTGATGGCCGCGCATGGAAAAATGCCGATCGCTTCCGACATGGGCGATTGCCTGTTCACCGCGATGGAAATCGAACACACCGCGCTGGTGGCGCCGGGCTACTACGCCACCATGGGTTACGGCGTGCCGGCCGGGCTCGGCCTGCAGGCGGCGACCGGGCAGCGGCCGCTGATCCTGGTCGGCGACGGCGCCTTTCAGATGACCGGCTGGGAACTCGGCAATTGCCGGCGCTACGGCTGGGACCCGATCGTGCTGCTGTTCAACAATGCCAGTTGGGAAATGCTGCGCACCTTCCAGCCCGAATCCGGCTTCAACGACCTCGGCCACTGGGGCTTCGCCGAAATGGCGGCCGGCATGGGCGGCGACGGCGTCCGCGTCGGCACCCGTGCCGAACTCAAGGCCGCGCTGGACAAGGCGCTGGCGACGCGCGGACGCTTCCAGCTGATCGAGGTGACGATCCCGCGCGGCGTGCTCTCCAGCACCTTGCAGCGTTTCGTCGCCGGGGTGAAGCGCTTGAGCGCGGCGAAATAAGTTAGCCTTGGCGGGTGAGATTCGCCGCCTGCCGCCTCCGCCCCCTGCTGTTCGCGTTTGCCGTCCTGCTGGCGGCTTCGACGGCGCGCGGGCAAACCCCGGAACTCGAAGCGCCGCGGGCGCTGGCCGCACTCGAACAGGGGCTGGCAGCCGAAATGGGCGTCGGCCTCCGGCGCAATTCGCAACTGGCGATCCGGCTCTACTGCGATGCCGCGATCACGGGCAGTGCCGAGGGCTACTTCCGCATCGGGCGGATCCTGGCCAGCGGGCCGCCGCACCTGCGCAACCCGGCGCTGGCGAATGCCTATCTGGCGCAGGCGGTGCAGCTGGGCCACCATGGTGCGATCGCCTATTTCGACGAGTCCGTGCCCTTTGCGCCGCTGGAAGACGATTGCAGGAAGCTGGAAACCGGCCTCGCCATCGGGACGTTCGATCTTGACGGCTACCTTGCCGCGCTGTCACCGGCCAAGCGCCGGATCGCCGAACTGATCCGGCGCCACGCCGCGCGTAACGGTATCGAGGAGCGCATTGCCCTGGCGATCGCCCTGGCTGAATCGAACCTCAACCCGGACGCCGTCTCGCCGAAGAATGCGCAGGGCGTGATGCAGCTGATCCCCGATACGCAGGCGCGCTTCGGCGTCACCCGGCCGTTCGATCCCGAATCCAACATCAGGGGCGGGCTGGCCTACCTGAAATGGCTCAAGGGACGCTTTGACGGCGACTGGTCCCTGATTGCCGCCGCCTACAACGCCGGCGAAGGCGCGGTTGAAAGGCACGGCGGCATTCCGCCTTATCGCGAAACGGAAAGCTATGTGCAGCGGGTGCTGTTTTTTGCGGGCTTTTCCGCGAAGAAGTCCATCTGATCACTCATGCAGAGCAGGCGGGGCGGTTAAAATCGGCCGTTTTTTGTCGCGCATGCCGGCGCCGGTGTCGGGCAACAAGGGAATCGAATGCTCAAGGACTACATCTTCTGGGGAATCATGGTCGCCATTGCGATCGGGGTCGTCGTTTCCCAGCTGAATCGCCGCCGGCGCGGCCGCCAACCGCAAAGCCCGGCGCCTTCGAACCGGATGCAGTTCCATCCCCACACGGATGCGGACGCGCATGCCGACGGCACGCCCCGACTGGCGTGCATCGGCGGCAGCCACGACGGCCATACCCTGGCGATACCGCCGGGCGGATTGTCGGTCGGCCGCGCCAGGGACAACCTGCTGATCATCGTGGACGGGCGCATCTCGGCCCACCACGCCTGGATCGGCATGGTCGATGGCCGCGTCATGCTGCGCGACTACCAGTCGCTCAGCGGCACCTTTCTCAATGGTGACCTGAAGACCCGGGTGGGCGATGCGATGCTGCATGACGGCGACATCATCCACTTCGGCGGCGAGGGCGGCGAAGAGTTCCGACTGGTCGTCGGGTGATCCGCGGCGGTCGCGCCGCGGGTGTTGCCCGATCGTGCCGTCAGGTAAAGCTTTCGGACTGGACGCGCTCGGGCGCGATGCCGAACTTCCGCGCGCTGGACACGACCGCGCCGATCAGCGCGGCGGGACCGCAGACGTAGATCACGGCGTTCACCGCCGCAGCGCGCAGGATGGCATCGATGTCCATCCGGGCGTGGCCAGCCACGCGGCTGAAATACAGCCGCAGCTGCTGCGGAAATTCGATTGTCAGGCGGTCGCGGTAGGCCATCTCTTCCGGGCGACGCCCCGTGTAATGCAGCATGAACGGCGTGTCGCGCGCCTGCAGCGCCTGCGCCATGGCCTTGATCGGCGTGATGCCGATGCCGCCGGCGATCAGCAGCGCCGGACGCGCGTCGTCGTGCAGGGCAAACTGGTTCAGCGGCGGGTCGAGGTCGAGCCGGGTGCCGATCGTCCAGTTTTCATGAATCGTGGCGGACCCCCCGCGTCCCTCGTCTTCGCGCAGCACGGCAATTTCGTACATGTCGCGCCGCGCCGGGTGGGTCGCCAGCGAATACTGGCGCGTCGCCAGTGAACCGTCGGCAAGCCGCAGCGGAACGGTGAGGTGCGCTCCGGGTGCGGCGGCGGGCAGGTCGCCCCAATCGGTCGGCCGCAGTTCGTAGGCGCGGATGCGCGGCGTCATCTGGCGCATGCCGGTGACGGTCAGTGCCAGGCTGCCGCTGCCGATCGGCGCCGCGGGCGGGGCCGGCTGCGTTTGCCGGCTGACCGATTGCAGCAGCTCATCCACCTGCGCCTTCGTGTAACGCGGCGTGATGTACTTCGGGCAGTTCCAGTCGTAGGCCTCGATGTGGATCACGACGCCGCGCTCGACCCGGGCGCGGTAGCCCGGCGATTCGAGCCGGGCGACCAGTTCCGGTTCGAGCTCTTCGTCGACCAGCCGGGCGCGGCCCCACATCTTGAGCCGGCGCTGCTGCGCGTAATCCATCAGGAACAGGCTGACCCGGTCGTCGCCGGCGAGGTTGCCGACCGACAGGTACTGGCGGTTGCCGCTGAAGTCGGCATAGCCGAGGGTGCGCTCGTCGAGCACCTTGAGGAAGCCCGGCGGGCCGCCACGGTGCTGCACGTAGGGCCAGCCGGACTCGCCGACGGTGCCTTGATACAGGCTGTCGCGTTCGGCAATGAATTCGGTTTCCATCGGGCCGAGGGCGGCGACCTCGTCGTCCCCGGTTTCCAGTCGCCGGTAGCCGTCGCGGCTGCCCATCCGGGTTTGCGCGGCACGTACGTTGGGGGTGAAGGCGATGCGGGCGAATGCGCTGGCCATGGGTTTCTCCTTGAAACGGGGCAAGGCCACGGCCTTGCCCCGGATGACGATTGATTTCAGGCGGCGAGTTTGAGTTCGACTTTGGGGAAATCGATGTCTACCCGTCCCGCCTTGCCCAGGATGTTGGTCAGGATGTTCATGCCGACATGGGTGATGACCTCGACGATGTCGGCTTCACTGTAGCCGGCATTGCGCATCTCCAGCAGTTCGGCGGTGGTGACTTCACCCGTGTGTTCCACCAGCGAGCGGGCGAACTTCACGGCGACGGCGGCCTTGGCGTCCTGGCTGGTGCCGGTGCGGTTGGCCGCGATCTCGGCGTTGTCCAGGCCGGCCTTGCGCCCGATCGCGGAATGCGCGGACAGGCAGTACTCGCAGGAATTCTGCTGCGCCAGCGCCAGGGCGATGCGCTCGCGGGTCTGCGGGTCGAGCGAACCGGCGTTGGCGATGCCGTGCAGGCCGAGGAAAGCCTTGAGCGCCTCCGGCGAATTGGCGAAGACTTTGAGGAAGTTGGGAACCATGCCGAGTTGCGACTGGATGGCGTCGAGCAAGGCCTTCTGTTCGGCATTGGCGGATTCGTTGGTAACAAGGTTGATGCGGGCCATGATGTTTCTCCTGTGTGGGTTGGGGGTACTTCGGTGTTCGTCTGCGAACGGTTGCCACTTTGCCTAACCTCACTGAAAATAAGAATACCTATAGAATGAAACTCATAATTCCACTAAATGGAATACAGGATGGACCGCTACCACTTGATGAATGTCTTCGTTGCCGTGGCCGAGATGGAAGGTTTTGCGGCGGCGGCAAGGCGCCTGGACATGTCGCCGCCGGCGGTGACACGTGCGGTATCGGCGCTGGAAGACCGGCTCGGGGTCCGCCTGCTGACGCGCACCACGCGCATGGTCCGGGTTACCGAGGCCGGGGCCCGCTACCTCGAGGATGCGCGCCGCATCATGGCCGATTTCGACGAGGCCGATGCCGCCGCGGCAGGCAGCAACGCCACGCCGCGCGGCCTGCTGGCCGTGACGGCGCCCGTGCTGTTCGGCAAGCTCTACGTAATGCCGGTGGTGACCGAATACCAGACGCTGTTCGCGCAGACCACCGTCTCCGCCCTGTTTGTCGATCGCGTGGTGAATATGGTCGACGAGGGCATCGACGTCGGCATCCGCATCGGCGTGCTTCCCGATTCGTCCTTGCGCGCGATTCGCGTCGGCCGGGTGCGGCGCGTGGTCGTCGGTGCGCCGGCTTACCTCGCGCAGTTCGGCACGCCCGAGACACCGGAAGACCTGCAGCAGCATCGGCTGATCGCCGCCAGCGGCGTCTCGCCGACCACGGAATGGAGTTTTGGCGACGGTGAGCGCAAGCGGGCGGTCAAGGTGCAGCCGCGCATCCAGGTCAACACCAATGACAGCGCGCTGGAGGCGGCGCGGCAGGGCTTCGGGCTGACGCGGCTGCTGTCCTACCAGGTGGCGCCGCAACTCGCCTCGGGCGAATTGAAGACAGTACTCGACGACTGCGAGGGTGCCGCCCTGCCGATTCACGTGATCCATCGCGAGGGGCGGCACGGCGCGACCAAGGTGCGCAGTTTCGTGGACCTCGTCGTCGAGCGCCTGCGCGCCGACAAGACACTGGGCCGATAAGCCGCAGCCGCCCGGCGGGCGGCCGCGCCAACCAACCCGGTCAGTGAATCTCGCGCGTTTCGAGGAAGACCACGTCCGGGTGGCGCTCCTGCGTCATCGACAGATTGACCCGGTTGGGTGCCAGATAGACATAGTCGCCGGCGCCGTCCAGCGCCACATTGACGCCTGACTTGTCGGCCAGGGCGCGGATCGCGGCATCGTCGCCGCGCAGCCAGCGCGCGGTGGCGACGTTGTAGGGCTCGAAGATGCAATCGACGCCGTACTCGTGTTCGAGGCGGTGGGCGACCACGTCGAACTGCAGCGTGCCGACCGCGCCGAGGATCAGGTCGTTGCTGTGGATGGGCTTGAACAGCTGCGTCGCGCCTTCCTCGGCCAGCTGCTGCAGGCCCTTCTGCAACTGTTTCATCTTCAGCGGATTGCGGATCTGGGCGCGGCGGAAGTGCTCCGGGGCGAAGCAGGGGATGCCGGTGAACTTGAGGTCCTCGCCTTCGCTGAAGGCGTCGCCCAGCAGCACCGTGCCGTGGTTGGGGATGCCGAGGATGTCGCCGGGCCAGGCTTCGTCGGTGGTATTGCGGTCCTGGGCCATGAAGGTGATGGCGTTGTTCACCGCCAGGGTCTTGCCGGTCGAGCGCTGACGCAGCTTGATGCCGCGCTCGAACTTGCCCGAACAGACGCGGACGAAGGCGATGCGGTCGCGGTGCTTGGGGTCCATATTGGCCTGGATCTTGAAGACGAAGCCGGTGAATTTCAGCTCACTGGGCTGGACCTCGCGGGTTTCCGTGGCGCGCGGCTGCGGCGGCGGCGAGAGGTCGACCACGGCGTCGAGCAGGGACTGCACGCCGAAGTTGTTGATCGCCGAGCCGAAGAACACCGGTGTCTGCTTGCCGGCGAGATAGGCGGTGCGGTCGAAGGTGTGCGAGGCGCCGCGCACCAGTTCGACTTCCATGCGCAGTTCCTCGGCCTGGTCGGGGATCAGCTCGTCGAGGCGCGGGTTGTTCAGGCCCTTGATCACCTCGGCCGTGCCTTTTTCAGCCTGCGGGTCGAAGAAACTGATGCTGTCGTCGTAAAGGTGGTACACGCCGCGAAAGCGCTTGCCCATGCTGATCGGCCAGGTCATCGGTGCGCACTGGATTTCCAGCACCGATTCGATCTCGTCGAGCAGCTCGATCGGCGGCCGGCCCTCGCGGTCGAGCTTGTTGATGAAAGTCAGGATCGGCGTGTCGCGCAGGCGGCAGACGTTGAGCAGCTTGATGGTCTGGGCTTCGACGCCGTTCACCGAATCGATCACCATCACCGCCGAATCCACGGCGGTCAGCGTGCGGTAGGTGTCCTCGGAAAAGTCCTCGTGGCCCGGCGTGTCGAGCAGGTTGACCATGCACTCGCGGTAGGGGAACTGCATCACCGAGCTGGTGACCGAGATGCCGCGCTGCTTTTCCAGTTCCATCCAGTCCGAGGTGGCATGGCGGCTGGCCTTCCTCGCGCGGACTTCGCCGGCGACCTGGATCGCGCCGCCGAACCACAGCAGCTTTTCGGTCAGCGTGGTCTTGCCCGCGTCGGGGTGGGAAATGATGGCGAAAGTGCGGCGACGGGCGGTTTCGAGGTCGAGCTGGGACACGGCGGAAGTAATGTAATTGCGAAGGGGCGCGATTATACGGTGCAGGGCAGAAGTCGGCGCTGGCGATACGGCGCTGCCGGGCTTCAGGCGGCTTCGAAATGCTCCAGCATGAGCTGCACCGTCTGCGTTCCGTTCCATTCGTTGATGTCGACGCGGAAGGCGGCGCGGATGCGGTCGGGTACGCTGTCGGCGAAGTTGAAACGGATGGCGTCGAAGCGTTGCCCGCCTTTTTGCAGCTTGAGCTTGAGGTGCTTGTCCTTCAGCAGGCGCTGGTTGAGCACCTCGAAGCTGTCGGCGAAGACCGGTGCGGGGAAGCCCTGGCCCCAGACTTCCTGCTGCATCAGGCGCACCGCTTCGAGCGAGAAGTAGCCGGATTCGAGCGGGCCGTCGGTTTCCAGCGTGCGCGAGAGGTCGGCCGGCGAGAGCAGCTCACGGCAGACTTTCTCAAACGCGGCCTCGAATTCGGCGAGGCGCCCTTCATTCAATGTCAGGCCGGCAGCGGCGGCGTGGCCGCCGAAGCGCAGCAGCAGGCCCGGATGCCGCTTGGCGACCAGATCCAGCGCGTCGCGCAGGTGCAAACCGGGGATCGAGCGGCCGGAGGCTTTCAGCTCGCCCTCGTTGCCGCGGGCAAAGGCGAAGGTCGGGCGATGCAGCTTTTCCTTGACGCGGCCGGCCAGTATCCCGATCACGCCCTGGTGCCAGCCGGGGTCGAACAGGCTCAGGCTGGCGCGGTTGCCGGGGTCTAGCGAGGCCAGCAGGAGTTCCGCGTCGTCGCGCATGCCGGCTTCGATCACGCGCCGTTCGCGGTTGATGGCGTCGAGCTGCTGGGCGATGTTCATGGCGCGGGCCGGATCGTCGGTGGTGAGGCACTCGATGCCGAGCGCCATGTCGGCGAGGCGCCCGGCGGCGTTGAGGCGCGGGCCGAGGGCGAAGCCGAGGTCGAAGGTCGCGGCGCGGGCCGGCTCGCGGCCGGCGACGGCGAGCAGCGCGGCCAGTCCTGCCTGCATCTGGCCGCCGCGGATGCGCGCCAGGCCCTGGGCGACGAGGATGCGGTTGTTGCGGTCGAGCGGCACCACGTCGGCCACCGTGCCGAGCGCCACCAGGTCGAGCAGGGCGGCCAGGTTCGGTTCCGGTGCATTGGCGTAAGCGCCGCGCCGGCGCAGTTCGGCGCGCAGCGCGAGCATAACGTAGAACATCACGCCGACACCGGCCAGCGCCTTGCTCGGATAATCGCAACCGGGCTGGTTGGGATTGACGATGACCTCCGCCTCTGGCAAGGAATCGCCCGGCAGGTGATGGTCGGTGATCAGCGTCGCGATGCCCATGCGCTTGAGTTCGGCGACGCCCTCGACGCTGGCGATGCCGTTGTCCACCGTGATCACCAGGTCCGGCTGGCGCGCCGCCGCCAGTTGCACGACTTCGGGCGACAGCCCGTAACCCAGCGTGAAGCGGTCCGGCACGATGTAATCG
The DNA here is from genome assembly GCA_020853215.1 of Sulfuritalea sp. Classification (GTDB taxonomy): domain Bacteria; phylum Pseudomonadota; class Gammaproteobacteria; order Burkholderiales; family Rhodocyclaceae; genus Sulfuritalea. The sequence continues at coordinate 3,140 of JADYZH010000016.1, read as the reverse complement.
ACCGTGGCGCCCATCATGCGCAGCGCGCGCAGGCCGACCGCGCAACCGGTGGCGCCGTCGCAGTCGTAGTCGGCGACGATCAGCAAGCGGCGGCCGGCGGCGATTGCGTCGGCCAGCAGCACCGCCGCCTCGCGCGCGCCCTTGAGTTTTTCCGGGGAGAGCAGGGCGCTGCTGCGCGTGTCGAGTTCGTCCGCGCCGCGGATGCCGCGCGCGGCATACAGCCGGGCCAGCAGCGGATGCACGCCGCCCTGCTCCAGCGCCCAGGCGGCGCGCGGCGGCACGTCGCGGACGGCGATGCGCGTCATGAGGGCGCCAGGTCCGCGAGCGGACGCGGCTTGCGCCAGAAGCGCCAGGCATCACCGCGATCGAGTACCAGTTCCACGCTGCCCGCTTCGCCCGGGGCGAGCAGGCGCAGGCCGGTCAGCTTGCCCTCGCGCAGGGCGCGGCCGGCCGGCGCCAGCCAGTCGGCCTCGAGGCGCGCCAGCGCGTCGCGCCAGGCGATGGCGTCGCCGCTGCGGGCCGGCCGTTCCAGGGCATCGAAGACGGCCAGCGGCCTGCGCGCGGCGGCACTCCCGAAGGCGTCCGGCAGCGTCGCGCCATCGATCTGCAGCAGGCGGGCGATGCCGCGGGCGACCGGGTCGTCGCTCCAGAGGGCGTCATGCGCTGCGGCGGCGCGTGGCTGTGGCAGGCGGCCACCGCCCCAGGGCCAGAGCGAATTGACCACCGGCCGCCCGGCGGCGGTGCGCGCCTGGTTGACCGGATGGGCATGCAGGACCATCTGCGCCTCGTTCAGCGCCTGGCGCCAGGGCGCGTAGGCGGCATCGAGCGGCAGGGGCAGGGCGGCGCGGCCGGTAGCGTCGGGCAGGTCGCGGAAGGCCGGTGCGGTGACGGCCAGGCGCAGGTTCCAGCGGGTCGGGGCCAGCACCTCCAGCGTGCCCAACTCGGCAAAAGTCGGCGCCAGCGCCACGGCGAGTGCGGCCGTTTCTTCGGTGGTGAGCCGCAAGTTTTGCGGGTCGTCGACGACCAGGCTGCGTTCCTGGAAGTTCAGTCGCACCGGGTCGAGGCAGAGCCAGTCGGCTTCTTCGTTCGCATTTGCGCCGAGCCCCAGCCCCAGCCGGCGCAGGGCCGCCGCCGGCAGCGGTGCGGCGAGACCGGCGATGTCGGCAAGGAGCTCGGTGCCGGTCGCGGCCGGGCGCCGCGTCAGCCGGCCGCGCCCGAGCAGGGTGGTGAAGGCGGGCAGGGGCAGGTCACAGGTGAGGTCCGCGAGCGCCTGGCGCGTCCAGATCAGGCCGGGCACGATGAGCGTCAGCATGCGTGGATGTTAACATGGCCCGTCAGCCTGACTACAGGAGCAGCCATGGAGGCTTGACACGGGTATCGATAATCGCATCGCATGATGCTGTTATTGGCGCATACCCGTTAGGAGGCACTACCATGCTACCGTCACGCTTGATGAAACCCTTCTCAACCGGGGACAATGTCTCTCCGGTATTCAAGATCGCAGTGCCCTGCTCAAGGAAGCATTGAGCGCTCTTATCCAGCGTGAAAGCGCCCGCCGTCTTGCGCGGCTGGGTGGTACCGAACCGGAATTGAAAAGTGTTGCGCTCCTTCGCGAAGGCAAGCGGTGATACTGGTAGATACATTGATTCGGATCGACCACTTGCGCAACGGTAATCCGGCACTGCTGTTGCAACGGCCATAACTTGACGGTGGGAATTCTTTCGCATAACCGACGTTCGTTTGCGGTGATGGAGGTCGGTCACCTCGGAATGAAGTGACACGCCCCCCCCCGGGTGCAAGTGGGACAATGATTTGATCTAGATTATCAAAGTTATTGCCATATTGTAAATTCGAAAAACTTAATATAACCTGCCGCAATGGATCCAATTAAAAACCCCTACGCACCCGGTGCGGGCACCCCGCCGCCAGAGCTGGCGGGGCGCGATGAGTTACGCGAAACGGTTCGTATCGCGCTTGAGAGAGTGCGGGCTGGACGACCCACCAAGAGCATCCTGATGGTGGGATTGCGAGGTGTGGGGAAAACGGTATTACTGGACCGGCTGCGCGACGACGCCGAGGCAGCGGGAATTCAGACCCTCCGCGTCGAGGCACCCGAGAGTCGGTCTCTGCCGGCCATTTTGGCCCCGCAGCTAAGGCAGGCATTGTTGCGGTTGTCCCGCAACGAACAGGCAAAGGAATTCGCCCAACGTGCATTGCGCGGGCTGGCCGGCTTCGCCAAGGCGCTCAAAGTGAAGTATCAGGACATCGAAGTAGGCTTGGACTTTGATCAGAACCCGGACTGGCAGACAACGGCGATCTCGAACACGACTTGCAGGCATTGCTGGAAGTAACCGGTGATGCGGCGAAGAAGGCCGGTACGGCGCTGGTCATGTTCGTTGACGAGCTTCAATACGTGGCCGAGGAAGAACTGGCGGCCATGATCACGGCATTGCACCGTACCGCCCAGCGCAGCCTGCCCGTTGTGCTTGTCGGCGCAGGCCTGCCCCAGTTGCCCGGCAAAATGGGGCGGGCCAAGTCCTACGCGGAACGGCTGTTCGATTTCCCGCAGATCGGACCGCTACCGCGCGATGCAGCACGCCTGGCGATCACCAAGCCGGCACTGGACCAGGATGTGGTTGTGGAAGAAGGCGCGCTCGACCGGATCATTCAGGAGACACGCGGTTATCCCTACTTCCTGCAGGAATGGGGCAAGCACGCCTGGGATGCGGCCGATGCTTCACCGATCACACTAGAGGATGTCGAGCGGGCCACCGCAAGCGCAATCGCCGCACTCGATGAGAGTTTTTTCCGGGTTCGATTCGATCGGCTGACTCCGCTGGAAAAGAAATACCTGCGCGCGATGGCCGAGCTTGGCGCGGGCCCGCATCGGTCCGGCGACATTGCCGAACAATTAAGGCGCGATGTCACTTCGCTCGGCCCGACCCGAAGCCAGTTGATTGTCAAGGGCATGATCTGGAGCCCGAGCCATGGCGATACGGCATTCACGGTGCCCTTGTTTGATGAATTCATGAAGCGAATCATTCCGGGCGATGACTGGAAGCAATGAGGGTCGGGCTGCCTGGAAGTTATCGGATTGTTCTGCTTTGGTACCTTCTAGACCGAATGAGTCGCTCACTTAG
>JADYZH010000015.1 GCA_020853215.1 Sulfuritalea sp. | reverse complement strand
TTGCACGCAAACCCGGCCTTGAACTGCTTGTGCGCGGCGAACAGGGTGCCGGTGCCGATCGGCTTGGTCAGGATCAGCGCGTCGCCGGGGCGCATGCCGCCCTTGGTCAGCACGCCGGCCAGGCGCTCGTCGATCAGGCCGTTGATGGCGAAGCCCAGCGCCAGTTCGCTGCCCTCGCCGGTGTGGCCGCCGACCAGGGCGCAGCCGGCCTCGTTGAGCACGGCGACGGCGCCGGCCATCATCTGGTACACGGTGTCCTCGACCTTGGCTTCGAGTCCCGGCGGCACGGTGGCGACGGCGGTGGCCGACTGCGCCTCGGCGCCCATGGCGAAGATGTCGCCCAGCGCGTGGTTGGCGGCGATGCGGCCGAAGACCCAGGGATCGTCGATGAAGGCACGGAAGAAATCGACCGTGTGCACCATCGCCTTGCCCGGCGGCACGCGCACCACGGCAGCGTCATCCGGCGCATGCAGACCGATCAGCACGTCGTCGCGCTCGACCGGGTAGACCTTGGCCAGCGCGCGCGACAGCACCGTGGCGCCGACCTTGGCGCCGCAGCCGCCGCAACGCATGGCGACGGCCGAGATGGCCTGCGCCTGTTCCTCGGCGGCGAGCGGCACCGCCGCGGCCGTCGGCGCCGGCTCGGCCATGGCCTCGAACTCGGTGAACTTGCGCATGAAGCGGCGATCGATCCAGTCCTTCCAGCGCCAGAGCAGGTCGCCGCGCGCGTAGAACGCGCCGCGCGAGGCCACGGCGTGGCGGTCGCCGGTGCTGATCAGGGCCAGCCAGCTGCGCTGCGGACGATAGCCGAGCAGGGTCTCACCGGTGATCGTGCGGCGCAGGTTTTCCGCCAGCGGGCGGCCCATGCGCACGGCGAACACGCCGGCCTTTTCCAGCGGCCGGGCGATCATCGCGGCGCAGTCGCCGGCGGCGAAGATCAGCGGATCGGTCTCGCTTTGCAGGGTGTCGCGCACGCGGATGAAGCCGTCGCCATCCAGCGCCAGCCCGGTCTCGCGCAGCCAGGCGGCGCCGCCGGCCTGGGTGACCCAGACGATTTCGTCGGCGTCGAACACCGCCCCGCTCCGGGTTTGCAGGCGGCCGGCCTCGACCCGGGTCACCTCGGCGTCGCAATGCACGGTGACGCCGCGTTCGGCGAGCACGCCTTCGAAGGCGCGGCGCACGGCGGCATTGTGCGTCGGCAGGATCCGCGCGTCGGCGGAAAACAGCTGGAAGCGCGGCGCGTCGCTGGCGCGGCCCAGCGCGGCGAGCTCGTTGCGCAGGCGGTATTGCATCGCCAGCAACAGCTCGACGCCACCCGCGCCGGCGCCGACCACGGCGATCGTCGTCGCGCCGGCGTGGTCGCGGACGCGGTCGAGCAGCGCCAGCCAGCGTTCGTTGAAGCGGCGGATCGGTTTCACCGGCACCGCGTGCTCGGCAGCGCCGGCAATCGGCGCGAGCCGCGGCGTGGAGCCGATGTTGATCGACAGCGCGTCGTAGGCGAGCGGCGGCCGGTTGCGGCAGAGCACCTTGCGCGCGGCGCGGTCGATGCCGGTGACTTCGTCGCGCACGTAGCGGGCGCCGGCGAACTGGGCCAGGCGGCGCAGGTCGATATGCACCTCGTCGAAGCCGTAATGCCCGGCAATGTAGCCCGGCAGCATGCCCGAGTAGGGCGTGTCGGTGTCGGTGCAGACCAGGGTCAGGCGCACGCCGGGCACGGGCCGCATGGCGAACATGCGCAGCACGCCGACATGGCTGTGGCCGCCGCCGATCAGCACGATGTCGCGCAGCACGGGGCTGGCGGTGGCCTGCATTCGATGCACTCCCAAAAGTCTGTCTTGTCGCGGAGTCGCTGCGCTATCCGCCCGGCGCCGGGACGGCGCCCGATGGGTGGATTCTAAACCGGCTCAGGCGATCAGCCAGGCCAGCGCAGCCGCCATCGGCAGCGTGACTGCCCAGGCCAGCGCGATGTTGCGCACCGTGGTCCGGTCCAGCGTGCCGGCGGCCGCGCCGACGCCGGCGATCGATCCGACCGAGACATGGGTGGTCGATACCGGCAGGCCGAACTTGCTGGCCAGCAGCACCAGCACGGTGGTGATCAGGTTGGCGGCAAGGCCCTGGCCATGGTCGAGGCGCGTGACGCGCCGGCTCATGGTCTCGGCGACGCGGCGCGCGTAGATCAGTCCGCCGGCGGCCATCACGGCGGCAATCAGGATTACCGCGGTCGGGGCGGCCATGACCTGCCCCGCCAGCAGCAGTGCGGCGAGCTTGGGCGTGTCGTTCACGCCGCGGGCGAAGCAGATCGCGGCGGCCGAGAGGACGTGCGCGCGGTCGGCGAGATCCGGCAGCGCGAGGCGCGCGATCAACCCCGGCTGCCGCCGGCAGTGCGCGTCGTCGGCAAGCACAAAAGTCGGCGCCGGCGACACGGCGACCGACGCCAGCGCCAGGCCGCCGTCGCCCTGCGCCCCCAGTGCCGGCGCCGGCGCGATGACGCAGGCGCAGTCGGCGTCCGGCCGCCGCACTCGACCTGCTGACAGCGCGCGCGAGGCCAGCATGCCGACTCCGGCGGCGAGCAGCGGACTCGCCAGCAGCGGCAACAGGAACAGGTTGGCGAGCGCGCCGTAGCCCATCTCGCCGCCCGGCTCGGCCAGGCCGGCACCAAGCAGGCCGCCAATCAGCGCATGGGTGGTCGACACCGGGAGGCCGGCGCGCGTCGCGGCGAACACCGTCAGGGCGGCGCCGGCCCCGGCATGCAGAATGAATGTCGGCGCGGCGGCGACGGCATCGGGCACCAGGCCGCGGCCGGTAAACTGCGCGACCAGCGACTGCGCCAGCACGAGAGAGAGCAGGCTGCCGGCCACGGTGGCCAGCGTCGCCAGCACCAGCGCGCGCCGGTAGTCGAGCACGCCCGAACCCCAGACCGTGGCGAAGCCCTTGAAATTGTCGTTGGCGCCATTGCCGAAGGCGAGGAACAGGGCGATGCCGATCAGGATGATTTCCATCGCCGGAGCGCCTAGCAGCAGCCGCAGCTTTCGTCGCTGCCGCTGCCTGTACTGTCGGCAGCGTTGGTACCCGCATTCCTGGTGAACGGCAGTGCCTTGCCGCAGCCCTCGAACAGGCCGTAATGACGCGAGAAGTCGCCGATGAAATCGAAGTGCGGCGCCAGCCGGCTTTCCTTGAGCATGCGGAAGGTGTTGCCGCAGACCGGGAACACGCGCCCGGCCTCGATGCGGTGGTGCTTGTCGAGGACGAAGGCCTGCGCGTGCTGCGCGATGCTGCCGCGATAGACCACGGCCTGGCCGTAGTCCTCGCAATCCAATTCCAGCCCGTCGAGCTTGAACAGGCGGTAGGTGGCGGAATGGAAGTTCACGCCGGCGGTGCGCGGCGCCAGCTCCGGATCGGTGACCGCCAGCGGCCGGTCTTCCACCAGGCGCGGGTCGGCAAAGCCCGCCTGCCGCGCGAGGCCGAGGAAGTCGTTCCAGTACAGCGCGCCGCCCAGGCATTCGCCATACAGCACCGGGTCGTTCCGGACGGCTTCCGGCACGCGCCGGTCGGCATACACGTCGGAGAAATAGAACTCGCCGCCGTGCTTGAGCAGGCGCTGCACGCCGCGCAATACCGCCTCCTTGTCGGGCGACAGGTTCACCACGCAATTCGAGACGATGACGTCGAAGCTGGCAGGCGCCAGATCGAGTTCGTCGAGGCGCTCGATGTAGCCGTGCAGGAAGCGCACGTTGGCATAGCCGAAGCGCTCGGCGTGCCAGGCGAGGTGCTTCACCGCCACGTCGAGCTGCTCGTCGGTCATGTCCACGCCGACCACTTCGCCCTGCGCTCCCACCAGCTGCGCCAGCGCATACACGTCGCGCCCGGAACCGCTGCCGAGGTCGAGCACGCGGCAACCGGCCAGGAGCGGCGGCGCCACCAGGCCGCAGCCGTAGTAGCGCTCCAGCACCTCGGGGTGGATGCGCGCCAGCAGCGGCTTGAGCCAGCCCGGCACGCTGGAGGCATCGCAGCAGGCGCTGGTCTTGAGGTCGGCGGTGCCGGCAAGCTGCTTGCCGTAATAGTCCTTGACGAGTTCGTGCATGGTTTCTCCTGGGGCGAATGGGGGTCGAGCAGCGGGCAGGTGTCGCGCATCGGGGGCCGGGGCATGATCATTGGTGGTTCATGGTCGGTGCAGGTCACCGATTCCTTACAGGGCGAAAAAAGTCGGCGCCGGCGATACGGCAAGGCAAGCGGCGATCACTGTCGTCGCGGCCCGGGCGCTGTGCCGGCGGCGCCGGTTTTCGCATCACTCCGTCCGCAGCGCCTCCACCGGATCCAGCAGCGCCGCACGCCGCGCCGGCAGCACGCCGGCGGCGAGGCCGATGGCGGCGGCCAGCGCCTCGGCCAGCAGCACGAAGGCCAGGGGGGTATGCACCGGCAGGGCCGGGAAGAAGAGGCCGATCAGTTGCGCGAGGCCGATGCCGAGCAGCAGGCCGAGCAGGCCGCCGATCGCCGCCAGCGCCACGGCCTCGCCGAGGAAGAGGCCGAGGATGGTCCGGCGCCGGGCGCCGAGCGCGACCATCAGGCCGATTTCGTTGGTGCGTTCGGTGACGGCGATGGTCATGATGGTGACGATGCCGACGCCGCCCACCAGCAGCGAAATCCCGCCCAGCGCGCCGACCGCCATGGTCAGCACATCGAGGATGCCGGACAGCGTGTCCAGCATTTCCTCCTGGCTGATGATGGTGACGTCCTCGCGGCCGTGGCGCGCGATCATCACGCCCTTGATCGCGGCCACCACGCTGGCGGCGGGTACGCCTTCGGCGGTGGCGACGTTGATTTCGTTGAGGCCTTCGCGGTTGAACAATTCCAGGGCGCGCGCCGCGGGGATGAAGGCGGTATCGTCGAGGTCGATGCCGAGGAACTGGCCCTTGGGCTCCATGATGCCGATCACGCGGAACTGCAGGCCGCCGACGCGCACCCGCGCGCCAAGGGCGTTTTCGCTGCCGAACAGCTCGTTCTTCAGCTTCGGCCCGAGCACCACCTGCGCGCGCGCGCTGCCGGCTTCTTCCTCGGGCAGGAACTGGCCGCTCCTGACCTTGCCCTTGAATACCTGCAGCATGCCGGGGCCGACACCATAGACCGAGACGCGGCGCACCCGGCCGTTGCCATTGACCTCGGCGTTGCCCCAGACGCTGGGGGTCACGGCGACCACGTTGGGCAGGCGCTTCAGGGCCTCGGCGTCGTCCAGCGACAGCGGCCGCGCGCTGCTCGGCAGGCCCGACAGCGCGCCACCGCCGGTTTTCGTCTTGCCCGGATGGACGCCGACGACGTTGGTGCCGAACTGGGTGAACTCGGCCAGCACGTAGCGGTGGATGCCCTCGCCGATCGAGGTCAGCAGGATCACCGCGGCGATGCCGACGGCGATGCCGAGCAGGGTCAGGAAGCTGCGCAGGCGCTGTGCGCCGATGGCGCGGATGGCGAGGGTGAGGGTGTCGGCGAGGATCATTCTCAAACCATTTCCCGCAGATTGACGCAGATCAAGCAATGCATCGAGCATGAATGCGCCAAATATTCGTCTTTGGAAAATCTGCGGAAATCTGCGCAATCTGCGGATAAACTGTTTTTCATATTCAATGCTTCATCAACGCCTGCACCGGATCCAGCCGCGCCGCGCGGCGTGCCGGCATGATGCCGAACAGCAGGCCGGTGCCCAGCGCGGTGCCCAGCGCGGCGATCACCGCCCAGTCCGGCGGGTAGGCGGGAAACACCGGGTACAGCCGGCGCAGCACGAAGGCGCCGAGAAGGCCGAGGCCGTAGCCGGTGAAGGCGCCGACCAGCGAGAGCATGGCCGCCTCGGCCATGAAGGCATTGCGGATGGTCGCACCGCGCGCGCCGAGCGCCTTGAGCAGGCCGATCTCGCCGGTGCGCTGGGTCACCGCCACCAGCATCACGTTCATCACCAGGATGCCGGCCACGGCGAGGCTGATCGCGGCGATGCCGGCCACCGCGGCGGTCAGCGCGCGCAGCAGCTTGTCGAAGGTGGCGAGCACGGCGTCCTGGGTGATCACCGTGATGTCTTCCTCGCCGCCGTGGCGCGCCTTGAGCACGGCCGCCGCCTCCTGCTTGACGGCCTCGATCTCGCCGCGGCTGCGGGCTTCGATCAGGACGCGGAACAGGGTGTTGGAATTGAACATGTTCTGCGCCACGCTGACCGGAACGAAGACCACCTCGTCGGTGTTCATGCCCAGGCCCTGCCCCACCGATTTCAGCACGCCGACGATGCGCAGACGCCGGTCGCCGAGCCGGATCAGTTCACCGACCGCCGGCGCGGCGCCGAAAATCTCTTCCTTGATTTTGGAACCGATCACGGCGACGGGTGCGCCGCGGTTCCAGTCGGCCTCGGGCAGGAAGGCGCCCTGCGCGATGTTGAAACTGCGGATGTCGAGATAGGTCGCGGTCGTGCCGGCCACCACGACTTCCCGCAGGCGCCCGTTGGCGTTGATTTCCGAATTGCCCACCGCCAGCGGCGCCACGCGCCGCACCGAAGGCTGGCGGGTCAGGGCGAAGGCATCGTCGATCGTGAGGTCGCGCGGCGTGGTGGTCACCGCATTGGCCGGGCTGAAGCCGCCGGTGGCCGAGCGTCCCGGCAGGACGATGACCAGGTTGCTGCCCAGCGCCGAGAACTGCTCGACCACGTAGCGCCGCGCGCCGTCGCCGAGCGCGGTCAGCACCACCACGGCGGCGACGCCGATGGCCATCGCCAGCACCGAGAGCGACGTGCGCAACGGGTAGCCGGTCGCCGCATCGCGGGCGAAACGCAGGATGTCGGCGCTGCGCATCAGGCCGCCGGCAGCGCGCCGTCACGCAGCGAATCGTGCCGCAGCTCTCCGTCTTCCATCATCAACTGCCGCCGCGCACGGCTGCCGATCTTCTGGTCGTGGGTGACCACGATCAGCGTCATGCCGCGCTGGTTGAGCGCTTCCAGCAGGTTGATCACGTCGTCGCCGGTGGCGCGGTCGAGGTTGCCGGTCGGCTCGTCGGCCAGCAGCACGGCGGGCTGCATGATGGTGGCGCGGGCGATCGCCACGCGCTGCCGCTGGCCGCCGGAAAGCTGGTCGGGCCGGTGGTCGGCGCGCCGGTCGAGGCCGAAATCCTTGAGCGCCTGCGCCACGCGCTGCGTGCGCTCCGCCGCCGGGATGCCGGCCAGCATCATCGGCAGGGCGACGTTCTCGGCGGCGGTCAGGCGCGGCACCAGGTGGAAACTCTGGAACACGAAGCCGATGCGCCGGCTGCGCACCGCCGCCTGCTCGTCGGGCGAGAGCGTGGTGACGTCGCGGCCTTCGAGGTGGTAGGCGCCGGCATCGGGCCGGTCGAGCAGGCCCAGCAGGTTGAGCAGCGTGGACTTGCCGGAGCCCGACGGCCCCATGATCGCCACGTATTCGCCGGGCTCGATGGCGACGTCGAGCCGGTTCAGCGCATGCACCGTGCTGTCGCCGAGGTGGAACACACGCTCGATGCCGGCGAGGCGGATCAGGCTCACCGGCTCAGCCTTTTGATTCGCCGCGCAGCGGCGCTGAACTGGTCACCCCCTTGCCCGGCAAGGGGGCCGGGGGGAATGCCATCATTTTGGCGCCACGGCGGCGGCGTCAGCCGCCGCCGTGGCGCGGGCGCCGACTTTTACCCCTTCGCGCTCCAGCGAAATCACGATGCGCTCGCCCTCGCTCAGCCCCTCGACGATCTCGGTGAACTCCCAGTTGGCCATGCCGGCCTTCACCTTGCGCTCTTCCAGCTTGCCGCTGTCGACATTGAGCACCATCACCTTCGAGCCTTCGATCAGCGCCGCGGTCGGCACCCGCAGCACGTTGGGGCGGCCGGCGAGCACGATCTCGACATCGGCGCTGTAGCCCACCAGCAGGTTGACGCCGGGCGGGCGCTCGAAATCGACTTCGACATCGACCGTGCGCGCCTGCTTTTCCACCGCCAGCACGTAGGGCGCGACACGCCGCACCTTGCCCGCCAGGGGCTGCTTCGGCAGCGCGTCGAGCGAGACGCGCACCGGCTGGCCGACCTGGATCCTGGGCGCATCGACTTCGTCCATCGGCGCCTCGATGTAGAGGCAGGATTCGTCGATCAGGTCGATCGCCGGCGGCGTCGCCACGCCCGGCGGGGAGGGCGTCGAATACTCGCCGAGTTCGCCGACGATCTTCGCCACCGTGCCGTCGAAGGGCGCGTAGAGCGACATGCGGCCCTGCTCCACCCGGGTCACGTTGATCCGCGCGGCGGCCTGGGCGACATCGGCGCGCGCCGTCGCGCAAGCCGCGGCGCGGGCATCGGCCTCGCTCTTCGCCGTATCCTCGCGCGCCTCTGAAACGAAGCCCTTGTTCTTCAACGCGGTCTGGCGCTCGGCATCGCGCGCGGCGCTGGCGGCCGTGGTGCACACCTCCTTGACGCGCTGCGCGGCCATCGCCCGCTGCGCCTCGGCCAGGGCCTGCTGCGCCTTCTGGTCGTCGTTCCACAGCTTCATCAGGAGCTGGCCCTTCTTCACCTTGTCGCCTTCCTTGACGCCGAGGTACTCGATGCGGCCGCCCATGATGGTGGACAGCCTGGTGCGCTGGCAGGCTTCGACGGTGCCGGCACGGGTATTGACCACCGTGGATTCGACATTGCCGCGATCGACGGCCTTCAATACGACCGTCACCGGCTTGGTGCGCGTGCTCCAGAACCAGGCGCCGGCCGCGAGGGCAAGCACGACGAGCGCCGGCAGCACGCGGCGCAGGAGGATGGATGTGTTCATGGCGGGGGATTATGCCGCGTTTGCGTTTGTTATGATTCGGCCATCCCCGGACCCGACCGACACGCGCCCATGATCAGGATCTACGGCATCAAGAATTGCGACACCATGAAGAAGGCCTTCGCCTGGTGCGACGCCAACCACATCAGCTACGAATTCCACGACTACAAGAAGCAGGGCGTGCCGCGCGACAGGCTAGTGTACTGGTGCCGCAGCCTCGGCTGGCAGACGCTGGTCAATACCAAAGGCCCGACCTGGCGCAAGCTGGCGCCCGGGCAGCAGGCGATCACCACCCAGGGCCAGGCCGTGGCGCTGATGATGGAATTCTCCAGCGTGATCCGCCGCCCCATCGTCGAGAACGACGCCGGCCAGATCCTGGTCGGCTTCGACCCGACCCGGTTCGACAGTTTTGTCCGCTGACCCTCCCATGGACGCCGTCCATCGCTTCCTGCTCGAAGACCTCGACATCCGCGGTGCACTGGTGCAGCTGGGGCCGTCGTGGACGGCGATGAACGCGCAGCGCAAGTACGCGCCGCCGGTGCGCAAACTGCTGGGCGAAATGGCCGCCGTCACCGCGCTGATCGGCAGCAACCTGAAGGCTCCCGGCCGCATCAGCTTCCAGTTGCAGGGCCACGGCGCGGTGTCGATGCTGGTGATGGACTGCAACGAAAAGCTGCAACTGCGCGGCATGGCCAGGAGCGACCTCAGCGTGGACGCCGAATCCCGCATCAGCGGCATCGAGGAACTGCTCGGCGACGGCCGCCTGGTACTGACGCTGCAACCGAAGTCGGCGCAGGAGCCCTGGCAGAGCGTGGTGCCGCTGGCCGGCGACAGCATCGCCGCCGTGTTCGAGCACTTCCTCGAAAAATCCGAGCAGCAACCGGCGCGGCTATGGCTGGCGGCGACCGAAAGCGCGGCCTGCGGGCTGTTCCTGCAGAAGCTGCCGAACGCCGACATCCTCGACCCCGACGGCTGGGACCGCATCGAAGCGCTGGCCGCCACGCTGCGCCCCGAAGAACTGCTGCTGCCGCCGGAAACCCTGCTGACGCGCCTGTTCCACGAGGAAGGCGTGCGCCTCTTCCCGCCGCGGGAGGCCAGCTGGCACTGCCCGCGCGACGAGGAGAAGGTGCGCAACCTGCTGCTTTCGCTCGGCCGCGAGGAAGTCGAAGCCATGCTCGCCGATGCCGAGATCATCGCCGTCGAGGACGAAATCTGCGGCCACGAATACCGCTTCGACGCCGGCATCCTCGACGAGTTGTTCCCGCCCGCCGGCCGCATCCTCCACTGATCCCGGAAAAGCCCTGGTCCGCAGATTTCGCAGATTACGCAGATGGATCAACACGCTTGGCGCGCCTCGTCCTTCACCCGTCGGGTTTGCCGGCAATCACCTTAAACCCAAGGAATTGGTGAACCCAATCTGCGAAAGTCTGTGTCATCTGCGGAAAGTAGTGAATTGAACATCGACATCAGCGAGGAAGCGGGCGTCCGCTACCTGCATTTCGGCTCGAGCTGGATCCAGGGCGCGATGCGCATCGCGCGGCCTTTCGCGCTGGAGCTCGAGTACACGCGCGAGATGATGGTGCCGCTGCTGCTGCACGGTGACGACTGGCCGCGCAGCGTGCTGCAGATCGGGCTGGGCGCGGCCTCGGTGACCAAGTTCCTGCATCGCCACCGGCCGCAGGCGAAAATCACCGTGGTCGAGATCGATCCGCGCGTAGAAGCCGCGGCGCGGCAGTTCTTCAAGCTGCCCGATGACCCGCGCATCAGTATCCGCCACGGCGACGGCGCCGATTTCGTCATCGAAAGCCGGCAGCGCTACGACCTGATCCTGGTCGACGGCTTCGACGCGCAGGCGCGCACCGGCCGGCTCGACACCCTGCCCTTCTACCTCAACTGCCGCGCGCGGCTGGCCGCCGACGGCCTGCTCTGCGTGAACCTGCTGTCGCGGCGCAGGGATTTCCGGCAAAGCGTGGCGCGCCTGGAAGACGCCTTCGCCGGCCGCGCCATCGCCTTTCCCTCTTGCGACAGCGGCAATGCCATCGCCCTGGCCACCATCGCCGTCTCGCCAGCGCCGTCCCACAAGGGGATACCGCTCCGCATAACTTTCTCCGACCTGAAAGCCGCCGCGCTGCACCTGAAGAAAACCACCGGCCTCAACCTGCTGCCGACCCTGGCGCGCCTGGCCGAATCGCGGCACCTGGCCGGCGGCGTGCTGCGCCTGTGAGCGGCGCATGACGCCCGCCACGACCAGCCGGCGCGACCATCGCCGCGGCACGCTGTACATGGTGCTGGTGGTGATGATCTGGGGCGGCTTCCTGCCGGCCGGCAAGTCGGCGCTGGCAATGGTCGATCCCTACTGGCTGACCGCGATGCGTTTCGGCACCGCGGCGCTGGTCTTCATCGGCCTGCTGCTGGTGCAGGAAGGCCGCGCCGCGCTGCGCACCGAGGGCCGGCTGCCGAAGATCGCCCTGTTCGGCGCCTGCGGTTTCGCCGGCTTCGGCCTTTGCGTGTTCGAAGGCCTCAAGCTGACCCGGCCCGAGATCGGCGCCATGATCCTCGCCCTGGGCCCGATCCAGGTGGCGCTGTTCCAGTGGTGGCGCACGCACCGCCGCCCCGACAACTTCACGCTCGGCGCCATCGCGCTGGCATTGATCGGCGAACTGTTCGTCATCACCTCGGGCGATTTCGCGCGCCTGACCGGCGGCGACGCCAGGGGCAACGGCCTGGTCTTCCTCGCCTCGCTGTTCTGGACCGCCTACACCCTGGGCGGCCAGCAGTTCCCCGGCTGGTCGCCGGTGCGCTACACGGCGCTGTCCTGCTCGCTGGGCTGGTTCGCCATCGTCGCCGCGCTGGGCGTCGCATCGGCCGCCGGCCACGCGCGGCCGCCGCAGATGGACGAGATGGTCGCCGTCTGGCCGCAGCTCGCCTTCATCATCTTCTGCGTCTCGGTGTTCGGCATCCTGTTCTGGAACCTCGGCGTGGCCAAGCTCGGCCCGCTCAACGCCGGCCTGTTCGGCAACTTCGCGCCCGTCATCACCTACCTGATCGCCATCGTCCAGGGCCGCCGCCCGGACGCCGTCGAACTGGCCGGCGCCGTCATCGTGCTAATCGCCCTGATCGCTAACAACCGCCACCAGAGCGCCAAGCCCGGCCGCGCCAAGGACTGAGCAGGCGGCAAGCCCAAGGCATCGGCCATCGGCTCTGTTGCAAATGGTGGCATTTATGCTACCATTTAGACATGAAAATCGTGGTCGATACCAACGTCTTCCTTGGCGCCTGCCTGGGTACCGGTGCGGCAAGTGCGGTCATCGCCGCCTGCCTGAGCGGCCATTGCATACCGCTGATGGGGAATGCGCTGTTCAACGAGTACGAAGACGTCATCGGCCGCAAGGAATTGTTCGGGCGATGCAGGCTGAGTCCGGCGGAGCGCATCGAATTGATGGACATCTTTTTTGCCTGCTGCCAATGGACGCGAGTCTATTACTCGTGGCGCCCCAACCTGCCGGACGAGGGCGACAACCATCTTGTGGAACTTGCCGTCGCGGGAGGTGCCGAATACATCGTGACTCGCGACCTGCGTCACCTGAATAACATGGAATTGCTTTTTCCCCAGATCCGGATCGCCACTCCCGAATCCTTCCTGAAGGAGATATGACATGGCTGCACTGACCGTTCGCCTGCCCGATGACAAGCACCTGCGCCTGAAGGCGCTTGCCAGGAGCCGCGGCACGCCCCTGAACCGGCTGATCGACGAGATGACGACGCTGATGCTGGCCGAGTTCGATGCCGAAACACGATTCCAGTTGCGGGCGCAACGCGGCACCGGCAAAGCCTCGCGCGGCCTGGCCCTGCTGAAAAAAGCCGCCGGGTAAGTACGGGGACCGGCTGCAAACTCAGGCGGCGATGCGGTATTCCGCCGCCGGCTCGCGCACGCCGGCGCCGCCGGAGCCGCCGAGGCCGTCCAGCGGGCTCCTGACGCCGCGCCCGCCCTTGTTCAGCACGTGGGTGTAGATCATGGTGGTCGACACCTCCGAATGGCCGAGCAGTTCCTGCACCGTGCGGATGTCGTAGCCGCCTTCCAGCAGGTGAGCTTCCCTCTGTTTTTCGTCTTCCAACCCAACGGCATTATGCCGCCAATTGCTGCTCATCCTGAATGCTGATCCAGTCGTCCAGGAACTTCATGGGCGAGGCGTAGCCGAGCGTGGAATGCTGT
>JADYZH010000014.1 GCA_020853215.1 Sulfuritalea sp. | reverse complement strand
CGTCGCACCACCAGTCGCCTGGCCAATTTCTCGTCTCTCACCATCTCGTGCCCACTCACGTTCTCGTGGGCACGAGTTTCGCGGTTCCCGTCGCCGACGGCTAGACGTCGTCTATAGAGCGCTTACGATCATTCACATCCAGCACATCTCGACGCGGCCGGGCGCGGGCTTCTTCCTGCCGGATACGGCGGGAGTTCAAATACACGAATGCGTGGCGCCGCATGCCGGCGAAACGGTGTTGCAGAAGAATTTCCCGAACAGCTTCCGTGAAACACCGCTGCTCGAACATCTGCGCCGGCATGAAGTTACCCGGCTTGTCATCGCCGGCATGATGACCCAGATGTGCATCGACACAAGCACACGCGCCGCTGCCGACCTGGGCTTCCAGTGCCTTCTGGCGCATGATGCGTGCGCGACGAAGGCCCTTTCATTCGGTGGCTCCACCGTATCCGCCGAGAACGTGCAGACCGCGTTTCTTGCCGCGCTCAATGGCTTGTTCGCGCGGGTGCTGTCGGTGGAAGAAATATGCGCTGAGCTTTGATTCGGCAGTTATTACGGATACCGCGCGACTCCAAGCACACATCCCGCGAATGAAAACTGTGCTCTTCGTATTCTGCAGCCTGCTCCTGGCCGGGGTCATCGCGATCCAGGTCGGCATTTTCGGCAGCAGTCGTCCCGCCGACATCGGCATCAGCAATGGCCGCCTCAAACCGCCCGCGCCAACCCGCAACGGCGTTTCCAGCCAGGCCGCTCTGTACCCGGAGCATCCGCAGCGAGCCTATGCGGACATCCGGCCACTGCCGCTGCAGCACAGCTCTGCAGACGGCTCGCTGCAGGCGCTCGTCGCCGTGCTGGCGTCGACGCCCGGCGTCAGGGTGGTGGAACGACGGCCGGACTACGTCCATGCCGAGGCGGAGACACGCTGGATGAAATTCGTCGATGACCTGGAGTTCTGGTCGAATCCGGCGCTCGGCGTGATCGACCTGCGCAGCGCCAGCCGCCTCGGGCGCGAGGATTTCGGGGTGAACCGGGAGAGGATCGAAGCGATCCGGGCGGCCTACCTGGCCCGCCCCTGACCGGCGCCGGCGCCCGCCCGCCGCGCCCTGCGCTCAGCGCTGGTAGCGCGGGGCCGCGGCGGTTCCGCCAATCGACAGGCGCGCGCTGAGGCGCGCCGACTTCACCTCGACGGCGGCACGGCCGCGCGCACTTTGGTCGGCGGCGATGGAAACCGCACCGGTGGCGACCAGTTCGCCCGCGGTGAGCCGGATCTCCGACGCTTCGATGCGTCCTGCGTCGTAGAGCAGATTGGCCTTGAGCGAATCGAAGGCGAACTGCTCGCCCTGGCCCTGGCCCTGCAGCACCCGGTCGAAGTCGACACCGGCGAGAACCCCGCGCGGCATGGTGACCTGTGCCTGGGCCTGTGCCCTGGACAGCAGTTCCTGGACCTTCGCGGCAGCGCCGACGACCTCGCCCTGCGCATCGAATACGCCGTCCTTGAACCAGCCCGGCGCAACCCCGGCCGCGCTGACGCGACGTGCCGCAATCTTGCCACCGAGCTTCCAGTTCCCCTGCCAGATCAGGGTCGCGCTGCCGCTGAATTCCCCGCTGTGCAGCCAGCCCTTGAACCCGCTGATGGTCAGGCGGTCGGGTGACAGCTGCCCGTTGGCGGAAAAGTCGGTCAGCTTGAGCTTGGCTGCAAACGGCAGGTCGAAGCGTTCCGCAGCAAGGTTTACCGTCCAGGCGCCGGTTCCGCGCGTTCCGCCCAGCGTGACCTTGCCCGAATCGGCGTCGTTGGCTTGCGCGGTGAATTCCACCAGCTGGCCAGCCGATACCTTGGCTTCGACCCCCAGCGGCGGCAGCAGATTCGGCTCGGTGGCGAGAACCAGGCCGCTGGCGGTGAAGGCGCCCGCCGTGAGCGGCAGCTTGCCCGTACCCGCACCCAGCAAATTCATCAGCACGGGGAGCGGCAACCGGGCTTCATCGAGGTGCAGGGAGTCGAACTCGGCGGGCATCCCCCACAGCACCGAGAACGGCGCGCCGAGCACTACGCGCTTGACCTTCGCGCCCGCATCCCCATCGCCGAGGACGACGTCTTCCACGATGAGCCTGGCTTTGGGCACCAGTTCGACATGCGCGCGCCCGACCTTGACGCCGACGCCCAATGCGGTCGCGGCCATGGTCTCGAAGGCCTGGCGCTTGCCGTCCAGGGGCACGAACCTAATCAGGTAAAGGGCGGCAATCGGCAGGATGACGGCAAGCACCGCCACCACCACGCGCGACTGGCGCTTGACCTTCAGCTGCCGTTCCAGCACCCGCAGGCGGATCTCTTCACGCTGGCGCTCTTCCTCCTCCAGCCGGGCCTTTTCCTCGGCCTCGAGCCGGGCGCGTTCTTCGGCCTTGCGCCGGGCTTTCTCTTCGGCTTCGCGCCGGATCTTTTCTTCGGCCTCGCGTCGCGCCCGCTCTTCCGCCTCGATGCGCGCCCGCTCTTCCGCCTCGATGCGGACTTTCTCCTCGGCCTCGCGCCGGGCTTTTTCCTCAGCCTCGCGCCGCAGTTTTTCTTCCGCTTCGCGTCGCGCCCGTTCCTCGGCTTCGATGCGGGCCTTTTCTTCGGCTTCGATGCGGGCCTTTTCCTCGGCTTCGATACGGGCTTTTTCCTCGGCCTCGCGGCGGGCGTTCTCCTCTTCCTCGCGGCGGTATTTTTCCAGCGCCTCGCGGCGGATTTTTTCGACCGCTGCGCGTTTCGCCTGTTCTTCGGCCTCGCGGCGGGCCTTTTCTTCGGCTTCGCGGCGGACTTTCTCTTCCGCTTCACGCCGCGCCCGTTCCTCGGCTTCGATGCGCGCCTTCTCCTCGGCTTCGCGGCGGGCCTTCTCTTCGGCCTCGCGGCGGATCTTTTCCTCGGCGTCGCGGCGCACTTTCTCTTCCGCTTCGCGCCGCGCCCGTTCCTCGGCTTCGATGCGCGCCTTCTCCTCGGCTTCGCGGCGGGCCTTCTCTTCGGCCTCGTGGCGGATCTTCTCCTCCGCCTCGCGACGGACTTTCTCTTCCGCTTCGCGCCGTGCCCGTTCCTCGGCTTCGATGCGCGCCTGTTTTTCGGCTTCGATGCGCGCCTTCTCTTCAACCCCGCGGCGGATCTTTTCCTCCGCCTCGCGGCGGACTTTCTCTTCCGCTTCGCGCCGCGCCCGCTCCTCGGCTTCGATGCGGACCTTTTCGTCGACTTCGCGGCGGGCCTTCTCTTCAGCTTCGCGGCGGACCTCGGCTGGCGAGGGCTTGTCCGAAGGCTTGGGAGCAGGGGCAATGGAAGCAAAATCCAGGTCCATGCCTTCGTCGGCAATCGGACCCTTTACTTCGCGTCGCTCGATGAAGAACTCGCGCAGGTAGCCCGCGCTGGCGAGTTCGCCAACAGCCCAGACGATCGTCTTGCGTTCCGCCTCGGGCCATGCGGCGGCGATTTCGTCCGCGGTCTGGTTGTCCTTGCAGGCCTTGAGCACCTCGAGCATTTCCGGCTCGAGGTCGTTGGTCTTGCCCGTCGTTTCGCGAACCCCTTTCGGGGTCTTGCTGAATACCTGAGCCATGGCGCGCATTCACTCCAGGTTTGGTGTTTCGCTGCAATAGGGGAGCGGGATTGCCGGACCCGTACGATCCCGGCGAACGCTGACCCGACCGGCCGAGTTTACTCTATGCGAACAGGCTTTTTGCCAACGATCTTGCCGCGCCGCAGCGCATGGCATCCTGACCCGATACCGGGTTCGGCACGATTCGCGCGATCCTCGCAGCACGCACCGGGTCCAGCGCCGGCTTCCAGTGCGTCAGCACGTCGGCCACGGCATCCGGCGCGTTGCAGATCAGCAGCATGTCGCAACCGGCGGCCCAGGCGGCTTCCGCGCGCTGCACCATGTTGCCGGCAAACGCCGCGCCCTCCATCGACAGGTCGTCGCTGAAGATGACGCCGTCGAATTTGAATTCACTGCGCAGCTTCTCCAGCCAGACCGGCGAAAAACCGGCGGGCCGGCTGTCGACCCGGGGGTAGATGACGTGGGCCGGCATGACGCCGTCGAGTTTCAGCCGCCGGTAGGGCGTAAGGTCGGGTTCCATGTCGGCGAGGCTGCGCTCGTCGACCGGGATGGCGAGGTGCGAATCGGCGGCGACCCAGCCGTGACCGGGGAAATGCTTGCCGCAGCAGCCCATGCCGGCGGCGGCGAGGCCTTGGATCAGGGCGCCGGCGAGTTCGGCGACGGCGTCCGGATTCTTGTGGAAGGCGCGGTCGCCGATGACGCCGCTGGGGCCCCAGTCGAGGTCGAGCACCGGGGTGAAGGAATAGTCGACGCCGCAGGCGCGCAGTTCGGCCGCCAGCAGGTAGCCGAGGTCAGCGGCGGCCTCGCGTGCGGCGGCAGGATCGCTGTCCCACAGATCGCCCAGGCGGCGCATCGGCGGCAGATGGGTAAAACCTTCGCGGCAGCGCTGGACGCGGCCACCTTCGTGGTCGATGGCGATCGGCAGGGCCGGCTGGCGAATGTTGTGGATCGCGGCACACAGGGCGGTGAGTTGCTGCGGGTCGCGATAATTGTGCTTGAACAGGATCACGCCACCGATCAGCGGGTGCGCCAAACGCTCGCGCTCGGCGTCGGTGAGTTCAAGACCGGCAACGTCGATCATCAGCGGACCGTGCGGCAATGATTTCATGGCTTCTCCAGAATGACGAAGGCGACGGCATAGTCCTGCTCGTCACTGATCGAAAGGTGGGCGATGAGCCCCTGCCCGGCAAAATGCGCGGCAAGCCTGGGCGGGTAGCTGAAGAAGGGCTTGCCGGGTTCATTGTGTTCGACGGCGATGTCGGGCAACAGCAAGGGATCGCGCACGCCGGTGCCGAATGCCTTGCCCAGCGCCTCCTTCGCGGCGAAGCGCTTGGCGAGGAAACGGCCGGGATCGGGGCTGGCGCGGCAGGCCTCGCGCTCGGCGGGGGCGAGCATTTTCTCCAGACCACGCTCGCCGTGGCGCTGCCAGTAGTCGGTCATGCGCTTCACGGCGACGATGTCGGTGCCGACGCCGAAAATCACTGGCACTGCGCCTCGCGCATGAGTCTTTTCATCTCGGCGACGGCCTCCCGCATGCCGACGAAGATGGCGCGGCTGACGATGGCGTGGCCGATGTGCAGCTCGCGGATGCCGGGCAGCGCGGCGACCGGCTGCACGTTGAAGTAGTTGAGGGCGTGGCCGGCATTGAAGCGCATGCCGGCGGCGCGGATGGCGGCGCCGGCCTTGCGGATCTTTTCCAGCTCGGCCAGCACGGCCGGGCTCTCGTTGTCGCGGCCCTGGTTAAAGAAGGCGTGGGCATAGGGGCCGGTGTGGATTTCGCAGACGCGCACGCCGATGCGCGCGGCGGCGTCGACCTGCGGCAGTTCGGCGTCGATGAAGGCGCTGGTGACGATGCCGGCGTCGCGCAGTCGCGCCACAACCTCGCGCAGTCGCGCTTCCTGCCCGGCGACGTCGAGGCCGCCTTCGGTGGTGATTTCGTGGCGACCTTCGGGCACCAGCATGGCCATCTCGGGCTTCAGCGCGCAGGCGATGCCGACCATTTCGTCGGTGGCAGCCATCTCCAGGTTGAGCTTGATGTGGGTCAGTTCGCGCAGGCGGCGCACGTCGTGGTCCTGGATGTGGCGCCGGTCTTCGCGCAGGTGCACGGTGATGCCGTCTGCGCCGCCGAGGTGTGCCTCGACCGCGGCCCAGACCGGATCGGGTTCGCGGCCCTTGCGCGCTTCGCGCACCGTCGCCACATGGTCAATGTTTACGCCAAGTTCAATCATGTTCGCTCCGCTTGAGCATCAAAGGATAACGGCAAACGGGTCAAAGTTCCTGCAGCTCGATGAATACGCGCCGCGACTGGAGGGGCTTGCCGCCCATGTGGTGGGCGATCAGTTGCCGCATCAACTGCCTGCTTTCGATCCGGGTGCGCGAATCGGCATAGTCGTCGGCCGCCATGTCGAGCAGGGTCTTGCCGCGCAGGCCGGGCACGGCATCCGGCGCCGTATCGCCGGCGCCGACTTTCTGTACCGGGCCGCGTTCGATCAGGTAGGTGTATTCCCGTTCTGCGACCACCGGCAGGCCGGTTTCCATTTCCACGTCGAGCGTCAGTCCGTAGCCGAGTTCCTTGAGCAGGGTCTTCTCGAAGCGGCGCAATTCCGGCGCGTCGTCGCTGCCGGCGGCCAGCTCGCCCAGGGCGGCGGCATAGGCGTCGAACAGCGCGGCATGGGCGTCTTCCCGCGGCAGCAGCTTGAGCAGCAGTTCGTTGAGGTAATAGCCGAGCAGCAGGCAGCGCCCGCCCAGGAGCGGCATGCCCCCCAGCCACTCGGCACGCGCCAGGGTCTTTACCTCGCCGCCGCCGAACCAGCCGAGCTCCAGCGGCTGGAAGGACATCAGCAGGCCGCGCATGGCCGACCGCGGTCGCCGCGCGCCGCGCGCAAGCAGCGGCACACGGCCGTGATCGCGGGTGAATACGTCGACCACGAGGCTGGTCTCGCTGTAGGGATGCAGGTGCAGGACAAAGGCGGCCTGTCCGTCGACGCGGTTCTTGCCCACCGGGTCACTCGTAACCCAGGGACTTGAGCGCCCGCTCGTCGTCGGCCCAGCCGCCCTTGACCTTGACCCAGGTTTCGAGCCAGACCTTGCCGCCGAACAGGGTTTCCATTTCCCTGCGGGCGTCGCTGGAGATGCGCTTGAGGCGCTCGCCGCCGCGGCCGATGACGATGGGCTTGTGCCCGTCCTTGTCCACGATCACGGCGGCATGGATACGGCGCAGGTCGCCTTCCTGCTCAAATTTTTCGATCTCGACGGCGATGCCATAGGGCAGTTCTTCGCCCAGGTTGCGGAACAGCTTTTCGCGCAGGATTTCCGCGGCGAGGAAGCGTTCGTTGCGGTCGGTGATGTCGTCGGCCTCGAACACCGCGGGGCCTTCCGGCAGGTAGGCGCGCGCGGCGGCCAGCAGCGCGTCGGTGCCGAGCCCCTTCTCCGCCGAGACCGGCAGGATTTCGGCAAAGCCGTGCAGCGCCGCCAGCTTCCCGATGAAGGGCAGCAGCAGGGCCTTGTCGGCGAGGCGGTCGATCTTGTTGATCACCAGCAGCACCGGCGTCGCCGGCGGCAGCATGCGCAGGATCTCGGCTTCGCCGTTGCCCCAGTTGCCGGTCTCGACCACCAGCAGGATCACGTCGACGTCGGCAAAGCTGGAGGTCACGCTGCGGTTCATCAGCCGGTTCAGCGCGTTCTTGTGCGTCATCTGGAAGCCCGGCGTGTCGACGAAAATATACTGGGCGTCGGCGGTGGTGAAGATGCCGTGGATGCGGTGGCGCGTGGTCTGCGCCTTCTTCGAGGTGATGCTGACCTTGGCGCCGACCAGGCGGTTGGTCAGCGTCGATTTACCGACGTTGGGCCGGCCGATCACGGCCAGGTAACCGGTGCGAAACGCCCCGCTCACGGCTTGATCTCGGCGATGGCGCGCTGCGCCGCCACCTGCTCGGCGATGCGGCGGCTGCCACCGCTGCCGGTGGTGCGGATGCCCAGTTCGGGGATCGCGCATTCGATGTCGAACTCCTGGGCGTGCGCCTCGCCACGCGTCGCCAGCAGGGCGTAGCGCGGCAGCGGCAGTCGCCGGCCCTGCAGCAGTTCCTGCAGGGCGGTTTTCGGGTCCTTGCCGGTATCGCTGGTATCGATGCGGCGCAGCGCCGGCCGGTACAGGGTCTCGATGACGCGCCGCGCCGCATCGAAGCCGGCATCGACATGGATCGCACCGAAGATGGCTTCGAGTGCGTCGGCGAGGATCGAGGGACGCTGCGCACCGCCGCTCTTCAATTCGCCCTCGCCGAGCCAAAGGAACTCGCCCAGCGCCAGGTCGCGCGCGATGCCGACCAGCGTCTCCTGCCTCACCAGGCTCGCGCGCAACCGGGAAAGTTCGCCTTCCCTGAGTTCGCCAAAGTTCTGGTAAAGCGTGCCGGCGATGACACAATTCAGTACCGAGTCGCCGAGGAACTCGAGCCGCTCGTTGTGGGGGAAACCGAAACTACGATGGGTGAGCGCCTGGCGCAGCAACTCGGGTCGGCCGAAGTCATGGCCGAGCGCCGACTCCAGCCGCTGCGTGTTCATTGATTGGCGCTGCTGCTGCCCTCGAAATCGAAAAGCAGGCTGACGTTGTGGAACAACGGCACCTTCTTCTCGTACTTGAAGGAGATCACCAGTTCGCCGCCCTCCTTGGTAATTTCGAGGTCCGCTGCGGTGACGCTCTTGACATCGTCCATGTCGGCACGCCGGGAAAACGCCTCGCGCACCTTGGACATGGGGGCATCCTTGAGGCTGCCGTCGGTGGCGGTCCCCTTGACGGCCTTGACCAGGTTTCCGTACTCGATCCAGGGCGGTATGGATTTCATCGCCAGCAGGGATAACAGTGCCAGCACAAAGCCACCGAGCATGAGCGTATTCAGGCTGAGTCCACGCTGAAATTTCATGTTAACTCCTAGTGAAACGAGCCGATCCGCTTGAGATCAGAAAAATTGAACCAGATGAAGAACGCCTTGCCGACCAGGTTTTCATCGGGGACAAAACCCCAAAAGCGGCTGTCCTGCGAGTTATCACGGTTGTCGCCCATCATGAAATAGTGCCCGGGCGGAACCTCGCAACTGACGCCTTCGCTATTGTAGTTACATTTTTCACTGTGCGGAAAGCGGGCGATCTGCTGCACGAATCCTGGAGCTTCCGCTTCCACAAGGATGTGGTGTTCGACGCTGCCCAGGGTTTCGACGAAGCGTGGGGTGTAGAACAGGCGGTCGCGGTCGAGGTAGTCCTCGGTCTTCTTCTGCGCGATTTCCAGACCATTGATGGTGAGCTTCTTGTTGCGATACACGACCTTGTCGCCGGGCAGACCGACCACGCGCTTGATGTAGTCGAGCGACGGGTCCGGCGGGTAGCGAAACACCACCACGTCGCCGCGCTGCGGGGTGTTGAGTTCGACGATCTTCCTGTTGATCACCGGCAGGCGCACGCCGTAGGTGTATTTGTTCACCAGGATGAAGTCGCCCACCAGCAGGGTCGGGATCATCGAGCCGGAGGGGATCTTGAAGGGTTCGACGAGGAAGGAGCGCAGCAGGAACACGGCGAGGATCACCGGGAAGAAGCTGCCGCCGTATTCGACCCACCAGGGATCTGGGGCCTCGGGCGCGCGTTGCTTGCGCGCGTGAAAACGGTCGAAGGCCCAGATGATGCCGGTGATCACCACCAGGACGAACAGGATCAGCGCAAAATTCATTTGTCACCCACCCGCAATACAGCCAGGAAAGCCTCCTGGGGGATTTCCACGCTGCCGACCTGTTTCATGCGCTTCTTGCCGGCCTTCTGCTTCTCGAGCAGCTTCTTCTTGCGCGTGATGTCGCCGCCGTAGCACTTGGCGAGTACGTCCTTGCGCATGGCCTTGACGTTTTCGCGGGCGACGATGGTCGAGCCGATCGCGGCCTGGATGGCGACGTCGTACATCTGGCGCGGGATCAGCTCGCGCATCTTGGCCGCCAGTTCGCGGCCGCGGTAGGGGGCGTTGGCGCGATGCACGATCAGCGACAGGGCATCGACCTTGTCGCCGTTGATCAGCACGTCGAGCTTGACCACGTCGGCGGCACGGTACTCCTTGAACTCGTAGTCGAGCGAAGCGTAGCCGCGCGACACGGATTTGAGCTTGTCGAAGAAATCCATCACCACTTCGGCCATCGGCATATCGTAGGTGAGCTGCACCTGGCGGCCGTGGTAGGCCATGTTCACCTGCTGGCCGCGCTTGGATTCGCAGAGCGTGATCACCGAGCCCAGGTATTCCTGCGGCACGAAGATCTTGGTGGTGATGATGGGCTCGCGGATCTCCTCCATCTTCTGCACCTCGGGCAGCTTGGCGGGGTTCTCGACCTGCACGGTGCTGCCGTCGCGCATCAGCACTTCATAGACCACGGTCGGCGCTGTAGTGATCAGGTCCTGGTCAAATTCGCGCTCCAGGCGTTCCTGCACGATTTCCATGTGCAGCAGGCCGAGGAAGCCGCAGCGGAAGCCGAAGCCGAGCGCCTGCGAGACTTCCGGCTCGTAGTGCAGCGAGGCGTCGTTGAGCTTGAGCTTTTCCAGCGAGTCGCGCAGGCTGTCGTACTGGTTGGATTCGACCGGGTAGAGGCCGGCGAAGACCTGCGACTTGATTTCCTTGAAGCCGGGCAGCGGCTGGGCAGCGCGCCGGTCGGCAAGGGTGACCGTATCGCCGACCTTGGCGGCGTCGAGTTCCTTGATGCCGGAGATGATGAAGCCGACCTCGCCGGCGCGCAGTTCGAGGCGGGTCACCGACTTCGGTGTAAACACCCCGACCTGCTCGCACAGGTGCTGCGAGCCTTCCGCCATCAGCAGTATTTTGTCCTTGGCGCGTAGCGTGCCATCCACCACGCGCACCAGCATCACGACGCCGACATAGTTGTCGAACCAGGAATCGATGATCAGCGCCTTCAGCGGCGCCTGCGGGTCGCCCTTGGGCGGCGGGATGCGGGCGATCACGGCTTCCAGCACGTCATCGACGCCGAGGCCGGTCTTGGCCGAGCAGAGGATGGCGTCGGTGGCGTCAATGCCGATCACGTCCTCGATTTCCTGACGCGCGTTGTCCGGGTCGGCGGCGGGCAGGTCGATCTTGTTCAGCACCGGCACCACGTCGACGCCCAGTTCGATGGCCGTGTAGCAGTTGGCCACGGTCTGTGCTTCGACACCCTGCGAGGCATCGACCACCAGCAGCGCACCTTCGCAGGCGGACAGGGAGCGGCTGACTTCGTACGAGAAATCCACGTGGCCAGGGGTGTCGATCAGGTTCAGGTTGTAGGTCCTGCCGTCGCGGGCGACGTAGGAGAGCGCCGCGGTCTGGGCCTTGATGGTGATCCCGCGTTCGCGCTCTATATCCATTGAATCAAGTACTTGCGCTTCCATTTCGCGGTCCGAGAGACCACCGCAGCGATGGATGATGCGATCGGCCAGGGTGGATTTGCCATGGTCGATGTGGGCGATGATGGAGAAGTTGCGGATGTGATCCATG
>JADYZH010000013.1 GCA_020853215.1 Sulfuritalea sp. | reverse complement strand
CATTGACGCCTGGTTTCTTCGACACCGACAGCGTCACCGCAGGAGACTCGCCTTGCTTGGTGCCGTGCCAGACGTAACGCGAAGGCTGGTCGGCGCCGTCGATCACCTGCGCCACATCGGCCAGGTAGACGGGCTTGCGCTCGTAGACGCCGACCACCAGGCGCTTCACATCGGCAGCGGATTCGATGTAGGTGCCGGTCTGCACCAGCAGTTCGCGGTTGCCGCTGACCAGCGCGCCCGCAGGCTGCGAGGCATTAGACACCTGCAGCGCGGCCTTGAGGTCCTGCGCCGTGATGCCGTGCGCGTTCATGCGGTCGGCGTCCATGATGACGCGGATCACGTGGCCGGGGCCGCCGATGGTGGCCACGTCGCGTGTACCGGGGATGCGCTTCAAGTCGATCTCGGCGGCGCGCGCCACCTGCTGCATCTCGAAAGCCGACTTGGCCGGGTCGGCACTGTGGAAGGTCAGCGTGACGATGGGCACGTCATCGATGCCCTTGGGCTTGACGATCGGATCGAGCACGCCGAGGTTGGGCGAGAGCCAGTCCTTGTGCGAATTGATGGTGTCGTAGAGCCTTACCAGGGCCTGGATCGGGTCCTCGCCGACTTCGTATTGCACCGTGATCACCGCCATGCCGGGGCGCGATACCGAATACACGTGCTCGATGCCGGCGATGCGCGACAGCACCTGCTCGGCCGGCCGCGCCACCAACGCCTCCACATCCCTCGCCGCGGCACCCGGGAAGGGCACGAAGACATTGGCCATGGTGACGTTGATCTGCGGCTCTTCTTCGCGCGGCGTGATCAACGTCGCGCCGATGCCCAGCAGCAGCGCGATCAGGGCGATCAAGGGCGTCAGGGAATTCCTGAGAAAGTACTCCGCGATGCGGCCGGAGACACCCAAACCCGTGCCCATGGCGGCCCCGGCTCAGCGGGCGGCGGCGGGCGCCGCCCTGAGTTCGATGCCGGTCTTCTGAGGCGTCAGGCTGACACGCTCGCCGGAACTGATGCCGGCCAGCACCTCAAGCTCGCCGCCGGCGACGGCCTCACCCAGGCGCACCTGGCGCAATCGCGCACCACCCTTGTCGTCAAGCACATACACGGCGGTCACTTCGCCGCGGCGCAGGACGGCAGCCGGTGGCAGGGTGAGCTTCTTCGCCTGCCCAATCGTGAAAAGCGCGCGGGCATAACTGCCCGGCACGACGCCTTCGACGTTCTCCGGCAAGTAAAGGCGCGCCGTCGCCGTGTGGCTGCGGGGATCGACGGTGGGCAGAATTTCGATGCGCTGCACGTCAATCCATTTCCCGCTCTCGGGAAACTCGATGCGCGCGCGTGCGGACTTCTTCAGCTCGGCCAACTTGTACTGCGGCAGGCTGGCGATCACGCGCAGGCTCTTCGGATCGAAGATCGTAGTCAGCGGCTTGCCGGGCGCGGCCATCTCGCCGGCCTCGACATGGCGCTCGGCGACGACTCCGGCGATCGGCGCCGTCACGTTGCCGTGCGACGCCCCGGCGCCCGACGCGGCTACCGCGCCTTGTGCGGCCTTGAATGTCGCCGCGGCCTGGTCGAGCGCTGCCTGGCTGATGAATTTCTGCGCATGCAGGTTTTTTGCGCGCTCATAGGCGGCAGCGGCCTGCTCCATCGCGGCACGGGCACTGGCATCGGAACCGGCAGCCTCGCGGACGTCGATGCGCATCAGGAGTTCGCCCTGCTTGACGCGCTGGCCGGCATCGACGCGCACGTCCAGTATGCGGCCGGCGATCTGCGCCGCCACTGTCGCCTGACGCACGGCTTCGACTGTCGCCTCGACCGGAAAACCCAGATCGACTTCACGCGCCTGGACGATCACGCTCGCCGGCACCGCGTCGGCCGCCAAAGAAAAACCCGCCGGCGCTAGACCGGCGAGGAAGGCAAGGGCGGAGAGGAGGAGAGAGCCCTTGCGGAGGAGGAGAGAGCATTTCGGCATGAATATCATTATCTGCTTATATACCAAAAAAAACAAGCCCTCTCGTTGGCGAGGGGCGGAATGCTCTTTTTTGTACTCACACTTGAACTTGCATTCGATCCCGATACACTGCGCGATGCAACGGGTTTCTCCAGCATCAATATCCTGAAAGCGTTCATGGCTATCGCACGGCTGTTTGGCTTGGCATTTCTGTTTGTCTTTGCGGCGATTGCGCACGCAACCGACTGGACGACCGGCTATCCGCAAGTGCGCGGCATTTTCCCCGACGCCACGGCCTATGGCGAAATGACCGGATCGCCGCCGTCAGCAGTGGCGTATCGGGGCGATACGCCGATCGGCTACCTGTACCTGACCTCCGACGCGGTGCGCATCCCGGCGTATTCGGGCAAGCCGATCAATACCTTGGTCGGTCTCGACACGACCGGACAGATTGTCGGCCTTGCCATCGTGCATCACGATGAGCCGATACTCGCCGTGGGCATTTCGCAGGAAAGGCTCGCCGCATATGTCGATCAGTACCTTGGCAAGTCGGCCTTCGACCGAATCACCATCGGCGCCCCGCGCAAAGACCACGTCGCGATCGACGGCATTACCGGCGCAACGATTACCGTCATGGTGCAAAACGCCACCCTGATGCGCTCGGCACGGCTCGTCGCCGAATCACGGGGCATTCGTCAGTCCGCATCGACCGCGGCGCAAGGCAACGGGCCGACCGCGGCGCCTCGTTCCCCGGCGAGCCCTGCTGCACCCATGTCGACTGAACCCGTCTCTCCGGCGACACCCGGAAACGACCACATCCCGCCTCGCCAGCAGGCGGCAGCGTCGATACCAAATGAACCGTCCAGACCGGGCACCGCAACGCATTCCACGGCGAAACCTAGCTCGGCAGAGCCGACTCGCCGACTGGCGGGTTCGCAAACGCCGCCATTGGTGCACGGCGTGGTACCGCTATCTCGCGAGATGCCGCCGCAGAACCTGATGCCCTTGCCGGACAAGCCGGGCACATGGACACCGCCGTACGAAGAACCGGCCTGGATCGCGATCTGGCAGAACCGGAAGTTCGATATCGTCGTGCTGGTGATCGGGCTGGCCGTACTATCGTTCGTGCTGATTTTCCAGGACTGGCTGGCACGACATCCGACCGCCCTGACCCGCTTGCGCAACGGCTTCCATGTCTACACGCTGTTCTTCATCGGCTGGTGGGGGCTGGCGCAACTTTCGGTGATCAACGTGCTGACCTTTGTCGGTTCCGTGATGCAGGGTTTCCGCTGGGAAAACTTCCTGATCGACCCGATGCTGTTCATCCTCTGGGGTTTCGTCGCGGTGACCCTGCTGCTCTGGGGACGCGGCGTATATTGCGGCTGGCTGTGTCCCTTCGGCGCCCTGCAGGAACTGATCCTGCTCGCCGCGCGCCGCCTCAAACTGCCGGAGATGGAATTCAGCGACGCCGTCCATGAGCGCCTGGTGGCGCTCAAGTACATCATCCTGATCCTGCTGTTCGGCCTTTCGTTGCAGTCGATTGTCGACGCCGCGAGTTACGCCGAGGTGGAACCGTTCAAGACGGTGATTTCCATGAGATTCCAGCGCGAATGGCACTATGTTGCCTACGCTGTGGCGCTCATCGGCATCGCCGCGATCAACCGCAAGTTCTATTGCAAGTACCTTTGCCCGCTGGGCGCCGCGCTCTCCATTCCCGGCCGCTTCCGGCTGTTCGAGTGGTGGCTGCGGCGGCGCAAGGAATGCGGCAAACCGTGCCAGGTCTGTGCCCACCAATGTTCGGTGCGAGCCATCCGCCCCACCGGTGAAATCAACGCCAACGAGTGCCACTACTGCCTCGACTGCCAGGTGATCTACTACAACGAGAACATGTGCGTGCCGCTGATCGACCGCCGCAAGCGTCGGGAGCAACAGCGCACGCGCGGCCGGGAAAGCGCGGCGAACGCGCCTGCCACAAACGCGGCCACCGCTCCGGAGACGATTCCGGTACCATAATCCCGACTGGCCGGCAGTGAACCTCAATGAACAAGTTGCGGATATCTTGATTTCGGTCAACGCCAATCCGGGCCACGGGAACTTTAATCCGCTGTTCGATAAAAACTGCTGATTCATACATTCATACATTTCTAGGAGACAGACGATGCATAGCCGGAAACTAGCCCTTGCAGCAGGATTTTTCATGCTCGCGGCGCTGCCAGCTTTCAGCTGGGCGCAAGCCAAGGCCGACCACCCGGGCGTTACGCCAGGTGATATGCGCTACAAGGGCGCCCCGGTGCCGATCAAGCCGGAGGATGTCAAGGAGACCATCAGCCCGAAGGCTCCTCCGGTCAGTCCCGAGGAATTCGCACGGGCCAAGCAGATCTACTTCGAGCGCTGCGCCGGCTGCCACGGCGTGCTGCGCAAGGGCGCCACCGGCAAGCCGCTGACCCCCGAAATCACCCTGCCCAAGGGCACCGAGTACCTGAAAGTCTTCATCGCCTATGGTTCGCCCGGCGGCATGCCGAACTGGCAGACCTCGGGCGAACTGTCCGAGAAGGACGTCGACCTGATGGCGCGCTTCCTGCAGCACGAGCCGCCAACCCCGCCCGAGTACGGCCTGAAGGAAATGAAGGCCACCTGGAAGGTCATCGTGCCGCCCGAGAAGCGCCCGACCAAGAAGCTGAACAAGCTCAACCTGGAAAACATGTTCTCCGTCACCCTGCGCGACGACGGCAAGGTCGCCCTGATCGACGGCGACAGCAAGAAGATCGTATCGACCATCGAAACCGGCTACGCGGTGCACATCTCGCGCATGTCGGCCTCCGGCCGCTACCTGTTCGTCATCGGCCGCGACGCCAAGATCGACATGATCGACCTGTGGATGGAGCAACCCGCCGTGGTGGCCACCATCAAGGTTGGCCTCGAAGCACGCTCGGTCGAAACCTCCAAGTTCAAGGGCTACGAAGACAAGCTCGCCGTCGCCGGCACCTACTGGCCGCCACAGTTCGTCATCATGAAGGGCGACACGCTGGAGCCGGTCAAGATCGTCGGCACCCGCGGCATGACGGTGGACACCCAGGAATATCACCCCGAGCCGCGCGTGGCCGCCATCGTGGCAAGCCACCACAAGCCGGAGTTCGTGGTGAACGTCAAGGAAACCGGCAAGGTGCTGATGGCCAATTATTCGGACCTCGACAACCTGAAGATCACCGAGATCGCCGCAGCGCGTTTCCTGCATGACGGCGGCTGGGAATCGTCCCAGCGCTACGTGATGATGGCGGCCAACCAGTCGAACAAGATCAGCGTGATCGACACCGTGGAAGGCAAGCAGGCGGCCCTCGTGGAAGTCGGCAAGATCCCGCATCCGGGCCGCGGCGCCAACTTCAAGCACCCGAAGTTCGGCCCCGTCTGGGCCACCGGCCACCTCGGCGACGAGACCGTAAGCCTGATCGGCACCGACCCCAAGGGCCACAAGCAGCACGCCTGGAAGGTGGTGCAGACGCTGAAGGGGCAGGGCGGCGGCTCGCTGTTCATCAAGACCCATCCGAAGTCGAAGAACCTCTGGGTCGACACCACGCTGAACCCCGAGGAGGCCATCAGCCAGTCGATCGCCGTGTACGACATCAACAACCTCGACAAGGGCTTTGTCGCGCTGCCGATCGCCGCATGGGCCGGCCTGGGTGAGGGCGCCAAGCGCGTCTTGCAACCTGAGTACAACAAGGCCGGCGACGAGGTGTGGTTCTCGGTGTGGAGCGCGAAGAACCAGGAGTCCGCGATCGTGGTGGTCGACGACAAGACACGCAAGCTGAAGGCCGTGATCAAGGACAAGCGCCTGATCACACCGACCGGCAAGTTCAACATCTATAACACCCAAAAAGACGTGTATTGATGCTCCGGGGCGGCGGCGGCACCGATATCCCCCATGGGTTATCGGTGTCGCCGCGCCAGATCATCCAGCGACCCATGAAACACGACCTGTCAACACAGATCTCGCGCAACCTCAGGAAGACCCTGGCCGATCTGCCGCTGTTCGCCGACATCTCGTCAGGGTCCCTTGACGAGCTTGCACAAGGAACCTGCAACGTCATCTACCAGAAAGGCCAAGCGATCTTTCGTGCCGGCGATGCCGTCAGCCAGTTGCATGTCCTGGTCTCCGGGCAGGTCAAACTGTCCCTGTCTTGCCGACGCGGCAACGAACGCGTGCTGGAACTGGTCGATCCCGGCCATGCCTTCGGCCACGCGGAACTCTTCGTGCCCGGCCCCTACCTGGTATCCGCATTCGCCGTGAAACCCGCGCATGTGCTGGCGGTCCGCCGCGATACGCTGTTCCGCGTCATGGCCGACGAACCCGGCATCGCGCGCCGCGTGATCGAGGTGCTGGCTCGCCGCCAACTCGAAACCGAAGCCGACCTCATCGCGCAAAACTCCTGGTCGCCGGGGCAACGCCTGCTGGGCTACCTGCTCGAGCTTGCCGGACCGGATCGCAGTGGCGCCGGCGAAACCACGGTGACGCTGGAAACCAGCAAGAAAGTGCTGGCATCCCGCTTTGACATGCAGCCGGAAACACTGTCGCGCAATCTGCGCGATCTCACCGAAGCCGGCCTTATCCTCGTCAACAAGAACCGCGTGGTGCTTCGCAACCCTGAAATCGAACGTCACCTTCTGACAAATCCGGATCCGCGCCTGGTCGATATCGGAAGCGCGCACCGCGTTTGCGCGGCCAAGGAAGGCGCCATCGGAACAGGGCATCACGGGCACCGCCCGGAATCCTGGTTACAGTGCAGCTGGATCAACGGTGCCGGCCGTCAAAGGGCGCTGTCGCAGCGCATGGCAAAGTCCTGGCTGATGCTGGAGCAGGGGCTGCTCGCCCGTCCGTCGCGCCTGGTCCTGAGGCAATCGGTGAGGCATTTCGACAGTCGCCTCAAGGAACTCGGGATACAAACCTCCGGCACGGAAAACCATGCGGCCTGGGCCGAGCTCGCAGGTTTGTGGCCGCGCTACCGGGCACTGCTCGAAGTACCTCCCAATCCGGCGGACGCACGGGAGCTCTTCACCATCAACGAGGACGTGCTGGAAGCCGCCGACCAGCTCGCCCGGGGCTTGGCCAAAGCCCAGGGCACGCACAAGGCACAACTGGTCAACCTGGCCGGCCGCAGCCGGATGCTTTCCCAGCGTGCTGCGAAACATTTCTTGTTCCGCCACATGGGAATCCATGTTGCCGACTGCCGCTCGCGGCTTGAAAATGCCAGTGCCGAGTTTTCGGCGACGCTGGCCGAGTTGAAGGCATCGGCGCTTGATGAGCCAGGCTTCTCCGCCCGGCTGGAATCGGCCGGCAACCTCTGGAAACTGTTCCGCTCGGCGATGGACATACGCGATCCAGGGGATTTCCCCCAGACCGCACGCAAGGTTTTCCGCATCAGCGAGGACCTTCTGAGTCGTGCCGAAGCAGTGGTCGAACACTGCATCGGGCTTCCCGACAACAAGGGATATCCGCCGGCGCAGCAAGTCGTCACCGCCTAGCGGCGGCGCAGTCTCAACCCTCCGGCTGCGCACCCATCGCATAGTCGGCCATCGCCGCCAGTACCGAATCCACCTCGCCCACCGGCGCCGCCAGTTCGATGACCAGGCCGTCGTGGCGCCCCATTGCGTCCGCGGCGAGGCGCGGCAGGTCTTTCTTCACGTGACTGCCGGCGGCCATGAAGATCGGCACCACCGTGATCGCCGTCGCCCCCTGCTCGACCAGGCAGGCGACACCTTCGTCGAAAGTGGGCCGCATCAGCTCGAGGAAGCCCGGCTCGACCAGCGCGCGCGGATCGCGGGCCTTGATCGCCGCGCGAATGCGATGGAAGGGCTGCGCCCATTCCGGGTTGCGGGCGCCGTGGCCGTAGAGCAGGATGGCTTTCACTTGTTTTCCTTGGCAGTCCAGATGTTGCGGCAACCGGTTTCCCTGACGAACAAGGTGGCGATCCAGCCCGCCACCGCGGCGAGCGTCATCAGCAGCATGCCGTTGCGCCAGTCGCCGGCCGAATAGATCCGCACGCCGGCCTCCATTGTGCCATCCCAGGTGCGCTCCATGAGCCAGCCCACCGCCGGTTGCAGGATGGCCGGGCCGAGGAAGATGCCGACATTGACCACGCTGGTGGCCATGCCCGAAAGCTGCGGCGGATTGACTTCCTTGGCGCTGGCCCAGGACAGCGTGAAACCCGCCGTGGCCAGGCCCATCAGGACGCACAGGGCATAGGTCGCCGCCAGCGGCAGCGCCCCGCCGGCGCGCCAGGTGACCCAGAGCCAGGTACACCAGCCCAGCACGTGCATCCCGGACACCGCCAGCGCCACTGACTTGCGCCGTCCCACCGCATCCGAGACACGACCCCAAAGTGCCGAACCGAGCGCGAAACCCAGGAAGTAAATACTCACGTGATTGGACGCCGTGGCGCGCGACATGGCATGCATCTGGGTCAGGTAGGGCACAGCCCAGAGTCCGGCGAAGGTGAAGAAGGCACCGGAAAGTCCGGTGTTGGCGAAGAATCCGGGCCAGGTGGCGCGGTTCTTCAGCACCGATGCGAGGCCGGACAGCCACGCGGTGCGATCGACCTTGCCGGCCGGTGTCTCGATCACCCAGGCGCGGCTGGCGAAGGCAAGAGCGAAAGACAGGATGCCGACCACGACGAAAACCTGGCGCCAGCCCGCCGCCTGGGTCGCCCAGGCCAGCGGCGCGCCGGCGAGGATCGATCCGAAATTGCCGATCAGCATGCACAAGCCGGTCAGGGTGGCGAAACGGCGTTCCTCGAAACCGATCGCCAGCAGTTTCAGCATGGCGATGAAGGTGACCGAGACGCCGAGGCCGACCAGGGTACGGCCGAGGAAAGCCAGCTCGAAGCTCGGCGCCAGGCCGAACAGAATCGCGCCGCCGCCCGCGATCAGGCCACCCCACCAGAGGATGCGCCGCGGCCCCAGGGTGTCGGCCAGCACGCCGGTCGGGATCTGCATCAGGGTATAGACGTAGAAATACGTGGCCGCCAGGGTGCCAAGCTGGGCGCCGCCGATGGCGAACGTCGCCTGCAGGTCGCCGGAAATCGCCGCCGGGGCGACGCGATGGAAGAAGGACAGCAGGTAGGCGGCGACCGCCACCCCCAGGCCCAGCAGCACGGCCGGGCGGTTCAAACCAACACCTCACCACAGAGACACAGAGACACAGAGATCTGCGAAAGGAAATCTTCTGTTCTTCTCTGTGCCTCCGTGTCTCTGTGGTTCCGCCCTGCTTTTGGGTTCATTTCCAGGCGTCGGGATTCAGCAGGTTG
>JADYZH010000012.1 GCA_020853215.1 Sulfuritalea sp. | reverse complement strand
TGCCCAGCGGGGTGCGCGCATCGCGCGCCTGCGGCGTGGCCTTGAGGATTTTTTCGACATCCTGCCGCGTGCCCATGCGCGCCGCGTCGTGGATCGGCTGTTCGTTCATGCCCAGGGTCGGTTCGGCGGCAATCGCCGCGAAGGCGAGGCCGCAGGCAAGCAGGACGGCGATGTGGCGCAGGCTTCTGACGAAGGAATTCATTACTCGCAGCACGGTTTTTGGGGAAGGAAATAGTAACTCGTGCGCGGTAATTTTGCCGCCGACGGGCATAGAATTTCCTGCCCGCGACTTGACGGGTATCAAAGCGGCCGACACCTCCGGTGCGCCTAATGTCGCCATGTTCAGAATCTCCCAGTTCATGCAGGAAATCGCCGCGCCGACACCGATCGGGCCGACAAGAAAGCCGCCCGGCCCGGTGGTGATCTGGAACCTGATCCGGCGCTGCAACCTGACCTGCAAGCATTGCTATTCGATTTCCGCCGACAAGGACTTCGCCGGCGAGTTGAGCACCGCCGAGGTGTTCCGTGTCATGGACCAGCTCAAGGCCTTCAAGGTTCCGGCGCTGATCCTTTCCGGTGGCGAGCCGCTGTTGCGGCCGGATATTTTCGAGATCTCGGCGCGCTCGAAGCAGATGGGCTTCTTCACCGCGCTGTCCTCCAACGGCACGCTGATCGACGCGGCCATGCTCGAACCCATCCGCGAGATCGGCTACGACTACGTCGGCGTCAGCCTCGACGGCCTCGGCGCCACGCACGACAAGTTCCGCCGCATGCAGGGCGCCTTCGACAAGTCATTGGCCGGCATCCGCCTGTGCCGCGATGCCGGGCTCAAGGTCGGTGTGCGCTTCACCATGACCCAGGACAATCACCAGGACCTGCCCGGCCTGCTCAGGCTGGTCGAGGACGAGGGCGTCGACCGCTTCTATTTCTCGCACCTGAACTACGCCGGCCGCGGCAACAAGAACCGCAAGGACGACGCGCTGCACCAGATGACGAAGAACGCCATGGACCTGCTGTTCGACACCTGCTGGGAGTATCAACAGCGCGGGCTGGTCAAGGAATTCACCACCGGTAACAACGATGCCGACGGCGTTTATCTGCTGTACTGGCTGCAGCGGAAATTTCCCGACAAGGTCGCGCACATCCGGCAGAAGCTCGCGCAGTGGGGCGGCAATTCCAGCGGCGTCAATGTCGCCAACATCGACAACCTGGGCAACGTCCATCCCGACACCATGTGGTGGCATTACACCATCGGCAACGTGCGCGAGCGCAGCTTCGGCGAAATCTGGATGGATACCTCCGACCCGCTGATGGCCGGCCTCAAGGCGCAGCCGCGCACGGTCGGCGGACGCTGCGGGGCCTGCATCCATTTCGACATCTGCGGCGGCAACACGCGCGTGCGCGCGCAGCAGATGACCGGCGATCCGTGGTCGGAAGATCCGGGCTGCTACCTGAGCGACGAGGAGATCGGCATCGCTTGACATGCGTCAATTCGGCTGACGAATCCGCCCCGGCTGCGACACTATGTCGCAGGGCGGCGCGAGCAGGGCGTCTTATGATCCCGTGCACGCGAATCGAATTGAGGGAGATGCCAGGTGACACAAAACTCACAGCAAACGGCCGCAGACACGAGCGAGATGGGATCGCTGCTGCTCGGTGCAGGTTTCGCCCTGGCATCCCTGATCATCCTTCCGGCCGTGGCACAACGCATCGGCCTCGGTTCCAGCCTGACGATCGCCCTGCGCGGCGCCCTGATGCGCGCCGCGAACCGCGTCTAGCCCTGGCACCGGCCTCCGTAATCCGGCCACCCCGGCCGGCGCGCGGGTGAGGCGTCCCCTCCGGCATCCTGGCAGGGTGCCGGAACATGAATGCAATGAAATCAACCAACCCCTTGCTGCGCGGCCTTGCCGCGGCTCTCGCCATCGCATTTCTCACCGCATGTTCCGATTCCGGCATGGGAGAACGGGTGCTGGCCGCGCGCCCGGAGGGTGGCGATTTCGTCCTGCAAAGCGCCGCCGGCCCGGTCGATACGAAGGCGCTGCGCGGCAATGTGTTGCTGGTCTATTTCGGTTACGTGAATTGCCCGGACATCTGCCCGGTCTCGATGGCGGCGGGCGCCGCGGCGCTCAATGCCCTGACGCCGCAGGAGCGGGCGAAGACTCGGATGATCATGGTCTCGGTCGATCCCGAGCGCGATACGCCGGCAAAGCTCAAGGACTACGTCGCCTATTTCCACCCGGCGATGATCGGCGCGGTCGGCACAGCGGCGGAAACCGCCGCCATTGCGAAATCCTTCGGTGCCGGCTATCAGCGCCAGCCGACGCGTCCAGACGGCGGCTATGCCGTGGATCACAGCTCGCAAACCTATGTGGTCGGTCCGGACGGAAAACTCATGGAGCTGCTGCCGCTGGGCATCGCCACCGACAAGGTGGTGGCGACCGTGCGCAAGCTGTTGTGATGCGCCCCGCCGATCGCGCCTTCCTGCTGCTGGCCGTGGGTGTCTGCGCCTTCGCGCTGTGCTTCGTCGATGCCGCGCGCCTGCGCATGGCGGCCGGGCCCGACGCGGCCGAACGCATGCGCCTGGTGGCGCAATTGCGCCTGACCGATCTCGCCTTGTTCACCGAGGCGCGCTACACCCGGCATCCCTCGCAGGCGGATCTGCATTCGGCCTTCCAGGATCATCCGCTGGCGCTGGAGCATTTCCCCACCGGATCGCTGATCGCGCCGCCGGCCGGACTGGCAAAAGTTATGCCGCCGGGAACCCCGGAGGCGGTATCCCTTGCGGACGGCGCTGGCGATACGGCAAAATGAAGCTCTGGCTGGCCAAACAGCGCTACCTGATCGACTTCACGCTGGCTTCGCTGGCGCGGCGCAAGACGCGCAACTTCGGCTTGCTGCTGGTCTACACCGTGCTGGTGTTCATGCTGGCTTCGGTGACGCTCTACACCCACGCCCTGCGCCAGGAGGCCGCGCGCGTACTGGCGGCCTCGCCCGAGGTGATCGTGCAACGCATGGTGGCCGGCCGCCACGACCTGATTCCGCCCGGCTACATGGAAAAGATCGGCCGCATCCGGGGCGTGCAGAAAATGGAAGGCCGCCTCTGGGGCTACTACTACGACGCGGTGACCAAGGCCAACTACACCTTCATGGTGCCGGCCGGGAATCCGCCGGCGGCGGGCGAGATCGTCGTCGGCCCTGCGCTGGAACGCTCGCGTGGGCTGGCCAAGGACAACGGCATTTCCTTCCGTTCCTACTCGGGCAAACTGCACACCTTCATCGTCGCCGGCGTGCTGCCGCAGGCCTCGGAACTCGTCAGCGCCGACCTGGTACTGATGAGCGAGCAGAACTTCCGCGCCTTCTTCGATTATCCGGTGGGGCACTACACCGACATCGCGCTGTCGGTCGCCAACCCGCAGGAGGTGCGCAACGTCGCCGTGAAGCTGGCCGCCGCGCTGCCCGACGCGCGCCCCATCCTGCGCGACGAAGTGCTGCGAACCTATGCCTCGATCTACGACTGGCGCGAAGGCATCGTGCTGGCGCTGCTCTCGGCCGCGATCCTCGCGTTCGGCATCCTCGCCTGGGAGAAGGCCTCGGGGCTTTCGGCCGAGGAGAAGCGCGAGATCGGCATCCTCAAGGCGATCGGCTGGGACACCGGCGACGTGATCAAGATGAAGTTCTGGGAAGGTCTGCTGATTTCGCTGACCGCCTTCCTCGCCGGCTTCGTTGCCGCCTACGTGCATGTCTTCCACTTCGCCGCCTCGCTGTTCGAGCCGGTGCTGAAGGGTTGGGCGGTGCTGTATCCGCGCTTCCAGCTGACGCCGCACATCGACGGCCTGCAGGTGGCGACCCTGTTCTTCTTCACCGTCGTGCCTTACGCGGCGGCGGTGCTGGTGCCGATCTGGAAGGCGGCGATCACGGATCCGGATTCGGTGATGAGGGGCTGAGATGAAAATCCTCTTGAGTTTGAGGTTGGCGGGTGATCGGGCCGCCGGGGCGCTCTGCTCCGCTCCATGTCCCCCGTCGTCGGCCTGCGGCCGTCGCCTCCTCCTTTACTTACGCGGAGCAGAGCGCCCCACCAGCCCGATCCGGGACCGCCGTAGGTGTTTGGCCGTCCCAAACCACCAGCGCATCCCGCCAAGGATGGCGGGTATCCGACTCCCGGAAGTAAAGGGGGGCGTAGGCAGGGTTTCGCGGAGCACTGCTCCGCGCTGCCGGAGCCGGCTTGCCATGCAGGGCAAGCCGTGGACGGGCCGGTGTCTTTTCGGCCCGGAGGACATGGAGGGAGTCGGATACCCGTCGTCCTTGGCGCGCGCAGACCGTCGGTCAACGACGCATTTCACCCATCGCCGGTACCCTGCACTGCGGACCAACTGAGATGATCCAACTCCACGCCATCCGCAAGGCCTTCAACCAGGGCCACGACAACGAGTACTGGGCGCTCGACGGCATCGACCTGAACATCGAGGCCAACAAGGTCACCGCCTTGCGCGGTCCCAGCGGCTCGGGCAAGACCACGCTGCTGACCATCATCGGCTGCCTGGCGCGGCCGACCGAGGGACGCGTGCGCCTGGAAGGCGAGGACATCTCCGGGCTGCCCGAGCGCTTCCTGACCGAGATCCGCCGCAAGCGCTTCGGTTTCATCTTCCAGCAGTTCAACCTGATCAAGGGCCTTATGGCGCTGGACAACATCATCCTGCCGGCCTACCCGACCGGGCGGCCGCGCCGTGAATTGCTGGAGCGCGCCGAGGAACTGCTGGCCGGGCTCAAGCTCGGCCACCGGCGTCATGCGAAAGTGGAATGGCTCTCCGGCGGCGAACAGCAGCGCGTCGCGATCTGCCGCGCGCTGATCAACGACCCCGAACTGCTGATCGCCGACGAGCCGACCGCCAACCTCGACACGCATCTCGCCGGCGAGTTCATGGGCATCTTGGAAGGCCTGGCCGACCAGGGCCGCACCATCCTGCTCACCAGCCATGATCCGCTGGTAGTCGAGTCCGATGTGGTGCAGCGCGTGATCGACATGCGCGACGGCAGGCTGATCGACGAGCATTAGCCATGCTGTTCCAGCCCGCCATCATCGCCCTGCTGCTTGCCTCCGCGCTGTGCGTGCTGGCGCTGGCGGCGAGCGCGCCCTTTGCGCTGGAAGTGATCCGGCGCTGGGACATCAGGAGCGGCAGCGAGCGCCAGTTGCAGCTCGAACGCCGCACCTACCTGTTCTCGACGCTGCTGACTTTCGTCCTCGCGCTGCAGCTCGCCGCCGTGCTGCTGTTCGTCTTTAATGCCGAGAAAATGTCGGGCATGTTCGTCGGCGCCATGTGCGCGGTGGGCACGCTCAACGTCAATGCCTTCGGCTTTCCGGCGCTCAACGCCAAGATTGCGGTGTTCTTCCTCGCCGCGATGTGGCTGGCGATCAACCACATCGACAGCCGCGCCCGCGACTATCCGCTGGTGCGCATCAAGTACACGCTGCTGCTGCTGCTGGCGCCGCTGCTGGCGGCGAGCGGCTGGGTCGAGCTGCAATATTTTCTCGGCCTCAAGGCCGATGTCATCACATCGTGCTGCGGCAGCCTGTTTTCCGAAGGCAGCCCGACGCTGGCGGCGGAAGCCTCGGCCCTGCCGCCGCAGCCGGCGATGTGGCTGTTCTACGGCAGCCTCGGCGCCGTCATCGCGGTGGCGGCATGGCACGGCTATCGCGGCGGCAAAGGGAGCGCATCCGCCTATGCCCTCGCGATTGCCAGCGCCATCGGCTTCGCCGCGACCATCGCCGGCATCCTCTCCTTCGTCTCGCTCTACATCTACGAGCACCCGAACCACCATTGCCCGTTCTGTATCCTCAAGCCCGAGTATGGCTATCAGGGCTACTGGCTCTATGTGCCGCTGTTCGGCGCCACGGCGGCGGGGCTGGCGGCGGGGGCGGTGCAGCCTTTTGCGCGCATCGAAAGCCTGCGCGCCATCGTGCCGGGCTTCTCCCGCAATCTCGCCGCCATCGCGGCCAATGGCTTTGCCTTGACCGCCGCGATTGCCACGGCGATGATCTGGCAATCGCGATTGATTTTGTTGGAGCATTGATGCGATCCTTTCTTGCCCTCATCCTCGCCATGCTGCTGGCGGCCTGCGGCGGCGACAGGGCGCCGGCCAAACTCAACATCGGCGACATCGCGCCGAGCTTCGAGACCGTCCGCCCCGACGGCACGCCCGTCCGGTTTCCCGCCGCCTGGGCCGGCAAGCCGCTGGTGATCCGCTTCTGGGCCGACTGGTGCAAGTACTGCGAAGGCGAGATGAAGGACATCGAGAAGGTCTACCAGAGACTCAAGCCGCGCGGTCTGGACGTCATCGCGATCAATGCCGGACAGGACAAGAAGACCGTCACCGAATTCATGAAAAAACTCGGCGTCAGCTACCCGGCGCTGATGGACGAAAATTCCGTGATCGCCAAGCGCTACGGCGTGATCGGCCTGCCCACCACCTACTTCGTGGACGCGAAGGGCATCGTGCGCGTCAAGCTGATCGGCGAGGCCGACGAAGCGAGCTTCGAACGCGCCGCGCTGGAAGCCCTGAAATGAGCGAAGCCTGGGACCCCAGGGCGCCCTGCGACCTGTGCAGCCTGCCGGTCGGGATCAAGCCGTTCACGCTGACGGCGCCGGAAAAGACCTTCCGCTTCTGCTGCGAAGGCTGCAAGGGGATTTACCAGATGTTGCACCAGATCAATGAACCGCCCGCTGGAACGGCGGACAATTAACCCGCAGGCATACGAAGGAGCAAAAAATGATGAACGAAGAGATGATGAAACACGGTGCGGGCATGATGGGCGCGGGCGCCGGCATGATGAGCCACCCGGTGGCCAAGGGCGCCATGGTGGCGGCTACCGGTTACGCCGCGACGC
The DNA here is from genome assembly GCA_020853215.1 of Sulfuritalea sp. Lineage (GTDB taxonomy): Bacteria > Pseudomonadota > Gammaproteobacteria > Burkholderiales > Rhodocyclaceae > Sulfuritalea. The sequence continues at coordinate 9,297 of JADYZH010000012.1, read as the reverse complement.
GCGCGCTGGTCGGCCAGGGCTTGCTGCGCAATCCGCTGCTGTTGCTGGCGGGCGGGATTGCCGGCGGCATCGCGGTCGGCTACCTGCTGCACAAGCATGAGAAGGAAGTCGTGCTGGCGATCTCGAAGGCCATCGGCATGGGCAAGGATTTCGTCATGCAGCAGCGCGAGAACCTCGACGACCTGGTGGCCGAAGCGAAGGAGACCGAAGCCCAGGCGGCTGCCGCTCCGGCCGCCGCGGTCGGGCCGGGTCCCGACGCCCAGGCCTGAGCGGCTCGTCATGAATGCCGACGATCTGGCGCGACGCATCGTCGTCCGCCATCGCGAGGCGGGTTATCTGCGTCTTGAATTGCCGGGCGAGGTTTGCCATCCGACGGCTGCGATTGCGTTCGACGCCGCCCTGCGGCACGTGGCCGGCGTTTATCGCGTGACGTTCCACGCCGCGCAGCGCCGTCTGGTGGTGAGCTACGACGCCCATGTCAGCACCGCGGCCGACGTGGCGCGGGCGCTCAAGGCGTGCCTGTGCGCGCTGCCGGAAGGGGAGGCGGGCAGCGAAGCCGTCATCGTGCCGGCAGGTGCGGCAGCGCCGTTGGCCGAGCGCGTGACGCCGGCACTGCAGGATGCCGCCCGCCAGGCCCGGCGCGCTTTCGGGCAGCTGCGCCGCGGCCTTGAAGGCTTGCGCCAGCCCAAGGCTCGACCCGGCAGCCTGCAGGCCAGGCTGCAACCGATGCTGGCGAATGCTCTGACGGAAAAGGCCATCATCAATTTCCTCAACGACCTGGTGGCCTTCTACCTGGTCAAGGTGCATTGGGAACTCATCAGCCAGCGCTGGCTGAAGGATCCCGTCAAGCATGCCAATGCCTGGCTGACGGTGTTCTACCTGATGTTCCTGCTGGTGCGCTATCGCAAGTCGATCGCTGCTGAATCTTCCCCATCAGCCGTAAAGCCGGTGCCTGCCGCACAGCCATGAAAAACTTCCGCGTCGTCCATCGCCTGTCGCGCCGCATCAGGCTCGTCGCACCGGCGTTGGTGAAACAGCAAGAGCGCTGCTACATCCTCGAAATCCTGCTGAGAAAGCACGGCGCGGTGAAGGACGTGAAAAGCGTGTCGGGCATCGGCTCGGTGACGCTGCATTACGCTCCGGACCAGTTGAGCGAAGAGCGGCTGCTGGCGATCGTCGATGCGGTGATCGGCAATATCGCCGCCGCACCAGCTCCGGAACCCGCGAACGCCGTATCGCCAGCGCCGAGTTTTTCTCCCGACGGCCCGGCGCAGGAATGCAATGCCGCCGTCGAAGGCATGACCTGCGCCTCCTGCGCGCTGCTGATCGAAATGAAACTGCAGCGCGACCCGCGCGTCGACTCGGCGGCGGTGAATTTCGCCGCCGGCACGGTCACGGTCAAGGGCCACCTGCCGCGCGAGGAACTCTTCGCCTCGGTCAGGCGGCTCGGCTACGAGGCGCGGCCGATGGACACGCTGGCCCAGCGCCGGCTGATCGTCGAGCGCGAAACGGCGCGGCTGGCCGATGCGAAAAAGCGTATGTTCCAGGCCGCATTGCTGACCGCGCCGGTGATGGTGTCCGGCATGCTGATGCATCAATCGCCAGTGCTGCGCCTGCTGGAACTCGGCCTGTCCAGCGCCGTCGTGTTCGGCAGCGGCGGCGAGATATTCAAGAAGGCCTGGATGCTGGCGCAGCAGCGCGAGGCCAACATGGACACGCTGATCGCCATGGGTGCCGGCGCCGCCTATCTTTACAGCCTGCCGGGCGTGTTGCGCCCGCATCACCATGTGTATTTCGAATCGGCGGCGGCCATCGTTGCCTTCGTCCTCGGCGGCCGCTACATGGAAGAGCGCGCCAAGGGCAAGGCCTCCGAGGCGATCAGGAAGCTCATCGAACTGCAGCCGGAAACGGCGATCCGCGTTACCGCCGGCGGCGACGAAACCGTCGCCATCGACGACGTGCAGCCCGGCAACCGTTTGCGCGTGCGCCCCGGCGACAAGGTGCCGACCGACGGCGTGGTCGAGGCGGGCGCGTCGAGCCTCGACGAATCCATGCTCACCGGCGAGTCGCTGCCGGTGGCCAAGGGCATCGGCGATGCCGTGACCGGCGGCTGCATCAACGGCAACGGCGGCTTCATCATGTGCGTCACCGCCGTCGGCGGCGACACGGTACTGTCGGGCATCGTCAAGCTGGTCGACCATGCGCAGGGCGCCAAGCTGCCGGTGCAGAAACTCGCCGACCGCATCTCGGCGCGCTTCGTGCCGGCGGTGGCCGGCATCGGCGGCCTGACGCTGGCCGGCTGGCTGCTGGCCGGGCATCCCGCCTCGCGCGCACTGGCGCATTCCGTCGCCGTGCTGCTGATCGCCTGTCCCTGCGCGCTGGGACTGGCGACGCCGACCGCGATCATGGTCGGCACCGGCCAGGCGGCGCGCCGCGGTATCTACATCAGGAACGGCGAGGCGCTGGAAACGGCCGCCACGCTGAACACGCTGGTGTTCGACAAGACCGGCACCATCACCGAAGGCAAGCCGGCGGTGACGGATTTCCTGCTGCTCGAAGGGCAGGACGAAGCGCGTATCCTGGCGCTGGTCGCCGGCGTCGAAGCGCACTCCGAACACTTCCTGGCCCGCGCCATCGGCGCCTGGTGCCGCGCCCGCGCCGTGTCGCCGGCGCCGACCTTTGATTTCGAGGCAGCGCCCGGTCACGGTGTGCGGGCGCGCGCCAAGGGCAGGAAACGCGAGGAAATCCTGGTCGGCAACGCCGCGCTGCTCGACGCCGCGGGCGTCGACTACGGTGCGCAACGGGATCAGGCCCGGGTCTGGGCCGAGCAGGGCAAGACGCCGGTGTATGTCGCCATCGGCGGCGTTTGCGTCGCGCTGTTCGCCATTGCAGATCAGGCGCGCGCAGGCGCCAGGGAAGCCATTGCGCTGCTGCACCGTCTCGGACTGCAAACCGTGATGGCGACGGGCGACGTCGAGGCGGTCGCCAACCACATCGCGCGCCTGGTCGGCATCGATCGCGTCATAGCACGCGCCACGCCGGGCGATAAGCTGGAGCTGGTCCGCACGCTGCAAGCCGAAGGCCGCCGCGTCGGCATGATCGGCGACGGCATCAACGACGCGCCGGCGCTGGCCGCCGCCGACGTCGGTTTTGCCATCGGCGGCGGCGCCGACATCGCGGTCGAGTCGGCCGACATCACGCTGGTCGGCGGCGACATCGCGCGCGTCGCCGGCGGCATCGAACTGTCGCGGCGGACCATGGGCATCATCCGCCAGAACCTGTTCTGGGCGCTGGGCTACAACGTCGTCGCCATCCCCGTCGCAGCGGCCGGGCGGCTGAACCCGATGATCGCCGCGGCGGCGATGGCCATGAGTTCGGTCTCGGTGGTGACCAACTCGCTGCGGCTGCAACGGTGATGACTGGATTCCCGCCGGCGCGGGAATGACGGCTTATGGATCACAGCCAACACGCCCACATCGCCGAGTTTTCCTCGCAGTTCTCTTATTGGGCCGCCTTCATGGTCGGCATCCTCGGCAGCGGACATTGCATCGGCATGTGCGGCGGGCTGGTCTCGGGCTGCTTCATGAAGCTCAAGGCGAAAGGGCCGTGGCCGTATGCCGCCTATCACGCCTCGCGCATCGGCATCTACGCCGGAATTGGCCTCGTCGCAGCGCTGCTTGGCACCGTACTGGTGGCCAGTGGCATGACGGGCCTGGCGCAGGGTGTATTGCAGATCCTCGCCGGCGCCATCGTGATCCTGCTCGGCCTCGATCTGCTCGGCATCTCGCCGATCCGCAACACGCACGGCTTTGCGCCTATGGCGTGGTTGAGCAGGCAGTTCGCAACGGCATCGCAAAAAGGCCCGGTACTCGGCGCCGCCATCAGTGGTGCGATCAACGGCCTGATGCCCTGCTCGATGACCATGGCCATGGCGGTCAAGGCCACCACCGCACCGACGCCGCCGGAGGGCATGCTGCTGATGCTGGCCTTCGGCGCCGGCACGCTGCCCTCGATGCTGTTCGCCTCGGTGCTGTTCGGCAAGCTCGGACCGCGCCTGCGCGGCGGCTTGCAGAAGCTTGCCGCGCTGTTCGTCATCGCGTTGGGCGTGTCGACGCTGTGGCAGGGGCTGCGCTTCTACCTGGTGATGTACAGGCTGGCGGTCTGAGCGGCGCCGGAAGTTCCTCAGGAACCGCGCGCTGGCGCTACGGCATCCTCAGTTGCTCGCCGGCGCTTCGCGCCCCGCCGCGAGTTGCACCGCGGCCGGCGAGCCGGATCGACGTTTCAGGTCCGCCATCACCTGTGCCGAAGAGCGCCGTGAAGCGGCAAAGGCTTCGCGCCGGTCGCGCTCGTCGATCAGCTTTGCCGCTTGTGCGCGCCAGGCGACCATGTGCGGATGGTGGTCATGGTGCAGGTGGGCCACGCGGTGCTCGTTGATCCAGCGCCAGCCCTGCTTTTCGTCCTTCGCCGTGCCTTCCCCGGCAAGGTACATCGCACCGAGGCGCGACTGCGCTTCGCGGTCGCCGCGCTCGGCGGCGATGCGGTACCACTTCAGCGCTTCGGCAGGATTCTTCGCCACGCCGTCGCCGTGCTGGTGGATGGTGCCCAGGTTGAAGGCGGCATTTGCATCGCCCTGCTGCGCCAACGGTACCCAGAAGGCCATGGCTGCGGCGGTGTCGCCCGCGCGGTGGCGCTTTGCCGCATCGGCGAAGCTGGTGGCGGGACCGGCGGCGGCCAGGGCGGGCAGGGCGAGTGTGGCGAGCAGCAGCAGATGGCGCTTCATGGGGGCTCCACGGTGAGATGTAAACGGTGAGCATGCTAGCGGTCTGCTGCCACCCCGGGAATGCGACATGTGGTCGCGCGACATGATGTCGCGGCAGGCCATTGCCTTGAGATTGCTTGACGCGGGTCAATGGAATCCCAAAAACCCGGTCCAGTGCGACCAAATGCCGCAGTTCCATCGCATTCGCAACCTCTAATATTCACCGCACATCCACTCTTCAGGAGATTCACATGAACCGACGCGAAGCACTCAAGCTTTCCCTGCTCGCCGGCGCCGGCCTTGCCGCCCGCGGCGCGCAGGCGCAGCAGGCCTGCGCCACCGACGGTACGCCGGCGCAGTTCGTGCCGAAGAAGGCGGCCGATGCCAGGCCGCTGGAAAACGAGTTCGACAAGTATCCGAAGTGCCCTTATTGCGGCATGGACCGCAAGCAGCATCACCGCACCCGCATGCTGGTTCACTACAGCGACGATCTGGCGGACGGCACCTGCTCGATCCATTGCCTGGCGCTGAGCCTGGGCGTTAATGTCGACCGCGAGCCGAAGATGATCTGGGGGCCGGATTTCGCCAGCGCCACCGAGCCGAGCCCGTTGCTGCCGGTGGAGAAGCTGAGCTATCTGATCGGCGCTGACATCAAGCACGTGATGACCAAGAAGAGCAAGCATTCCTTTGCCTCGGTGGAGGTTGCCAGGGCGCATCAGGCCAGGCACGGCGGTACGCTCGGCGACTTCGACGAGGCCATGAAGCAGTCCTACCTCGGCATGGCGGAAGACGTCGCGCAGATACGAAAGAACCGCGAAGAGCGTCGCAAACGCGCGATGATGCAGAAGCAGGGTTGATCCGATGATCAGGCGCCGGCTGGTGATCCTTTTGTTGGCCTGCTGGGCGACGTTCGCGCTCGCCCAGTCCGGCGCGGTCAAACCGCCCAAACCGGGCGCGAAGGATTTGTGCCCGGTGTGCGGCATGCTGGTGGCGAAATATCCGAACTGGGTGGCGACCATCGTCTACAAGGACGGCCACGCCCATCATTTCGACGGCGCCAAGGACATGTTCAAGTTCTGGCATGAGCCGGCGAAGTACGCGGCGGGGCACAAGCGTGAGGACATGGCCGCGATCTGGGTCACGGATTTCTACAACCTGCAGCCGGTCGATGCGCGCAAGGCCTTCTACGTGATTGGCTCGGACGTGCTCGGTCCCATGGGCCACGAGTTCGTGCCGCTGGCGACCAGGGAGGATGCCGCCGATTTCCTCAAAGACCACAAGGGCAGGCGCATCCTTGGCTTTGACCAGGTGACCGTGGATCTTCCTTCCAGGCTCGACGACGCCAGGTTCTGAAACCGGCGGTCTTGGCCGGGATCAAGGTCCGGCGCGGTTTCTCGGCTATGCTTCATGCTGCGTGTCGCCAGACTTTTGACCAGGGACGATCCACAGCATGAGGCATGACTCCGCCAGCCGTTATTCCCGTATCCGCAGCGCCGTGCGGGCCGTTACCGCATTGTTCGCGCTGTTCGCACTTTCCGCCGCCGCTGCCGATGGCCCCGCGCTCTACCAGCAGCATTGCGCCGCCTGCCACGGCCCCGGCCGGCTCGGCCTGACCGGCCCGGCGCTGTTGCCGGAAAGCCTTGCGCGCCTGAAGAAGCCCGAGGCGATCAAGGTCATCGGCGAGGGCCGCGCGGCGACGCAGATGCTCGGCTTTGCCGATCGCATGAACAAGGACGAGCTCGCCGCGCTGGCCGATTACATCTACACCGCCGTGTCGCCGGCGCCGACTTTTTCGGAAGCCGACATCCGGGCCTCGCGCGTTGTCCATGTCGAGAGCGGCAGCCTGCCGGCCAAACCCGCCGCGGTGTTCAAGGGCGCGGACATGATGAACCTGTTCATCGTGGTCGAGACCGGCGACCACCATGTCACGGTGCTCGACGGCGACAGGCTGGAGCCGATCCACCGCTTCCCCAGCCGCTACGCGCTGCACGGCGGGCCGAAGTTCACGCCGGACGGGCGCTACGTCTTCTTCGCCTCGCGCGACGGCTGGATCACCAAGTTCGATATCTGGAACCTCAAGATGGTGGCCGAGATTCGCGCCGGCATCAACACGCGCAACGTCGCCGTCTCCGGCGACGGCAAGTACCTCGCGGTGGCCAACTACCTGCCGCACACGCTGGTGCTGCTCGATGCTGACCTGAACCTGCTCAAGGTGCATGAGGTGTGGAACAAGGAGCGCAAGGAAAGTTCGCGCGTTTCGGCCGTCTACGATGCCGCGCCGCGCCAGAGCTTCGTCGCCGCGCTGAAGGACGTGCCGGAGGTCTGGGAGATCAGCTACAACCCAAAGGCCGACGACATTCCGATCGGCATGATCCACGACTTCAAATACAAGGAAGGCAGCTTTATTCCAGGATTCCTCAATCCGCGCCGGACCTTCCTCACCGAGCCGCTGGATGACTTCTTCTTCACCCAGGACTATGCCGAATTGATGGGGTCGAGCCGCGAGGCCGGCAAGGGCCAGGTGGTGCACCTCGACGTCAGGAAGAAAATCGCCGACCTCAAGCTGCCCGGCATGCCGCACCTGGGTTCGGGCATCACTTGGGATTGGAACGGCCGGCGCGTGATGGCCACGCCCAACCTGAAGGAAGGCCTCATCACGGTGATCGACATGAAGGACTGGGGTACGGTCAAGACCATCCCGACACTGGGCCCCGGCTTTTTCATGCGCAGCCACGAAAACACGCCCTACGCGTGGACCGATTCGATGATGTCGAAGGGCAAGGACACGCTGCAGGTGATCGACAAGCGCACGCTGGAGAAGGTCGCCGAAGTGAAGACCGATCCGGGCAAGACCCTGGCCCACGTCGAATTCACCCGCGACGGCAAGTACGTGCTGGCCAGCCTGTGGGAACGCAAGGCCAACGGCGGCGCGCTGATCGTGTTCGACGCCACCACCTTCAAGGAGGTCAAGCGCATTCCGATGGACAAGCCGGTGGGCAAGTACAACCTCTACAACAAGATCAATCGTTCCGAAGGCACCAGCCATTGAGCCTGCGTAACCACTAAAGCGGCGAGCCGGCCGCAGCGGAGCTACCTGACTGATGATTTCGCTCGACAGCTACAGCACCTTCGTCGTCGCGTCCCTGGTCCTGCTGCTGGGGCGCAAGCTGGTTGCTTCCCTCGACATCCTGCGCGCCTACTCGGTTCCCGAGCCGGTAATCGGCGGACTGGTCGCGGCTCTGCTGCTGTTCGGGGTCCACAGCGCGAGCGGCCAGGGCATCCGGTTCGACGCTTCGCTCAGCACGCCGCTGATGCTGACCTTTTTCGCCAGCATCGGCCTCAATGCCGACCTTGCCAGCCTGCGGCGGGGCGGCCGTCCCCTGCTGGTCTTTCTCGCCGTGGTTGTCGGCTTGCTGGTGATGCAGAACACCCTGGGACTGGTGCTCGCCAAGCTGCTCGGGCTCGATCCCCTGTTCGGCCTGCTTGCCGGTTCGATCACCCTGTCCGGCGGCCATGGCACCGGGCTGGCGTGGGGCGCCGTCTTCAGCGAAAAGTACGGGCTGACGTCGGCGCCCGAACTGGCGCTGGCCTGCGCCACTTTCGGCCTGGTGCTCGGCGGGCTGATCGGCGGGCCCGTGGCGCGCTTCCTGGCGACAAAGGTGAAGCCGGCGGAGGCTGCAAGCGAAACCTCGGATCCGGGTGCCTTCGAAGAGCCGGGCGCGGTCCGCCTCATCACCGCGCCCGCCCTGATCGAGACCCTCGCCCTGTTTTCGGTGTGCCTGCTGCTCGGGCAGCAGATGGCGGAGGCCCTCAAGGGAAGCGCGCTGGAGCTGCCGTCATTCGTCTGCGTGCTGTTTGTCGGCGTGCTGCTGCGCAATGTCCTGGCGGCCCTGGGCTGGTACGTCGTCTTCGAGCGCTGCGTCTCCGTGCTGGGCAACGTGTCGCTGTCGCTGTTCCTCGCCATGGCCCTGATGTCGCTGCGGCTGTGGGAACTCGCCACGCTGGCGCTGCCGATGCTGATCCTGCTCGCGTCGCAGACCGCCCTGATGGCGACCTACGCCATCGTCGTCACCTTCAAGGTCATGGGCAGAAACCATGATGCCGCCGTGATCGCGGCGGGGCACTGCGGCTTCGGGCTGGGCGCGACGCCGACCGCCATCGCCAACATGCAGGCGGTCACCGAGCGCTTCGGCCCGTCCCGCGTCGCCTTTCTGATCGTGCCGATGGTGGGCGCGTTTTTCATCGATCTCGCCAACGCGTTGACCATCAAGCTGTTTCTGGCGCTGCCGTTCCTGCGTTAGGCGGGCCGCAGCGGCGTTGGTGCGAGGGCCGGCCGGGCGCCAACGCGGCGGCCGGGTCCGGCACCGCGGCGCGTCGGCGTCAGGGCTTGCGGCTCCATTGTCCCGCGGCGTCGCGCAGCCACCAGCCGGACTTCCATTGCTGGTGCCAGCGGGCGCGCTGCAACTCCCAGACTTCCGCCTCGTCGTGGCGCCGGCCGTTGCTGTCGGCCAGTGCCTGGATCAGCGCCTTGCGTTCCT
>JADYZH010000011.1 GCA_020853215.1 Sulfuritalea sp. | reverse complement strand
TCGGCGCGCGCCGTGGACAAGGGCAAATACCCGCCGGAGGCGCTCGAATACCGCATGGCGGTCAAGGGCCTGTTCCAGTCCGACCCGCACGATGCGCGCATCCTCAAGGCCTTCGCCCTCGGCCTCTCGGTCGCCACGCGCGGCATGGACCACCTGCGCAACCGCGTCACGCTGGAAATCAATGCCCGCGTCAACGACGACGCGCCGTTCAAGGCCCAGCTCTACGGCGGCACCGTGGCGCCGCAGCCGAACAGCTACGAGGGCAAGGAAATCGCCGTGCGCCGCTGCGAGAACACCTTCGCCGTCGGCGACTCGGTCGGCATGTGCCGCTTCAACACCAAGCTGTTCAACTCGCCCACCCTGCCCGACTGCGGGGATTTCGCCACCCAGCTCGCCACCATGATCGGCCAGCCGGTGAGCGCAGAAGAACTCGACGAGGTCGGGCGCAACATCACCGGCCTCGAGCACATGCTGAATTTCCGCCTCGGCCTGCGCGCCAAGGACGACACCCTGCCCGCGCGCTGGTTCGACGAAGCCATCGACAACGGCCCGTTCAAGGGCGAGAAGATCGACCGCCGCGAGTTCGAGGCCATGAAGGCGCGCTTCTACGCGCTGACCGGCCTCAACAGCGAAGGCGTGCCGAACGCCGAATGGCACCAGAAACTGGCGCTGGCCGCGACCGGCTTCGCCGTGCGCGTCGAGTTGCCCAAGCCGCTGCCCGGCGCGCCCGACAAGGCCATCGTCATCGACGAGGCGGTAAGCAGCGTCAGCGAACTGCGCAGCGCCCTGCGCCGCCACCTGCCGGGAGCGCACGCGGCGCTCGACGATCCGACCTGGAACGTCACGGTCAATGGCGAAATGGTGCTCTCCGGTGAACGCGGCCGGGCGCTGCGCAGCGGTGACCGCGTGAGCCTGGTGCCGATCATCGCCGGCGGCTGAGGCGCGGCGTTCCACCAAAAACCGGCGCCGGCAAGGCGGCGTCGCATTCCATTCGTTTGGGCTATGATGGCCGTGCTGAAGACACGAATCAGCGCATAACCCATATACCGGAGGTGACCATGGCAAAGAAAGCGAAGAACGACAACCCCGTTTACAAGATCGTCGAAGTCGTAGGCTCCAGCCCGACATCGTTTGAGGATGCGGCCCGCGCGGCGGTCGAAGCGGCGGCCAAGACCCTGCGCGACCTGCGCGTCGCCGAGATCACCAAGCTCGACATGAAAATCGACAACGGCAAGGTGGTCGCCTATCGCGCGCGCGTCTCGATGTCCTTCAAGTACGAAGACTGACGCGGCGCCGATGTACAAGGCAGTATCGACGGGGACCACGGTCCCCGTTTTGCATGGCAGGAAATCCCTGCCCCCGGCCGCTTCACGCCGTCGCGGGGCAAGGCCCCGGCAGTCACGATGCGGGTCCGTCGTGGCGATGCCGCAATGAACGATGGCTGCCTGATTCGCTCCATACCGCGGACAACCCATCCACTATTTCCAAGTCCAGCCCTTGACCCACCGCTGTTGGTCATCTAAAATGACCAACATATGAGGAGTTCGCCATGCAGCAGTTCAACATTGCCGAAGCCAAAGCCCATCTTTCGGAACTGGTGCAAAAAGCCATGATGGGCGAGGAAATCGTCATCGCCCGTGACAACAAGCCGCTGGCAATGCTGGTGCCCATCCGGCGCACGGCGGGCAAGCGCAAACCCGGCTCCGGCAAGGGGCAGATTCTCTTCATGGCGGACAACTTCGACGCGATCCCGGAGGGGTTCGAGGATTACACCGGGTGATTGCGCTGCTCGACACGAATGCCTTCCTGCGCTGGGTGGAAGGCGACGAAAGTCTGTCGACGCGGGCCAGGTCCTGCATCGCCAATCCGGACAACGAAATCCTGGTCAGCGTGGTGGTGGCGTGGGAGCTGGCGATCAAGTCCGGCCAGGGCGGGATCAAGCTCGCGATGCCGGTGGGGCGCTACGTGGCGAGCCACATCGAGGCCAACGGCTTTCGCCTGCTCGGCATCGAACTCGACGACGTGGCGGTCATCGAAACCCTGCCGCACCACCGCGACCCCTTCGACCGCCTGCTGGTCGCGCAGGCAAAAAGCCGCAAGCTGCCCGTGGTCAGTTCCGACCGGGCGTTTTCCGACTATGGCGTCAAACGCATCTGGTAGCCGACATGCAACAGACCGAAAACCTCAACATCGAAGCCTTCGACCTCCTGCCCACGCCGGAGGAAGTCCACAGTCGCCTGCCGCTGTCCGATGCCGCCGCCGAGTCGGTGCTGACGGGACGGCGCGCCCTGCAGCGCATCCTCGACGGAGCCGACCCGCGCGTCTTCGTCGTGGTCGGCCCCTGCTCGATCCACGACCCGGTGGCCGGCCTCGACTACGCGCGGCGCCTGAAGCGGCTCGCCGACGAAGTGGCCGGCACCATGCTGCTGGTGATGCGGGTGTATTTCGAAAAGCCGCGTACGGCGACGGGCTGGAAGGGCTACATCAACGATCCGCGCATGGACGATTCCTTCCATATCGAGGAAGGCCTCTTCAAGGCGCGCGAATTCCTGCTGGCGGTGAACGAATTCGGCCTGCCGGCCGGCACCGAGGCGCTCGACCCGATCGCGCCGCAGTATCTGGGCGATCTGATCGCGTGGACCGCGATCGGCGCGCGCACCTCGGAATCACAGACGCACCGCGAGATGTCATCGGGATTGTCGACGCCGGTCGGCTTCAAGAACGGCACCGACGGCTCGCTCGATGCGGCGGTGAATGCGATCATTTCGGCGGGCAACCCGCACAGCTTCCTCGGCATCAACATGCAGGGCCGCTCCTGCGTGGTGCGCACCGCCGGCAACCGCTACGGCCACCTGGTGCTGCGCGGCGGCGGCGGGCGGCCGAACTACGACACGGTCAGCGTCGCGCTGGCGGAAGGTGCACTGGCCAAGGCCGGGCTACCGCACAACATCGTGGTCGATTGTTCCCACGCCAACAGCTATAAAAAGCCGGAGCTACAGCCGCTGGTGATGCACGATTGCGTGAACCAGATCCGCGACCAGCGCAAGGCCGGCCACCGTTCCATCGTCGGCCTGATGATCGAGAGCTTCATCGAGGCCGGCAACCAGCCGATCCCCGACGACCCTGCCCTGCATGGGCCGCTGAAGTACGGCTGCTCGGTCACCGACGCCTGCGTCGACTGGCCGACTACCGAAAAGATGCTGCGCGACGCCGATGCGGCGCTGCGCGGCGCAATCTCCCAACCCGCCAATTCGTGAGCCCCACATGAGCCTGATTCGCCCCTTCCGCGGCCTGCGCCCCGCCCCCGGCCAAGCCGGCGCCGTCGCCGCGCCGCCCTATGACGTGCTGTCCAGCGACGAAGCGCGCAGCATTGTTCATGGCAGCGCCGCGGGCAAGCCATGGTCCTTCCTGCACATATCGAAGCCGGAGATCGACCTGCCGCGCGAAATCGACATCTACTCGCCCGAGGTCTATGCCAAGGCCGCGGAGAACCTGCAAAAGATGCTCGCTGCCGGCATCCTCGCGCGCGATGCCGCGCCCTGCTACTACGCCTACCGCCTGACCATGGGCGGGCACGTGCAGACCGGCCTGGTGGCGGCGGCCAGCGTCGCCGATTACGACAGCAACCGCATTCGCAAGCACGAATTCACGCGGCCCGACAAGGAAGACGACCGCGTGCGGCAGATCGAGGCGCTCAATGCCCAGACCGGCCCGGTGCTGCTGGCCTATCCCGCGTCGAGCACCGCAGACGACCTGATCGCCGCCATCGCGCAGGGCACGCCGGCCGCCGACGTCATCGCCGATGATGGCATCCGCCACCAGATCTGGGTGCTGGCCGACGCCGCGCGAATTGCCGCGATCACCGAGGCCTTCGACGCCATGCCGGCGCTCTACATCGCCGACGGCCACCATCGCTCGGCGGCCGCCTCGCGCGTGGCGGCCGCGCGGCGCGGGACGGAGTCGGCCAATGCCTTTCTGTCGGTGATCTTCCCCCACCACCAGATGAAGATCCTCGACTACAACCGCGTGGTCAGGGATTTGCACGGCCTCGAAAAGTCGGCGCTGGTGGCACGGCTCGGTACTGTCTTCACGGTCGAGGACAGCCCGGGGCCGGTGCATCCGGCGCGGCCCGGCGAATTCGGCATGTATCTGGCGGGCCGCTGGCACAAGTTGAGCATCAAACCCGAACTGATCCCCGCCGATCCGGTGGCCAGCCTCGATGTCTCGCTACTCTCCGACCACCTGCTGGCGCCGATCCTCGGCATCGCCGACCTGCGCCGCGACAAGCGCATCGATTTCGTCGGCGGCGTCCGCGGCCTGGCGGAACTGGAAAAGCGCGTTGATTCGGGCGAGATGGCGGTGGCCTTCGCGCTGCATCCGACGCGCATGGACCAGCTGATGGCGGTGGCCGACAGCAACAACGTGATGCCGCCGAAGTCGACCTGGTTCGAACCCAAGCTGGCCGACGGGCTGGTATCCCACGTGCTGGATTAAGGAAGCGTCGAGCCGTCATTCCGGCGCACGCTTGAATCCAGGCGATCAAGCTGCCGGGGACCGGCTTGCGCCGGTGTGGCGGCTGATCCGGAAACCTCATGGTCCGTCCGGCACACATGAAAAAAGGCAACCCGTGGGTTGCCTTTTTTGTTGCGCCGGAAGATTTACTTCTTCTTGGCAGCGGGCTTCTTCGCCGGAGCGGCTTTCTTGGCCGGAGCAGCCTTCTTGGCGGCGGGCTTCTTGCCTGCCACGGCGGCCTTCAGGCCGGCGCCGGCGGTAAACTTCGGCACGGCCTTGGCGGCGATCTTCAGCGGTGCGCCGGTCTTCGGGTTCTTGCCGGTGCGCGCGGCGCGATTCACGGACTTGAAGGTGCCGAAACCGATCAGGGCAACCGGGTTGCCTTTCGAAATCACTGCGGTGATCACTTCGGTCATCGCATCGATGGCCTTGTTCACGGCGGCCTTGGACAGTTCGGCACGCTCGGCTACTGCATCAATCAGTTCACTCTTGTTCATTCGGTTCCCCTTTTGTTTTAGAAAAACGCATTGTTCCACTAAATCCCTTGCCGTTGCAAGCCCCGCGCAAGAAACTTTGCGGAAAATTTTTCGTCTGTCGCAGCTCGCATACCCCTCCCGACAGCCGGCCCCGCGGCGGATAGCTCAGAGGCCTTTTACCGCATAGACGGCCGGCAGGTTGCGCCAGGCACCCCTGACATCCATGCCGTAGCCGAACACATAGCGGTTCGGCAGATGCACGCCGACGAAATCGGCGCTGACCGGCTTGCCGCGCCCGAGATCCTTGTCCGCAAACACCGCGCTCAGCACTTCGCTGGCGCCTTGTTGACGCAAACGCCTGACGATCTCGGCCATGGTCACGCCCTCGTCGAGGATGTCATCGACCACCAGCACGGTACGCCCGGCAACCGGTGTCCGCGGCTCGACCAGCCATGCCAGCTCGCCGCCGGTAGTCACGTCGCCGTAGCGCGAAACGTGCAGGTAATCAAAATCCAGCGGAAAGATCAGTTGTGGCAGCAACTGGCCGGTGAACACCACCGCGCCGCCCATCACGGCCAGCACCAGGGGGTTGGCCGTCGCCAGACGCGCCGTGATTTCACCGGCGACGCGCCGTACCGCCAGCGCCGACTTTTCGGCCGAACACAGCAGGTCGGCCTGGTCGAGGATCTGCTGTGCCTCCTGCGGGCTCATGACTTGCTTTTCAGCATCGCCGCAAACTCCTTTCCGACCTGGGGATGCCGCAGGCCGAAGGCCACCGTCGCCTCGAGGTAGCCCAGCTTGGAGCCGCAATCGTAACGCGTGCCCTGGTAGCGATAGGCCAGTACCTGCTCTTCCGTCAGCAACGCGGCGATGCCGTCGGTGAGCTGGATCTCGCCGCCGGTGCCCTTGCCGATCTTCGCCAGGTGGTGAAAGATGCGCGGCGTCAGGATGTAACGGCCGACCACGCCGAGAGTCGAGGGTGCATCCTCGGGCTTGGGCTTTTCTACGATGCGCTGGATGGTTTCCAGGTGCTCCGAGATCGGCTTGCTGTCCACGATGCCGTAGGATGTCGTCTCCTCACGCGCCACCTGCTGCACGCCGATCACCGAGCTGTGGTAGTAGTCGTAGACATCCACCATCTGTCGCATCACCGGGCGCTCGCCGTCGAGCAGGTCATCGGCCAGCAGCACGGCGAAGGGCTCGTCGCCCACCGCGGGATAGGCGCAGAGCACCGCATGGCCCAGGCCGAGGGCCTCCGGCTGGCGGATGTAGATGCAGTTGATGTTCTTCGGGATCATGTTGCGCACGAACTCGAGCAGTTCGATCTTGCCGCGCTGGGCGAGTTCGCCCTCCAGTTCGTAGGCCTTGTCGAAGTGGTCCTCGATGGCGCGCTTGGAACGCCCGGTGACGAAAATCATGTCGGTGATGCCTGCGGCCACCGCCTCCTCCACCGCGTACTGGATCAGCGGCTTGTCCACGATCGGCATCATCTCCTTGGGGCTGGCCTTGGTCGCCGGCAGGAAGCGCGTACCCATGCCGGCCACGGGGAAGACTGCTTTTTTAACTTTCTTCATTTCATCTTTCCTGGTTTGGAGTTGATATCAGCCGTGAAGCCGATGCCCCGACGAGCGGGCCCCGGGGGATTCATCAGCTGCCGAATTGCGTCGATCAAGCCGGCGATGGCCTGATCATGACTGGAGAGTTTGCGTTCCATTTGATCCAATTTTGCCGCAATGTCCTTGTGGGCGGAAAGCATCTCGCGTATCTGGACAAAGGCACGCACCACCAGCAGGCTGACTTCGACGGCACGCGAGGACTTGAGTACGTTGCCCAGCATCAGCGCGCCGTGTTCGGTGAAGACGTAGGGTAGCGAAGACGAATACTTGAGTTGGCCGAGGTGGTCGCAATTTGCGACCACCTCGGATTTTTCGTCCACATTCAGTTGGAACATGAAATCGCCAGGAAAGCGCTCAATATTGCGCTTTACCTGCTCATTCAGGCGCTTGGTTGTGACGCCGTACAGCTCCGCCAGATCAGCATCCAGCATCACGCGCTGGCCGCGAAGCATGAGAATCCGACTGACCACGGTTTCCGGAATGGCGGTACTCACGACAAAATCAATTCCCTGAATTGTGTCTCGTCCAGAATGCTGACGCCCAAGTCCTGCGCCTTGTCCAGCTTGGAACCTGCCTCGACACCGGCCACCACGTAATCGGTCTTTTTCGACACCGAGCCGGCAACCTTCCCGCCCATAGCCTCGATCATGTCCCTCGCCTCGTCGCGCGTCAGCGTCGGCAGCGTGCCGGTGAGAACGAAGGTCTTGCCGGCGATCGGCGAGCTCGCCGCGGCGGCCGGCTCGCCCTCGCTCCAATGCACGCCGGCGGCACGCAACTGCTCGATGACCTCGACATTGTGCGGCTCGGCGAAGAAGCGGACGATGGATGCCGCCACCACCGGACCAACGTCGGGCACCTGCTGCAGGCGATCGGTATCCGCCGCCATGAGCGCATCCAGATTGCCGAAGAAGCGCGCCAGATCCTTCGCCGTTGCTTCGCCGACGTTGCGGATGCCCAATGCGAAAATGAAACGCGCCAGCGTCGTCGCCTTGCTCTTTTCGATCGCGGCGAGCAGGTTGCCGGCCGATTTCTCCGCCATGCGCTCGAGGTTCGCCATTGCCAGCAGGCCCAGCTTGTAGAGATCAGCCGGCGTCTTGACGATGGCATTATCGACCAGTTGCTCGACCAGCCTGTCGCCCAGCCCCTCGATGTCCATGGCACGGCGCCCCGCGAAATGCAGCAGCGCCTGCTTGCGTTGCGCCGGGCAGACCAGCCCGCCCGTGCACCGCGCGATGGCCTCGTCCTCGGGTCGCTCGATGGCGCAGCCGCAGACCGGACAGTTCTTGGGCAGCACGAACGCCGGATGCAGGGTTTCATCGCCAAGCAGGCCCTTCTTCGGCCGCCGCTCCATGACCACAGCCACGACTTCGGGAATCACGTCGCCGGCACGGCGTACCACCACGGTATCGCCGATCCGAACATCCTTGCGCCTTGCCTCCGCCTCGTTATGCAGCGTGGCATTGGCCACCGTTACGCCGCCGACGAATACCGGCGCCAGGCGGGCCACCGGCGTGATCGCCCCGGTGCGGCCGACCTGCACCTCGATCGCCTCCACCGTGGTCAATGCCTCTTCCGCCGGATACTTGTGCGCCACCGCCCAGCGCGGCTCGCGCGTGACGAAGCCGAGGCGACGCTGCAGCGCCAGCGAATTGACCTTGTACACCACGCCGTCGATGTCGAAAGGCAGGCTGTCGCGCAGCTCGCGCATGCGCGCGTGAAAGCCGATCAGCCCGTCCGCCCCTGTGACCACCGCACGGCGCTCGCAGACCGGCAGGCCGAAGCCGGCCAGCGCGTCGAGCACGCCGGAATGCGTTGCCGGCAGGTCCCAGCCACGCGTGTCGCCGAGGCCGTAGGCATAGAAGGACAAGGGCCGCTCGGCAGCCATGGCCGGGTCGAGCTGGCGGATGCTGCCGGCGGCGCCGTTGCGCGGATTGACCAGGGTCGCCCGCCCCAGCGCGCGCTGTTTTGCGTTGTAGCGCTCGAAATCGGGACGGCTCATGAACACCTCGCCGCGAACTTCCAGCAGCGGTGGTGCGGCGCCGAGCAGGCGCAGCGGGATGCGCCGTACCGTGCGGATGTTCTGCGTCACGTCCTCGCCGGTCTCGCCGTCACCGCGTGTCGCCCCCTGCACCAGTACGCCGTTTTCATAGCGCAGGCTGATCGCGAGCCCGTCGAACTTGAGCTCGGCGGCATAGTCGACGGGATCATCGGCATCGCCGAGGTCCAGCTCGCGCCGCACGCGCGCATCGAAGGCTCTGGCGCCGCTTGGCTCGGTATCGGTTTCGGTGCGGATCGACAGCATCGGCACGGCGTGGCGCACGGCAGCGAACTCGGGCAAAGGCTTGCCGCCGACCCGCTGCGTGGGCGAATCTGTGCCGCGCAGTGCGGGATGCGCGGCCTCCAGCGCCTGCAATTCGCGGAAGAGACTGTCGTACTCCGCGTCGGGAATGGTCGGCGCGTCGAGCACGTAATAGGCATGGTTGTGCCGCTCGATTTCGCGGCGCAGGGTTTCCGCCCGCGCGGCCGCCTGCTGCGGATCCATCAGGAGAACAGACGCAGGGCCCGCGTGCTGCCGGGGACAATGCCGGCTTCATTCATGCGCGCCTGCAGTTCGCCGGTCCTGGCGCGGATCGCATCGATCATCGCATCGGCCAGCGGCGTGCGCTGCGCGTCCACCAATACGCCGCCGAGAGCGCCGGCCAACTGGCGCGCCGTGGCCAGCATGCGGTCGAAGGCCAGCTTGCCATCCGTCACGCGCGGCACGTCGATGCTCAGGGTCAGGCCATTGGTTGCCAGCGACTTGATCGAATCGGCTTCGAGGCGTTCGGCGCCGAGATTGGCCACGGTGAACAATTCGCCGCCATCGTCGTCGCGGGCGCGGAAGACGCCATCGCCCTCCAGCGCCAGTCCGGCCGCTTCGGCCACGCCGCGCAGCTTGGTGCCGGCGAAGACTCCGCCGCCGACTTCCACCACGTGCAGGACAAACTGGATATCGACCGCGGCACAAAATTCGTCGAGCGATTGCGCGCGCATCACCAGTTCGCCGCGCGATGGCAGTTCGATGGTCGCTCCCGCCTGCTGCGCCACCGCCTGGACGCCATCGAAGAAGCGGGCGAGTTCGCCATCGCTGACCGGGCCACGGCGGTCGACGAGCTGCAATGCCACCGCCCAGTTCCGGTAGCGGCCCGAGTCGTCGGCGCCGATACACCGCCAGGCCTCATCGCCATCGGCCTTTGCCAGCCAGTTCAGGGATTTCGAAAGCTCTCCGGCCCAGGCCGTCTGCATTGCCTGCACCGCCGGCGCCGGGGTCGGTTCGGGGGTCGTGAAACGCAGGACGCAGTCGGCGATCTCGTCCGCGCACTGGGGCGGCATGCCGGGCACGGCATCCGTTGGGGCGGCTGGCTGTGTCGCGGCGGCCTCATGCGGTTCCGCGACAAGGTCCGTGGACGTTTCGCCCGCTTGCGTCTCCCCCGCAAACTGCGGCTCGCGGCGCAGACCGTCGTCGGCGCCAGGTACCGCGTTGCCGGTCAGCAGGGCATCGCCGTCACCGCCCTTGAAGATTTTCTCTGCCGTCTGGCGATGCTTGCGGTCCTGCCGGAGGTTGTAGCCCCAGACCAGGGCGACCGCCGCGGCGCCGGCCCCGATCAAAGCGATTTGCAGTTCGCTGAATGCCATGTCAAATCACTCCGTTCCGGGCCGCCAGGCGGCTGCCTCCATTGCTCATGCCGCCTGCTGCTCGTCGGCGAGGCGCAGCGCCTCTTCGATATCGACTTCCACCACGCGCGACACGCCCTGTTCCTGCATGGTCACGCCGATCAGTTGCTGCGCCATTTCCATGGCGATCTTGTTGTGCGAAATGAAGACGAACTGGGTCTGCACCGACATGCGCTTGACCATGTCGCAGAAGCGCACTGTGTTCGAATCGTCGAGCGGAGCATCGACCTCGTCGAGCATGCAGAAGGGCGCCGGATTCAGGTTGAAGATGGCGAACACCAGCGCGATCGCCGTCAGCGCCTTTTCGCCGCCGGAGAGCAGGTGGATGGTGGTGTTCTTCTTGCCCGGCGGCTGCGCCATGATCTGGATGCCGGCGTCGAGGATTTCGTCGCCGGTGAGGATCAGGCGCGCCTCGCCGCCGCCAAACAGCTGCGGGAACAGGGTGCCGAAATGCTGGTTGACCGTGTCGTAGGTCTCCTGCAGCTGCTCGCGCGTTTCGCGGTCGATGCGGCGGATGGCGTCTTCCAGCGTGCCGATGGCCTCGGAGAGGTCGGCGGACTGCGCATCGAGGAAGCCCTTGCGCTCGGTCGCCGTGGCCAGTTCTTCCAGGGCGGCGAGATTGACCGGGCCGAGCGCTTCGATCTCGGCGCTGATCTGGGCGATTTCGCCCTGCAGGACGCTGTCCTTGAGCCGGTCGGCGCCGCCGGCGTTGAGTTCGTCGAGGAAGGGCGCCTCGTCGGCCTCGCTGGCGATGTGGACTTCGGCCAGCCGCTCGCGGAATTGCTCCTCGTTGATCTGCGCCGCCTGCGCCTTGAGCCGCAGGTCGTTGATCCTGTCGCGCAACGGGGCGATGCCCTGCTCCAGCTTCATGCGCTGCTCGTCGAGGCTGCGCACCTCCGCAGCGGCCGTTTCCAGCACATTTCGCCGTTCCGCCAGCGCCGACTCCTTGTCGCGCTTGCCGTCCAG
>JADYZH010000010.1 GCA_020853215.1 Sulfuritalea sp. | reverse complement strand
GGCGTCGAGCCCTCGCTGGCCCATCTGGCCCTGGTGCGCGACCAGGCGGCGACCAGCCGCCCGCGCATGGTGATCCGTGCCGCCTACAATTCGGCGCGACCCGCGGAATGGTTCGCGAAGGAGGCCAGGGTGCCGGCCGTGGTGCTCCCGTTCACGGTCGGCGCGCCGGAGGCGGCCGATCTGACGGCGCTGTTCGAGACCACGGTGCAGCGCCTGCTCAAGGGCTTGGCGACATGAATCTTGCGGCGACTGATCCAGGCCTGCTGGCGGCGCCCTTCGCCGCCGGACTGGTGGTGCTGGCGACCCATGTGCCGCTGGGCATCACCGTGCTCCGGCGCGGTATCATCTTCATCGATCTTGCCGTGGCGCAAGTGGCCGCGCTGGGTGTCATCCTCGCCGGCCTCACGCATCTCGACGAGTGGTGGGGCGGCTTCGGCACCCAGCTTGCGGCGGGAATCGCCGCCCTGGGCGCGGCGGCACTGCTGACATTCTGCGAGCGCCGCTGGCCGGAGATCCAGGAGGCGCTGATCGGTCTGCTGTTCGTCTTCGCCGCCGCCGCCGGGATCCTCCTGCTGGCGGGCAACCCGCAGGGTGGCGAGCATCTGCGCGACCTCCTGGCCGGCCAGATCCTGTGGACGGGCTGGGGCCAGATCGGCATCGTCGCCGCACTGTCGGCGGCCGTGCTGGCGGGCCGGGCGTGGCTCGCGCCTCGCGGCGGCGGCGAAGGCCTGGCGTTCTATGGGCTGTTTGCCGTCGCCGTCACCGCCTCGGTACAACTGGTGGGCGTGCTGCTGGTGTTTGCCAGCCTGATCGCGCCGGCGGTGGCAAGCCGCGCCCTGAACGGAACTCGACGCCTGGCCGGGGCCTTCGGTGTCGGCGCGTTGGGCTACGGCGGTGGGCTTGCCGCCTCGCTGGTATTCGATCTGCCGGCCGGCGCCGCCATCGTTTGCCTGCTGGTGCCGCTGGGCGTCGCCGGCTTGTTGGTCTGGCGCCGTCCCGCCGGCGCCGACTTTTTGTAGAACCTGCCGATGACGGAGGTAGCGCCGGGAAGATTGTTCCCGTCGAACCGCAACTGCCGAACCTGGCCGCATGGTGCATCCGAGCTACCGCCGGCAAGTCGCGTCGCAAAGGCGCGGGTCGGGCCGGGTTTCCGGTTTCGATGTGCAGTTGCCTTCTGCCGGCTCGTTGACCGCGGATTGGATGAACTCCTCACCTGTTGGGATGTGATCCCTCGTTTATACTGACAAGTCCCGAACAACCAGCGGTTTCCCGAATCCGCGTCAGCGCAGTGGCCGACGACGACGATCTGATGGACCTCGATTTCACGGTGCCCGGTGCGTTCGATACGCCGCCGGAAGAGCCTGCTGCGCCTGAAATCGCCCTCGAACCCGTGCCGCCCCCGCCGCCCCCGGCTGCGGTACGCGCGCCGATGCCGGCCGCTCTCCGGGAAGCCGCAACCCTGTATGCCGCCGGGCAGGAACTGGACGCCATGCGCCGGCTGGAGTCCGCAATCAAGGCCGGCGAGGATCTCGGCGATGCCGCCGTGCGTGCCTGGGGTTGCCTGTTCGAGCTGCTGCAGGTTCTTGGCCGCCGGCCGGCCTTCGATGCGCTGGCGCTCGCTTTCGCGCGTCGGTTCGAGAAGTCGCCGCCAGCCTGGAGCGCTTCCGTCGAAGACGCCAATACCGCGATGGAAACCGCCGGCGGCCGAGCCCATGTGTCCCTGAGTGGGGAACTGAGCGCCGCAGTGGGCGAAGTCCTCAAGCAGACCATGAAGCTCGCCGCCACCAGCAACCTGGTGCGCATGGATGTGGCCAAGCTGACCGATGCCGACAACAACGGCGCCACCTTGCTGATGCGCGCGCTGGCGGCCCTGAAAAAAGCCAAAAAGGAACTGGTGTTCGGCAGCCCCGAGCATCTGGCCGGGATTCTGGCGGCGAAACTCGTTCCCGGCGATCGCAGCAACGAGGCGATGTGGTTGCTGCTGCTGGAGCTCTATCAGCAGGCATTCCGTCAGGACGCTTTCGAGGAGGCCGCGGTGAACTACGCGATCACCTTCGAGGTATCGCCGCCATCCTGGGAGGCGCTGCCGGAGCGGCACGAGGAACCGCCGCCGACCCTTTCGCCGCCGCCCAGGGCGGAAGGCTTCACGCTGCACGACCAGGTGCTGGGCGCCGGCGTCGCAGACTTTGCGCCGCTCGAAGCTGTCATGGCCGGTCGCGAGGAATTCGATGTCGACGCGCGCATGCTGGTGCGCATCGATGCCGCCAGCGCCAAGGCTCTGCACGAGGTGCTGGCGCGGCTTCACGCCGCCGGCAAGAGCGTGCGCATCACCGGCTTGAGCACCCTCGTGGCGGCCTATCTGGAAACGCTCGATTTCGACAGTGTCGCGGTCTTGCGCGCCCGCGCCATCTGACCCGAAAACAGTCCGGCGCGAACCCCATGGAGCAATATCACGGCACCACCATCCTTTCCGTGCGGCGCGGCAACAGCGTCGCCCTCGGCGGCGACGGCCAGGTGACGCTGGGCAACATCGTGGTCAAGGCCACCGCGCGCAAGGTGCGGCGGCTCTACAACGAGAAGATCCTGGCCGGCTTCGCCGGCGGCACGGCGGATGCCTTCACGCTGTTCGAGCGCTTCGAGGCCAAGCTGGAACAGCACCAGGGCAAGCTCATGCGCGCCGCCGTCGAGCTGGCCAAGGACTGGCGCACCGACCGCATGCTGCGCCGCCTGGAGGCCATGCTCTCGGTCGCCGACCGCGAGCATTCCCTGATCATCACCGGCAACGGCGACGTGTTGGAACCGGAGTACGGCATCGTCGCCATCGGCAGCGGCGGCGCGTATGCGCAGTCCGCGGCGCGCGCGCTGCTGGAGAACACCGGTCTGACGCCCGCCGAGATCGTCAAGAAGTCGCTCGAGATCGCCGGCGACCTGTGCATCTACACCAATCAGAGCCATCTGATCGAAGTTCTCGAATGATCGAGAACTTCGATCGTGGCAATAAGGCCCGCCCCCTCCCAGCCTCCTCCTCACGGGAGAGGTGACTGGTTTGCTCGCTGCGCTCGGTGTTGGAGGGCGCTCTTACTGAAAGTTCCGCACGTAAATGACCCAAATGACACCCGCGGAAATCGTTTCCGAACTCGACAAGAACATCGTCGGCCAGTCGCGCGCCAAGCGCGCGGTGGCGATCGCCCTGCGCAACCGCTGGCGCCGGATGCAGGTCGCCGAGCCCCTGCGCACCGAGATCACACCGAAGAACATCCTGATGATCGGGCCCACCGGCGTCGGCAAGACCGAGATCGCGCGGCGCCTGGCACGCCTCGCCAACGCGCCCTTCATCAAGATCGAGGCGACCAAGTTCACCGAGGTCGGCTATGTCGGCCGTGACGTCGACACCATCATCCGCGACCTGATCGAGACGGCAATCAAGGATGCCCGGGAAAAGGCCATGCGCATCGTGCGCGACCGCGCCATGGATGCCGCCGAGGACCGCGTGCTGGATGTGCTTTTGCCTGCCGCAAGAGTCGGCGCCGGCGAGACGGCGGAAGAGGGCAACACGCGGCAGAAGTTCCGCAAGAAGCT
Organism: Sulfuritalea sp.; assembly: GCA_020853215.1. GTDB lineage: Bacteria > Pseudomonadota > Gammaproteobacteria > Burkholderiales > Rhodocyclaceae > Sulfuritalea. Next base: position 6,984 of record JADYZH010000010.1, on the reverse strand, counting down.
GCGCGAAGGCGAGCTCGACGACAAGGAAGTCGAAATCGAGGTCGCCGCACCGCAGGCCAGCATGGAAATCTTCGCCCCGCCCGGCATGGAAGACCTCACCCAGCAGATCCAGGGCATGTTCCAGAACATCGGCGGCGGCAAGAAGCGGCAGCGCAAGATGAAGATCCGCGACGCGATGAAGTCGCTGGCCGATGAAGAGGCCGTGCGCCTGATCAACGACGAGGAGGTCAAGGCCGAGGCGCTGAAGAACGTCGAGCAGAACGGCATCGTCTTCCTCGACGAAATAGACAAAATCGCGACAAGATCGCAAGTCGGCGGCGCCGATGTCTCGCGCCAGGGCGTGCAGAGGGACCTGCTGCCGCTGGTGGAGGGCACCACGGTCAGCACCAAGTACGGCATGATCAAGACCGACCACATCCTGTTCATCGCCAGCGGTGCCTTCCACCTGGCCAAGCCCTCCGACCTGATTCCCGAATTGCAGGGGCGCTTTCCGATCCGCGTCGAGCTCGATTCGCTGTCGGTGGACGACTTCGAGCGCATCCTGACGCAGACCGACGCCTGCCTGACGCGACAGTACCAGGCCCTGCTGGCGACCGAAGCGGTAACGCTGGAATTTGCCGCCGACGGCATCAAGCGCCTGGCCGAGATCGCCTTCCAGGTGAACGAAAAGACCGAGAACATCGGCGCCCGCCGGCTCTACACCGTGATGGAAAAACTTCTCGAGGAAATCTCCTTCGACGCCGGCCGCCGCGGCGGCGAAAAGCTGCTGCTCGACGGCGCCTATGTCGATGCCAGGCTCGGCGAACTGGCCAAGAACGAAGACCTGTCGCGCTACGTGCTGTGATCCCGGCTGATGCCGGTCCGCTGCTGCGGATCGTTTCCATCGTCTTTCCGATTTTCGCCGTGGTCGCGATCGGCTGGGGCTACGCCCGCTATCGACGCACCCGCGGCGGCATCGACATGGCCTTCGCCAACGAACTCAACATGGACGTGTTCGTGCCGGCGCTGGTGATTTCCGCGATGGTGACCAAGTCCTTCGAACTGGCGAGCTACCAGTGGCTGGCGCTCGGCGCCGTGCTGGTGATGCTGGGCAGCGGCGCGCTGGCCTGGGGGCTGGCGATCCTGCTGCGCGAAGAAGCCAAGACCTTCGTGCCGCCGGTGATGTTCGTCAATGCCGGCAACATGGGCCTGCCGCTGATGGTGCTGGCCTTCGGCGAGGATGCGCTGCCGGCGGCGGTGGTGCTGTTCTTCGTCGAGAACACCCTGCACTACACCTTCGGCACCTGGCTGCTCGACCATCGGGCGCGATTGTGGACCTTGTGGCGGAATCCGGTCATCGCCGCGTCCCTGGTCGGCATCGGACTGAGCGTGGCCAAGGTGGAGTTATGGCATCCGCTCTACCTCGCCATCAAGCTGCTGGGCGAGATCGCGGTGCCCCTGCTGCTGTTTTCGCTCGGCGTGCGCATGGCCGTGTCCTCGCTTTCGGACTTGCGGGTGGGCGTGATCGGCGCCATCGCCACGCCGCTGATCGGCATGGCGCTGGCCGCGCTGGCCGTTCCGCTGCTCGGCCTCTCCGGCCGCGATGCCGACATGCTGCTGATTTTCGGCGCACTGCCGCCGGCGGTGCTGAACTACGTGTTTGCCGAGCGTTACCGGCAGGAACCGGGCAAGGTGGCCTCGATGGTCATGCTCGGCAACCTGGGGGCGTTGCTGTTCATCCCGATCGCGTTGGCACTTACTCTCAAGTAGCCGCTCGATAGGCGAGGCACGAGCGCTCCCTCCCGGCCTTCCGAGGCTTGCAAAAACCGCTTTCTGTTGACAATGCGTAATGTAATGCATACATTAATGCACGCACAATACAGGAGGAGTTGTCGTGGCATCGACTTCCGGCATCGCGCCCCAGATTCCGCTGTCCAAGTTGCGTTTCGCCGGCTCCGGTCTGAAGCGTCCTGAATGTGTGCTTGCCACGGCGCGCGGTGCCTTGTACACAGCGGACTGGCGCGGCGGCGTGGCGCAAACGCTGCCGGACGGAAGCCAGCGGCTGTTCACCGCGAGCCTTCCCGACGGCCGACCGCTCAAGCCCAACGGCATTGCCCTGCGCCCCGATGGCAGCTTCCTCCTGGCCGACCTGGGCGATACGCAGGGCGGCCTCTTCCATCTGCAACGCAACGGCACCGTAACGCCGTTCGTCGAGGAAATCGATGGCGTCGCCATTCCGCCTTCCAATTACGTTGTCGAGGACGGCAAGCGTACCTGGCTGACAGTCAGCACGCGCCACCAGCCGCGGGCACTGGCTTATCGCGGCGACATCACGGACGGCTTCGTCGCGGTCATCGACGGACGCGGCGCGCGCATCGTTGCCGACGGCCTGTGCTACACCAACGAGGCGGTGCCCAGCCCGGACGGTCAATGGTTGTACGTCAATGAAACCTTTGCGCGGCGCCTGACGCGCTTTCGCATTGCCGCCGACGGCTCGCTCGCGGGCCGGGAGGTGGTGACGACATTCGGCCATGGCACCTATCCTGACGGCCTCACCTTCGATGCGGAAGGCGGCATCTGGATCACCTCCATCGTCTCCAACCGGGTGATCCGCGTGCTACCGGACGGCAGCCAGGTGCTGATGCTGGAGGACTGCGACCTGGTGCATGTCGATTGGGTGGAAAAGGCCTTTCTCGCCGGCGAGATGGGCCGTTCCCACCTGGACAAGGCCAGCGGCCGGATCCTGAAGAACATCTCCAGCCTGGCCTTTGGCGGCCCCGGCTTGCGTACGGCCTATCTGGGCTGCCTGCTCGACGACCGGTTGCCGTGCTTTGCCTCGCCCGTTGCCGGCCACCCGCCCCACCACTGGAATTTCTGACCCGGCACTCCCACGAATCGCCGGCACAGATCGAAAAGGAATCGCAAGACCATGAGCAAACATCAATTCAAGATTGCCGTGCTGCCCGGCGACGGCATCGGCCCGGAGATCATGAGCGCCTGCATCGAAGTGCTGCACCGGCTCCTGGCCGACCAGCCGCGATTCAGTCTCGCCTATCTGCCCGGCCCCGGCGGCGCGCAGCACTATGCCGACACCGGCGTTGCGCTGCCCGACGCCACGATGCGCACCTGCGAGGAGGCCGACGCGATCCTGTTCGGCTCCATGGGGCTGCCCCACATCCGCTATCCGGATGGCACCGAAGTCAATCCGCAGCTGGGCCTGCGCAAGGATTTCGACCTGTATGCCGGCGTGCGTCCGATCCGCGCGATTCCCGGCGTGCCCTCCGTGCTGAGCGATCCGCGTGCGGCGCAGATCGACTTCGTGCTGATCCGCGAGCAGTCCGAAGGATTGTTCTACGGCCGGCTCTACCCGGAACACCAGCCCGCCGCCAACGACCAGGAAGCCTTCGACCTCGGCCGCATCACGCGCAAAGGTTCCGAGCGCCTGTTCGATTTCGCCTTCAGCATGGCGCGGCAGCGCCGTGCCGCCAATCCGGCCAAGGGCCGCGTCACCTGCGTGGACAAGGCCAATGTGCTGAACAGCATGGCCTTCTTCCACAAGATCTACTGGGAGCGCGCCACGCTGAATCCTGACATCGTCGCCGACCACTGTTATGTCGATGCCATGGCCTTGAACCTGGTCAAGCGTCCGTGGGACTACGACGTGGTGCCCACCGAGAACCAGTTCGGCGACATCCTTTCGGACCTCGCCGCCGGACTGATCGGCGGCCTCGGCATGTCGCCGTCCGGCGACATCGGCGACAAGTACGGGCTGTTCCAGCCCAGCCACGGCACGGCGCCCGACATCGCCGGCCAGGGCAAGGCCAATCCGACGGCGATGATCCTCTCGGCGGCAATGATGCTCGACTGGCTCGGTGAAAAGCACGGCATGCCCGAGGCGAAGGCGGAAGCGGCGCGGCTCTCGCGGGCCGTCGATGCGGCCTTCGCTCCGGCACGGCTGCTGTCCTGCGAACTCGGGGGCAAGGATGGCACGGCGGCCATCACCAATGCCATCATCAACGCGCTTGCCCGAGAGTCGGCGCTGGCGTGACGGCGATGAACGACAAAATCAAGGTGGCGGCCGTCGGCGCCGGATACTTCAGCCAGTTCCAGTACCAGGGCTGGCGCAACATGGACGACGTCAGGACGGTGGCCTTGGCCAACCGGAGTATCGCCAAGGGCGAGGCACTGGCGGCGCACTACGGCGTGCCGAAGGTCTATGCGCATGTCGAGGAAATGCTCGACGCCGAGCAGCCCGACCTGCTCGACATCATCACCACGCCGGCGACCTATCGCGAATACATCGAACTGGCGGCCGCGCGCGGCATTACCGTGATCTGCCAGAAGCCTTTCGGCCGCAGCTTCGGCGAAGCCGTCGAACTGACGGAAATTGCCGAGAAGTCCGGCATCAAGCTCATCGTGCACGAGAACTTCCGCTGGCAGCCCTGGTATCGCGAGGCGAAGCGACTGATCGCCAAGGGTCAGCTCGGTACCCTGCACAGCGCGGCATTCCGCCTGCGCCCCGGCGACGGCCAGGGCCCGCAGGCCTACCTCGACCGCCAGCCCTACTTCCAGCAGATGCCGCGCCTGCTGGTCTATGAAACCGCGATCCACTGGATCGACACCTTCCGCTTCCTGATGGGCGAAGTCAGCGCGGTCTATGCGCGCCTGCGCAAGATCAACCCGGTCATCGCCGGCGAGGATGCAGGCTACATCGTCTTCGAATACGAGTCGGGCGCGACGGGCCTGTTCGACGGCAATCGCCTCAACGACCACGTCGCCGGCAACCCTCGGCGGACCATGGGCGAAATGTGGCTCGAAGGCAGCGGCGGCGTGCTGCGGCTCGACGGTGAGGCGCGCCTGTGGTGGAAGCCGCATCACGGCGACGAGGTTGAGTATGCGTACGACAAGGGCCGGCTTGACAGTTTCGGCGGCGGCGCCTGCGAGTGGATGCAGCGCCACGTCATCGCGCACCTGCTGCATGGCGCGCCGCTGGAAAACACGGCGCGCGAGTATCTGGTCAATCTCAAGGTTCAGGAAGCGGTGTACCGCTCCCACAAGGAAGGCAGGCGGATCGAACTGGCCGGCTTCGATCCCGAGGAACGCCCCGTGCTGCAAACGTTCGACGGCCCCATTTGACTCAGCTGACCCAACCCAGGAGGATCACATCATGAAACGCAGAACATTCATCGCCCGCAGCCTGATCACCGCCAGCATCGCGGCGGCCTTTGCCCTTCCCCTGTCGGCCGCCGCGGCGACCGCGCTCAAGTTTAGCCACACCGACCAGCCCGGCGGTGCGCGCCACATGGCGGCAGAGCTGTTCGGCAAGAAGGTCGCCGAGTACACCCAGGGCCGTTACGAGGTCAAGGTCTATCCGGCCGGCCAGCTGGCCAATGACCCGAAGGCCATCGAGCAGTTGCAGCTCGGCGGCATCGACTTCACGGTATCCAGCACCGGGTCCTACGCCACCCATGTGGCCACGCTTAACCTCACCATGCTGCCCTTCATCGTCGAGAACTACGACCAGGGCTGGAAGTTCTATGACGAATCGAAATGGCTGCAGGCGCAATTTGCCAAGGCGCCGGAAAAGGGCTTCCGCTTCCTCGCCACTTGGGAAGCGGGCTTCCGCAACCTGACGACCAAGGATCCGGCACCCTCGCCGGACGCCGTCAAGGGCAAGAAGCTGCGCTCCTTCCCGAACGAGATGATGCGCTGGACACTGGAAGCGATGGGCTTCACCGTGCAGATCATGCCGCTGCCAGAAGTCTACCTGGCGATCCAGCAGGGCGCCGTGGCCGGCCAGGAAAATCCGATCGATACGATCTTCTCCAACAAGTTCTACGAAGTCGCGCCCAACGTCACGCTGACCAACCATGTGTATAGCCCGATCCCGCTGACCGTTTCGGAGAAGACCTGGCAGAAGCTGTCGCCGGCCGACCAGGCCGCCGTTACCAGGGCGGCGAAGGAAGCAGGCGAATGGAGCCGCAAGGAAATTCGCGGCAACGACGAGCGCCAGCTGAAGGAAATGGCTGCCAAGGGAGCCAAGGTCGCCCGTCCGGATATTGGACCGTGGCGCAATGCCGCCGGCGGTGCCTACGCCAAGGCCAAGGAGAAGTACGGTGCCGACGTCGACGCCATCCTGGCCGACGCGGAAGCGGTACGCAAGGCCGTCAAGTGATATCCCCGGGCCTGCATCAGCACTCGCACGCCGATGACCTGATCCAGGCCCGGCCGGCGGCGCGGGGGCTGTTGCCCCCCGCGCCGCCGGCACCGGCCTCTTTGCGCTTGCTGGGTGATGCGGTGGACTGGTCCATCGTCGTCATCGGCGCGTTGATGATCGTGCTGGTGTTCATCAACGTGGTGATGCATTCCTTCGGCAAGGACATGGCGGCGACCACGGAAATGTGCGAACTGCTGATGGTGTGGGTGACTTTCCTCGGCGGCGCGGCGGCAGCCCGGCGCGGCGCGCACATGGCCATCACCGAGCTGATCGACAAGCTGGGTACGGGTCCGCGCCGGCTGATGGATCTGGCGATCTCGGCGGTATCGGCCGCGGTGCTGGCTTCGCTGGTGTGGTATGGCTGGGGCATTACCGTGGCCGGCTGGACCAACCGCCTGACGGTGCTCGACATCCCGATGTCCTTCCAGTACCTGGCGCTGCCGGTGGCGTCCTTCATCACTCTGCTGTTCGTGCTTTGGGATAGCCTGCAGATCATGCGCGGCCGTTCGCACCAGGAACGTTTCGGCTGCAACTGAAGGGAAAGACATGTTTGCGCTCGCCCTGTTCGCCGTGTTTTTCGCCATCGCCCTAGCCGGCCTGCCGCTGATGTACTCGCTGCTGGCGACCACCATCGGCTTTATCGTGGCCGGCGGTCTCGGCCATCCGCTGACATCGGTTTACCTGTCCTATATCGGCGGCGTCGAGCCCTTCATCCTGATCGCCGTGCCGCTCTTCATCTTTGCCGGCGAACTGCTGTCCGAGGGTGGTGTCGGCCGCCGCATCGTGGC
>JADYZH010000009.1 GCA_020853215.1 Sulfuritalea sp. | reverse complement strand
GGACTTTCATCAACCTCGCTCGCGAGCTTGTGAAGAAATCGTAGCGAGCGGACCGCAGCGGAGCGCGGCCGGAGCGCAGCTACCGGAATGTACGTCGTTGTACATGAGGATAGCGATCACCGCCCAAGCTTCGATCCGGTACGCGCAGTAGATTTATTCGCAAGCTCTTACTTGATCAGCCCGACTTCCTTGTAGTACTTCTCGGCACCCGCATGCAGCGGCGCCGGCGGTGCCTTGGCGGCGTTTTCACGGGTGATGGCCTTGGCCGCGGCATGCGCGGCATGCAATTCGGGCAGGTTGTCGAAAATGGCCTTGGTCATTTTGTAGCCGGCATCGGCCGACACGCCCTCGTGGCTGACCAGGAAGTTCTGGATCGCCACGGTCGGCGTCGCCTCGGTCTGGCCGTTGTAGGTGTTGGCCGGCACCGTGCCGGGCTGGTAGGCGGCTTCGCCGATCTTCGCCACCACGTCGGCCGGAATCGGCACGATGACGATCTTGACCGACGTGGCGAGGTCGCGGATCGCGGCGACGCCGAGGCCGGCGGAAATCAGCGTGGCGTCGAGCTGACGGTTCTTCATCAGTTCCACCGATTCGCCGAAAGGCAGGTACTCGACCTTGGCGAAATCCTTGTAGCTCATGCCGGCGCCCTTGAAGATGTCGCGGGCGTTGAGCTCGGTGCCCGACTTCGGCGCGCCGACGGCGACGCGCTTGCCCTTGAGGTCGGCCAGGGTCTTGATGCCGGAATCGGCGGATGCGACGATCTGGATGTAATTGGGATAGATCGCGGCGATGGTACGCAATTTTTTCAGCGGCTCCTTGAAGCCGGCCTCGGGATTGCCTTTCCAGGCTTCGTTGAGCGCGTCGCCTAGCGTGAAGGCGATTTCGCCGCGGCCGGCCTGCAGCAGGTTGAGGTTCTCGGCGCTGGCCTTGGTCACCTGCGCCGAGGTCTTGGCGCCGGGCATGGCCTTGCCGTAGATCTGCGACAGGGCGACGCCCATCGGGTAATACACGCCGGACGTGCCGCCGGTGAGGACGGTGACGAATTCCTGGGCGTAGGCCGTCGCGGCAAGGGTCAGGGTCGCTGCGGCGAGCAGCAGGCTGCGGATACTCTTCATGGGTAAGTCCTCCGGTATTGGTTTGTTGTGGGGGTGAAGCTTACAGCCAGATGAGGATGGACGGAAGGCAGGAAATGTTGCAGTGCGACGTGAGCGACTTATACTGTAATCATTCCTTTTTGTTTTCCGCATGACATGAAGCTGCCCAGGCTGGAAAACCCTGCCGGTGATTTCTGGGGCGGGCTGGCCGCGATGCTGGTGGCGCTGCCCTCGGCGATCGCGTTCGGCGTCACGATCTATGCCGTGCTCGGCAGCGCCTATGTCGCGCTCGGTGCCCTGGCGGGCATCCTCGGGGCCACCGCGATCGGTATCGTCGCGTCAAGCTTCGGCGGCACCAGCCGGCTGATCTCGGCGCCCTGCGCGCCGGCGGCGGCGGTGGTCTCCGCGTTCGCCATCGAGGCGCAGATGAGCGGCACGCCGGTCGACACCACGCTGCTGCTGCTGACCCTGCTCGGCCTGCTCGCCGGCCTGATGCAGGTGCTGTTCGGCGTCTTGCGCCTGGGGCGGCTGATCAAGTACATGCCCTATACCGTGGTCAGCGGCTACCTGTCGGGCGTCGGCCTGATCATCATCGGCAGCCAGGTGCCCAAGCTGCTTGGTACACCGAAGGGGCTGAGTTTCTGGGCGGCGCTGGGCGCGCCGGAACAATGGCGCTGGCAGGGCATCCTGGTCGGCCTCGTAACGATCGCCGTGATGGTCGGCGCACCGCGGTTTATCAAGGCGGTGCCGGCCGCGATCCTCGGCCTCGGTGCCGGCGTCGCGGCCTATTTCGGCCTCGCCCTGCTCGATCCCGCGCTGTTCAGCCTGCATGACAACACGCTGGTGGTGGGCGCGCTGGGGGGCAGCGGCGGTGGCGACGGCAGCTTCTTCGCCGGCCTGGCGGGGCGCTGGTCGTCGCTTGCCGGCGTCAGCCTGCAACAGCTGCAGATGCTGTTCATCCCGGCGCTGACGCTGGCGGTGCTGCTCTCGATCGATACCCTGAAAACCTGCGTCGTGCTCGATGCGCTGACCCGTTCACGCCACGATTCCAACCGCGAACTGATCGGCCAGGGCCTGGGCAACCTCGCCTCGTCGGCGATCGGCGGCATTCCCGGCGCCGGCACCATGGGCGCGACCCTGGTCAATATCTCCGGCGGCGCCAGCAGCCGTTTTTCCGGCTTGATCGAAGGCGTGCTGGCGCTGTTCGCCTTCCTGCTGCTGGCCAGCCTGATCGCCTGGGTGCCGGTGGCCGCGCTGGCCGGCATCCTGATCGTGATCGGCGTGCGCATGATTGACCGCAACAGCCTGCACTTCCTCAAGTCGCGCTCGACCATCCTCGATTTCGCGGTGATCGTCGCGGTGATCGGCACGGCCCTGACCGTCAGCCTGATCGCCGCCTCCGGCGTCGGCATCGTGCTGGCCGTGATGCTGTTCATCCGCGAGCAGATCGGCGGCTCCATCGTGCGTCGCAAGCTGCTGGGCAACGAGACCTTCTCCAAGCGCATCCGCACCCACGAGGAAATGGAAATCCTCACCGACCACGGTGATCGGGCGGCGATCATCGAATTGCAGGGCAGCCTGTTTTTCGGCACCGCCGACCAGCTCTACCTGAGCCTGGAGCCGGAGCTGAAAACGCGCGACTTTCTGATCCTCGACATGCGCCGCATCCAGACCGTGGATGTCACCGCAGCGCACCTGCTTGAGCAGGTCAAGGACATGCTGGCCGAGCGTAACGGCTTCCTCATCTTCAGCGCAATTCCGGCGACCCTGCCGTCGGGACGTGACATGCAGCAGTACTTCGATCAGGTCGGCCTGATCCGCGAAGACAGCCCGGTGCGAGTATTTCCGGCACTGGACGACGCGCTGGAGTGGGTCGAGGACCGCATCATCCATGAGACGGTCTGCCTGCGCGACGAGGAGGTGGCACTGGAACTGCACGAGGTCGAGCTGTTCGCCGGGCGCAAGGAACAGACACTGGCCGCGCTGGAAGCGTGCATGGAAAAGCGCAGCGTGGCGAAGGGCGAAACCATCTTCTTGCGCGGCGATGCCGGTGACGAGCTGTTCCTGATCCGGCGCGGCGCGGTGCGCATCATGCTGCCGCTGTCCGACCGGCAATCACACCACCTCGGTACCTTCGGCCGCGGCGCCTTTTTCGGCGAGATGGCCTTTCTCGACGGCGAGGTACGTTCGGCCAATGCGGTCGCCTTCACCGATACCGAACTCTACGTGCTGTCGCGCCGCGCTTTCGACAAGCTCGCCGAGGAGCACAAGAAGCTCGGCCTGCGGTTGATGGAAGGCATCGCCAGCGTGCTCGCCAGCCGGCTGCGCTACACCAACGCCGAGTTACGCGTGCTGGAGTCCTGACGGTCGAATCAGACCACGCCCGCCGCGCGCAGTACGGTGATGTCGTCGTCGCTGCGGCCGAGTTCCCTCAATATCGCTTCTGTGTCCTGGCCCAGCACCGGCGGCGCCTGGCGGTAGCCGACCGGCGTCGCCGAAAAGCGGATCGGATTGGCCACCTGCGGCGCCATGCCGCCGGCGGCGTGGGGCAGGTCCGCGCGCAGGCCGCGATGCACGACCTGCGGATCAGCGAAGACCCCGGCCAGGTCGTTGATCGGACCGCAGGGCACGGCGGCGTTCTCCAGCAGGGCGATCCACTCGGCGGTGGTCTTCATCACCGTGGCCCGGCGCAGCAGCGGGATCAGTTCGGCGCGATGCTGTACGCGCGACGCATTGCTGGCGAAGCGCGGGTCGGCGGCCCATTCGGCATGGCCGGCGATCTCGCAGAAGCGCGCGAACTGGCCGTCGTTGCCGATGGCGAGGATCATGTCGCCATCGGCGGTGGGAAAGTCCTGGTAGGGCACGATGTTGGGGTGGCCGTTGCCCATGCGCCGCGGCGCCTGGCCCGAAACCAGGTAGTTCATGGCCTGGTTGGCGAGGCAGGCCACCTGCACGTCGAGCAGGGCGAGGTCGATGTGCTGGCCCTGGCCGGTCTTCCCTCGGTGCAGCAGCGCGGCGAGGATGGCGTTGCCGGCATACAGGCCGGTCAGGATGTCGGTCAGCGCGACGCCGACCTTCTGCGGCCCGGCGCCTTCCTCGCCCTCGGCGCGGCCGGTGACGCTCATCAGCCCGCCCATGCCCTGGATCAGGAAATCGTAGCCGGCGCGCGCGGCGTAGGGTCCGTCCTGGCCGAAGCCGGTGATCGAGCAGTACACGAGCCCGGGATTGAGCGCGGCGAGGCTGGCGTAATCGAGGCCGTAGGCCGCGAGCCCGCCGACCTTGAAGTTTTCCAGCACCACGTCGGCCCGCGCCGCCAGCTCGCGCAGGATGGCCTGGCCCTCGGGGCGCGTCATGTCTACGGTCAGCGAGCGCTTGTTGCGGTTGGTGCACAGGAAGTAGGCGGCGTCCGTCGTCGGTCGCCCCGTGCCGTCGGCCAGCCAGGGCGGCCCCCAGCCGCGCGTGTCATCGCCGCTGCCGGGCTTCTCGACCTTGATCACGTCGGCGCCGAGGTCGCCCAACAGCTGCGAGGCCCAGGGCCCGGCCAGGATGCGGGATAAATCGAGGACGCGCAGCCCGGCCAGTGCGCCGTCGGCCATTACGATTCTTTGCCGAGCAGCTGTTCCTTGAGGTCGTCCTGCACCGGCTTGTCGCCGAGCCAGATGCGCAGCAGGGCGCGGTAGAAATCCTCGCCGGCGATGTCGGTACCCTTCTGCGCGCCGTTGAAGGAAAGCCGCGTACCGGACTCGGGCAGCCAGTCGAGGTTCACCGCGGATTTCTCCGGCGCGTTGCCTATGGTCAGCATCGCTGCGCGGAACTGGTCGATCTTCGGCTGCAGGGCCTTCAGCGCGGCCTCGTCGTGGTTGTTCTTCAAGGCCTCGACCAGCGCATCGACGAACTGCTCGGCGGTCAGATCGCGCAGGGTGACGATGGCGACGCGCTTGGCGCCCTTGGCATTGATCGCATCGGCGGCGCCCGCCGCCTTCTGCGGCAGGTAAAGCCCGATCGCATAGACCTTGAAGAACGCGCGCTTGCGCAAACCCGCACCGTTGAGCACCGTGTCGCCGGCGCCGACTTTTGCCTTGTCGTCGAACTTGACGCCGGAAACGTCGAGCGCGGCCAGGGCCGGCAGGGAAAGGGTCAGCAGCAGGATGGCGAGAAAGCGTTTAGCTCCGGCCGCTGCGCTTAATGCCGATAGTGCCGACGTTAGCCTACACTGAAACTTCGTTTTCATGATGGATACTCCCGTGGGTGGCGATGCCGCCATGATACCGCCGATGTCCTCGTGCTATCGTTGCCCGCCGCACAAAGGAGACGCCCATGAAACCCCTGCTCGCCGCCGGCCTGCTGGCCGCCACCCTGGCCCACGCCGCCGATCCGGTAAAGGATGTCGGTTCCACCGCCGCCGACCGCGAGGCGGTGGCCGTGACCGTCTATAACGACGACCTGGCGCTGGTCAAGGAACGCCGCCGGGTCGAGCTGCCGGGCGGCTTGGCGCGCCTGTCGCTGCGCGAAGTGGCGGCGCAGATGCGCCCGGAAACCGCGCTGCTGCGCGCGGCCTCCGGGCCGGCGCTGTCCCTCATCGAGCAGAACTTTGATTTCGACCTGCTGACGCCGCAGAAGCTGCTGGAAAAGTACGTCGGCCGCCAGGTCACGGTGATCCGCCCGCATCCAACCAGCGATGCTGAAAAGCGCGAAACCGCGACGGTGCTCGCGGCAGGGCAAGGTACGGTCTTGCGCTTCGCCGACCGCATCGAAACCGGCGTGCCGGGGCGCCTGGCCTTCGATGCCGTGCCGGCCAACCTGCGCGACCGGCCGACGCTGTCGGTGCTGCTCGAAGCCGCAGGTGGCAAGCAGTCGGTAGAGTTGTCCTACCTGACGGGCGGACTGGCCTGGAAAGCCGACTACGTCGCCAACCTCTCCGCCGACGGCAGGAGCCTCGACCTCAACGGCTGGGTGACGCTGACCAACCGCAGCGGCGCCGGCTTCGACGACGCGACGCTGCAACTGGTGGCCGGCACGGTGAATCGCGTGCGGCAGCAGGACTCGCGGGTCTATGCCATGGCCGCACCCGCTCCGGCGCGCGCCAAGGCGGCCGAGGCGACGCAGGAAGCGCTGCTGGACTACCACCTCTACAGCTTCGAGCGGCCGACCTCGATCGCCGACAACCAGACCAAGCAGCTCGCGCTGCTCTCGGCCGGCGCCGTGCCGGTGCGCCGCGAATACCTGCTGGCCGGCAACGAGTATTACTACCGGGATCGCCACGGACAGATCGGCCAGAAGCTGAAGCCCGCCGTGTTCCTGGAATTCGACAACAAGGGCGGCCAGCTCGGCAAGCCGCTGCCGGCCGGCATCGTGCGGGTCTACGCGAAGGACAGCAAGGGTGCGGCACAGTTCGTCGGCGAAGACCGCATCGCGCACACGGCGAAGAACGAGCAGATCAAGCTGCGGCTGGGCGAGGCCTTCGACATTACCGCCGAGCGCAAGCAGACGAATTACAAGCGCATCGCCGACAACCAGACCGAGTCGTCCTGGCGCATCGAACTGCGCAACGCCAAGGACGAGGCCGTCACGGTCAGGGTGCAGGAGCCCATGCCCGGCGACTGGGAGATGGTGCAGGAATCACAGAAGCACACCAAGGACTCCGCGCGCGTCGCCTCGTGGAACGTGGCGGTGCCGGCCGACGGCAAGGTGGTGCTGGATTACACGGTGCGCGTGAAGTGGTGAGTCAACTGGCGTGGTGACAGGGCTGCATTGGCCATGACGCGACGTTCAGCTACGCGCTGAGAATGAGTGCTACAGACTGATTGCTGCCGCTCAGGATTTGGCGCCGACTGAGTCTTCTGTGCCCAGAACAGGCTAATGACGTTCGCAAGTGCTGCGGCAGCTTTGTGGCCTCAAGTTTTCAGGCTGAACGTTCCAGACTCGGTCACGCCGTCAATCACAAGATGTTGAACCTTCGTTGATCCACCGCTTTAAGCGCTTTATGTGCTTCTGCTTAAATTCCTCGGTGCAGATTAGGCAAATGCCCATGTAATAATCTATAACAGTAACACCCTTACCGACAGAACGAATGTCATGAACAGCACCAACTTGAGCTGAGGAGCTATCGGGCGCAATATAAATTCGTGCAGTTTTATTATCAGGGAATATCTGGGCTTTGATGGCACTTGGAGCAATACATCGCTCGTAACCCTGCACAATTATCCGATAACACTGCTGTCCGGTTAAATCGTGAATAGATTCAGTTGGTTGCACGGTACGCCCTCTGGAAGAATGTACTCGCTGGCTGGAAAGGCTTGCTGCAAGGGCATCTTCTCGAAAAGGGTGACCGACAAAATCTGTAGCAAAGTGTAGAGCGAGGCGTCCAGTTGCAACTTTTTCTTGATGATGGCGACGAGCACATAAACCGATACCGCGATCCAGATTTGCGTCTTGACCGCATTCTCCGAGGTTCCGAAAAATCGTTTGATCCGCAGATGCTGCTTGATCCACTTGAAGAACAGTTCGACCTGCCAGCGACTCTTGTAAAGCGCGCAGATCGTCATGGCCGGCAAGGTCATCTGGTTCGTAATGAAGATGAGCGTCTTGCCGGTCTCCGGATCGTTGAAACGTACCCGGCGCATCTGGGCGGGGTAGTCCTGCTGAGTGTAGAAGCCATCCAGTGCAATGCGCTGATCGCAGATGATGCCTGTGGTCCTGTCCGTCGGCATCGAATAGACACGATGCCATTTCATGTTCGACTTGGCTCGCGTGACAAAGAATGCCCCGGCCAGATGCAGCGCATGCAAGCGGGCGAAATCGACGTAGCCGCGATCCATCACGTAAATGGCCCCGGCTTCCAGTTCCAGCAGGTCGAGGGCATGCACGTCGTGCAGCTTGCCATCGGAGACATGGATGAAGCTGGGAATGCTGCCCTTCAGGTCGAGCAGCGTGTGCATCTTCACTGCCGCCTTGGTGGTGCGAAAGTGCGCCCATGGAAACACCGACAGACACAGGTCGATGGTGGTCGAATCCAGGGCATAGACGGTGTTGGTCAGATCGAGTCCCAAGTCCTCGCCGAGATACAGCTCGCGAGCCTGAATGATCAGGCGTCCGGCAAAGGCTTCCCATATGCGCCAGTCGCGCGATTCGTTGGCATCCGCCAAGGTCGATCTGGCCACCGGTTCGCGAAACCCCATGTGGTACAGCTTCGCCGCTTGTGCCAGCAGACACGCCTCGATGTCGCGCAGACTCTCTCGGTAGGTCAGTTGTGCAAAGGCCATCGCCCGGAATTGCTCGGCACAGGTCAGCGACCGTACTCCCTTGTCGCCACCGTGACGGGCCACGATCCGATGAAAGGTCTTCCACGGCAGAAAGTCCATGATCTGGGCGAACAGCGTCTTGCCTGTGTTCATGGCAGTCTCCGAGCCAAAGCCCGGAATTCTGCGGGAACCCCATTTCCAGATTCAAATCGGAGACACCTCTCGTCGCTCGGAAACCCTTGTCACACATGGCTTACAGCAATTCACCCTTCAATTTAACCGGACAGCAGTG
>JADYZH010000008.1 GCA_020853215.1 Sulfuritalea sp. | reverse complement strand
GCGCGCACCATGCGCAACCACTCGGCCACCCACCTGATGCACAAGGCATTGCGGGAGGTGCTGGGCGAGCACGTTCAGCAGAAAGGCTCGCAGGTCGATCCGGACAAGACGCGCTTCGATTTCGCGCATAGCGCGCCCATGACGGACGCGGAAATCCGCCGTGTCGAAACCCTGGTCAATGCCGAAATTCTCGCCAATGCGGCAACCGAGGCACGGGTGATGCCACTGGCCGAAGCGCAGAAGAGCGGCGCGATGATGCTGTTCGGCGAAAAATACGGCGACGAGGTGCGCGTGCTTTCCATCGGTTCCTCGAAAGAGCTTTGCGGCGGCACCCACGTCGCCCGCACCGGCGACATCGGTTTCTTCACCATCGTCGCCGAGGGCGGCGTGGCGGCGGGCGTGCGCCGCGTCGAGGCGCTTACCGGCGACAATGCGCTGGCCTATGTGCAGGGCATGGAAAAGACGCTGGGCGGCATCGCGGGTACGCTCAAGGTAGTGCGCGGCGAGGCGCCGGCGCGGGTGAACGCACTGCTCGACCAGGTCAAGCGCCTCGAGCGCGAACTGTCCGGGCTCAAGGGCAAGCTGGCCTCGGCGCAGGGCGACGATTTCGTCAGCAAGGCGGTCGAGGTCAGGGGCGTCAAGGTATTGGCCACGACCCTGGAGGGCGCCGACGCGACGGCCCTGCGCGAGTCCATGGACAAACTCAAGGACAAACTGAAGAGCGCCGCCATCGTGCTTGCCACTACCAGCGCCGGCAAGGTCAGCCTGATCGCCGGCGTCACCGCCGACCTCACCGATCGCATCAAGGCCGGCGAACTGGTCAACTTCGTCGCCCAGCAGGTTGGCGGCAAGGGTGGCGGCCGGCCCGACATGGCGCAGGCCGGCGGCACCGATCCGGCGCCGCTGCCGGCGGCGCTGGCCTCGGTCAAGGACTGGGTCGAGGCGAAGCTGTAGGAAAGTCGGCGCTGGCGGAACGGCGAATTTCAGACCAGCGGCAGTTGCGCGCTGGAATCGCCGGTTGCCCGTACTCGCGCGAAGTCGAGTAACTCGGCCAGACGCCCTCCCTTGCTGCGCCAATCGTGGAAGATCGTCTCGCCGAGCAATACGTAGCGCCACTCACGCTGGTCCCGATGTTCGGGCGCCAGTTCGTTGATGCGTTCGCACCAGGCGGTGGCGGCCTTTAGCTTGCGCTGCACGTTTGGGTGGATCGTCTGTTGCTGGGCCTTGGTCTCCACCAGATAGATCGCCTTCTCCGCCCGTACCAAGAAGTCTGGCGAGTAGAAGGCAGGCAGGCCGTCTTCCTTGACGTATCGCAGTCGGGCGAAATCATGACGGGTTTCGCTGACCTTGCAGAACGCTGCCACGCTGCTGTCGGCCTGGGCCCATTCCATGAGTGCCCGCTCCAGCCCGCCACTGCGCGTCGGATAGGGCAGGCGCTCGTAGATGCACTTGCCGACCGGCAGCGAGGCGCTCTCGCGCATGGTCAGTTTGGCCGCCTCCGAAAGTCGCCGCGGATGCACTTCGGTTTCGCCCTGCCAGTTGCGCTGCTCGGATTCCACCAGTGCCAGCGCGAATTTTTCGGTGATGTGATCGACCACTGGTTGCAATAGCAGCAGGCGCCAGTTTTCATCGGCCATCGGATCAAAGGACTCGCCGAACAGACGCTCACGAATGTAGCGTTCGAGCCAGCCGGCCAGTTCCGCCGTGCCGAACTGCATGTAGGGGCTGGCGTGATGCGAAGCGATTTTGCGGTTCTTCGGAGGCTCCTGGCTTAGAGCTTGACCGATACGCCGCGTCAGTCGCGCGAGATAGTCGTTATAGCCACTGACGCTCATCACGGCGCCTTCCACACGGTAGTCGCCGAACCACGTGGCGCTCTGCAAATCCTGGGAAACAAAGGTATCGCCCTTGCCCAGCATGCGCGAAAGTTCCGCGCGGCCTATGGCGGTAAAGGACGGCAACGTCATGACATCCAGCTGCTGATGATCGAGGGTTTCCTCCGCTTCGCGCAGGATGAAGGGAATGGCGAAATCGAATTCTTCGTAGCCATCGCGCAGGCCGACGGTGATCATGTCGCCGGCACTGTTGGCAGCATCGCTATCTTCGCTCGTCGTGCCGGCCAGGCCTTCCTCCATCAACTCGTTGTAGAAGGACTGGAAGGCCGGATGTTCGACGATGGACAGGATGTCGATCAGGCTCGCCGGTTCCTTGCCGGCATTGATGCGCTCCCGGTTTTCGCGCTTGATGTCGGCGTAATCGTCCTCGCGCCACATCAACCGCAGGCCGCGGCCTATGGTCTGCTCCAGCAGGATCTGCGCCTGGCTCGAACGCAAGGGCACGATGACGCAGATGTTGTTCACGTCGAATCCTTCGCGCAGCATCAGCACGCTGACGATCACGCGCGGCGTCGCATGGCGATCCACGTCGAACAGGCGCTCGCGAACCGGCGCCCATTCCTTTTCGCCCAGTTCCGCCTTGCGCCCAGAATCGATGGTCATTACTTCGTCGTCTGTCAGGCCTTCGTCGCGCATGAATTTCGTCACCAGGGGCGAGACCGACGTGTCCTCGCAGACCACCAGCATCTTCGGGTGCCGCGCCGGGTCGAGCGCGTGAAAATCCGCTTCCAGCTTCTTGAGCTTTTGCAAACCGGCGCGCAGCATCACGCGCTGACCGTCGGCGAGCGTCGGATTGTTGTCGGCGTCGCGTTCGGCTTTGAATTCCAGAGGCAGGGCGCCGATCTCCTTGCGCCGGTCGAGCACCAGCGACTTGACCAGTCCGGCGCGCATGGCGGCCTTAAGATCGAAGTCCACCACAATGTGCGGGAAATAGACCTTGCGCTTGTTTTTTCCCGCGCCGACATCGTTGTAGGGCGTGGCAGAAAAATCGATCTGCACGAAGCCACGCCCTTTTTTTTCGGCGATGCGCGACAGGCTCTTCTGCCACTCGACTTCGCTGGCCTCTCCCTCTTTCTTCACTTCATGGATGTGATGGGCCTCGTCGTTGAATACCATCAGCGCCGGTAGCGCGGCCAGGTAGTCGAGAATACCGCCGCGCGCATGGCGCCGATCCAGCATCTCCAGACTGTTGCCGGCCGACTTACCCGGCGCCAGCGGCAGCGCTTCGGCGATCACCCATTGCGGATCGGCCGGCGCGCCCGGTGCATCGACTTCCGGCTCGGGTTCCTCCTCGCCTTCCACCAGCGCATGCCAGTTGGTGACGGCGATCAGGCCGTTGCCCGTGGCCTTGAGACCGATTTCATCCTTGATGCAGAGATTGCCGCGCACGAAGCCGAACAACAGTTCCCGTCCGCCTTCGGGAATGAACAGCTCCGCGTAGCGCGCCACGTCGGAACTGGAAAAATCCCGCTCGCCGTCCTTCAGCTTGCCGCGCAAGGCATCCAGCAAACGCTCATAGACGATCAGGCCCGGCGCCACGATCAGGAAATGGCGCGTGAAGCGCGGATCGTCGATTCCTTCCGCCTGCGCCGCTGTCCTGTTGAGCAGCGACCAGACCATCAGTGCCTGCATTACCCAGGTCTTGCCCGTGCCGGTTGCCATTTTCAGGCAATACTTCGGATGACCATGCTTGGCCTGCGACACTTCGGCCAGCCGGCCGCCGGTCAGCAGCGCATCCGGGGCGGCCTGGCGGTAGAGACCCACCAGATCGGCCGTATTCAGCACCTCGTGCGCGACGATGGCGTTCAGAATCGCCTGCCGCTGCCCGGCGTGAAAATTGAAAGGTCGCGTCGCGCAGATGTCGGCCAGAAACCACCAGCGCAGCAGCTCCGCCGTGGTCGGCGTCACCAGGTCGTAAATATCGGCGACGCCGTCTTCAAGACCGATGCAAAGCTGGTTTGTCTTGGCCGTCAGGCCGGCGGCAAGGGCCAGCGGATTTTCTGCCTTGCTCACGCGGATCGGCCTGCTTGCGCTGCATAAACAAAATGTTTATATTGATGGCCATGATCCGCAGCTTCGCCGATAAGGAAACGGAATCGCTGTTTACGACAGGACGGTCGCGGCGATTGCCGCAGAGCATCCTGCGTCGGGCGATGACGCGCCTGTATCAGTTGCACTTCGCCAAGCGCATCGAGGATTTGCGGGAGCCGCCCTCGAACCGCCTCGAAGCACTGAAAGGCGATCGCGGCGGGCAATGGAGCATTCGCATCAACGACCAATGGCGTGTGTGTTTCCGCTTTGAAGACGGCGACGCCTTCGACGTGGAAATCGCCGACTATCACTGAGGAGTACCGATCATGAGCGATCCAACCGCGAACAATCCGATCAACGGGATGCCGCCCATTCATCCGGGTGAACTTCTGGCGGAAATTTTGGACGACCGCAAGATGAGCCAGGCCGAGTTCGCCCGTGTCATCGGCGTTTTGCCTATGCGCATTTCGCATGTCGTTCGTGGAGAGCGTCCGGTGACGGCAGACCTTGCGCTGCGCTTCGGTCGCGCCTTCGGTCAGTCGCCGCAGATGTGGTCGAGCTGGCAGGCGGACTACGACCTCAAAATCGCGCAACGCCATCTCGGCAAGGACTTGAATAAAATTCCCCGGCTGGCTGCCTGAACGGGCAGATTTCACGTCGCCACCTCTACTATCGCCACCGCTTCCGCCTCAAAGCCGAACACATCCACCGCTCGCACGCAGACGCGGCGCGGGCCAGCCTTGGCCGGCAGATCGAGCACCGCCTGCGTTACCACCCGTAGCGGATCGCCGTCGTTCTCCGTGTTGCCGCGATAGTCCTGCCACACCGAGCGGAATACCTTGCCATCGTAGTCCGGGTCGACCGCCCAGTACTCGACCAGCGCCAGCGGTTCCTTGTTCGCCACCGCCTGCAACTTGCCGCGGTTTGCCTCGTCGAGGTTGATCGCCTCGGGCGACAGCAGCACATAGTTGGCGAGCTTTACCGTCACCGTCTCGCCAGCGCCGACTTTTCGCCGCTCCACCGGATGCAGCGTCAGGTATTGCAGGCTGGCAAATCGCACCTGCCCGCGCAGCTTTTCCAGCCCGCCCTTCTTCTTGAGGCGGTCCAGCAGGTCGGGCGGGATCACCAGCACTTCGAGGCGCGTGTCGTTCATCGCCGCGATGGCCTCGCCGATGCCCGGCTCGAAGTTCCAGCCGAGCACCACTACCTTGTCCCAGCCACCCATCAGGCTGTCGCGCAGCGCCACGGCTTTTTTGAGCGTCGCCGCGCCGGTGAGCTTGTTCGGCGAATCGGCCAGGATCAGCGTCTTCGAGCCGCCGCCGACGATCTTGCCGAGATTGCGGTTGGCGTTGTCCTCCGGCGGCAGCGGCAGGGCGCCGTAGAGCGACAACACGATCTGCGACAGGTCGCCGATGCGGAAGCCCCGCCCCAGCGACGCCTTTGCCGCCTCGACCTGATAGTCGCCGATGGCTTGATAGAGGAAGGGCTTGGCGTTCTGGTCGATCAGCCGCTTGCGCATCACCATGCAGGCCGGCTTGCCGAGGTCGCTGGTAATCCAGCGGCGGCCGAGCTTTTCGGCGACCGCGGCGGTGGTGCCGGAGCCGCCGAAGAAGTCTGCGACGAGGCCGGCATCAGGGGAAGAGACTTCGACAATTCGCTCAAGAAGCTTCTCTGGCTTCTGGGTAAAGTAGCCGGACTTCTCTCCAGACCACCCACGAATCATGCTTATGTCGTCCCACCACGAGCCAAGCTGCACACCTTTTGACTCATCAAGGTATTTCTTTTGCATGGGGACTGTCCCTGGGCGTGTCTGAATCACAAGCCCCTGGTCAATAAGCCTTTGCATCCGTTCTCGGGAGTAGCGCCATGATCTGGTTACCCCCATGACTTCATATGTCGGGTTACCCTTAGCCTCTCCTCCTGGCCCCAGCATATTTTCAAGTTTGTACCGACGCCCATCAGAATCGACGTGCTTGTAGAAACCATCTACGTAGCTTTGCGTGAGAGGGACAAAGACGGTTTTCCAGTAGCGGGTTTCTCCTTTTCCGTAAACCAGCAAGGTGTCATGTACTCGTGAAAAATGTGAACTACCTTGCGTCGCATCCCCTTTTGCATCGCTGCGCTTCCATACGATCTCGTTGACGAAATTATCTTTCCCAAACACCTCATCCATCACGATCTTCACGTAATGCCCGACATGCCAGTCGAGATGCACGTAGATCGAGCCGGTGTCGGCCAGCAGTTCGCGCATCAGGATCAGGCGCGGGGTGATCATCGCCAGATAGGAGGCGGTGCCGTCGGACCAGGTGTCGGAGTAGGCGAACTGCTCGATGACGGTGGGCTTCTGCTCCAGTTCGACGCCGGGTAGCGCGACCTTGGTGCGGTAGTCGGCCTTGGAGTCGAAGGGCGGGTCGATGTAGATCAGGTCGATCTTGCCGCGCAGGCTGGGCGTCTGCTCGTCGCCGGCCAGCAGAGCGGCCATCGCCAGCAGGTTGTCGCCGTAGATCAGGCGGTTTTGCCAATCCCCCGCCGTCTCGCCAGCGCCGACTTTTGTCAGATGTCCGGCACGCTGGTTCTGGGCGATCCAGTCGGTGGCAGCGGCATCCTTGGCCGGTAACACCCATTCGCGGGTTTGCAGGCCGACACGGTGGCGGCCTTCGAGGCTTTCGAGGATGCGCTCGGCTTCCTGCTTCCCTCTGGCGACAATATCGGGGAGCTGTTCGAGCAGGCTTTTGGGCATGAACTTATGTCAAAACAAAATGAACAATAAGTTTATGCGTAAATGAACAAATAGTTTCATCCATTCGGGGATGAAATTTAACTTTCTGTTCATGGATGAAAAAGCGGAATTCAGTCAGCGCCTGCGCCGTGCGATGGAACAAGGCGGCTATCCGGTGCGTCCGATCGTGTTGGAAAGGGAATTCAACACTCGCTACTGGGGACGTGCCGTCACGGTTCAAGCGGTTCGTCGCTGGTTGCGCGGCGAGGCCATTCCCTCGCAGGAAAAGCTACAGGTCATCGCCGAATGGTTGAAGGTCGAGCCGCATGCCCTTCGTTTTGGCGAGGGCAAGATCAAGGCGATTCAGGAAAAGCGCAAGCGCTGGGACGAGGGCATCGGCTATCAGGAGCGCGAAGTGTTCGAAGCCTTCCTGAATCTGCCGGCGACGCAGCGCAAGGCGGTGCGGGAAGTCATCCTCGGCCTTGTCCTGGCGAGCAAGGCCGGGCCGAATAAATAGCTTCGGATAGCGTCAGAAGTCGATCGAAATACCCGGCCAGACGGCCCTTAAGGCCGCCCTGAACTCGTTCTGGATACGCGTCATTGCGGCCTGATTGTCGGCCTCGAAGCGCAGCACGACTACCGGCGTGGTGTTCGAGGCGCGTGCCAGGCCGAAGCCGTCGGCATACTCGGCGCGCACGCCGTCGATGGTGACCAGTTCGCGCGCGCCGGGCAGCAGCTTTTTGCCGCCCTGGCGCAATTTCGCCACCAGCGCGTGCGGTTCGCCTTCCTGCA
Source organism: Sulfuritalea sp. (assembly GCA_020853215.1). Lineage (GTDB taxonomy): Bacteria > Pseudomonadota > Gammaproteobacteria > Burkholderiales > Rhodocyclaceae > Sulfuritalea. Next base: position 240 of record JADYZH010000008.1, on the reverse strand, counting down.
TCTTGAGGTTGAGTTCCGGCGTCGAGAGGGCATTGGGCAGGTTCTGCAGCGGCCAGTTCGAATCCGCCCAGCGCGAGACGATTTCCAGCAGCCGGGCGCCGGTGTAGAGCGCGTCGTCGAAGCCGTACCAGCGTTCCTTGAAGAACATGTGGCCGCTCATCTCGCCGGCGAGCGGCGCGCCGGTTTCCCTGAGCTTGGTCTTGATCAGCGCATGGCCGGTGTTCCACATCAGCGGCCGGC
>JADYZH010000007.1 GCA_020853215.1 Sulfuritalea sp. | reverse complement strand
CGAAGTCCCTTGCGAATGGATGGAGTCCACCGAACCCTCCTACATCCTCTATACCTCCGGCACCACCGGCAAGCCGAAAGGTGTGCAGCGCGACACCGGCGGCTATGCCGTGGCGCTGGCGGCCTCGATGAAACACATTTTTACCGGCGGCGAGGGCGAGACCATGTTCTCGACCTCCGACATCGGCTGGGTGGTCGGCCACAGCTACATCATCTACGGCCCACTGATTGCCGGCATGTCAACCATCATGTACGAAGGCACGCCGATCCGTCCCGATCCGGGCATCTGGTGGCAGATCGTCGAGAAGTACAAGGTCACCGTGATGTTCTCGGCTCCCACGGCGGTCCGCGTGCTGAAGAAGAGCGATAACAGCTGGCTGCACAAGTATGACCTGTCGAAGTTGAAACACCTCTTCCTCGCCGGCGAGCCGCTGGACCAGCCGACCCACGAATGGATCATGGGCGAATTGAAGCTGCCGGTGATCGACAACTACTGGCAGACCGAGACCGGCTGGCCGATCCTGTCCACGGTGCCAGGCATCGAAAAGACCAAGATCAAGTTCGGCACCCCGAGCTTCCCGGTGTATGGCTATGACCTGCGCATTTTCCGCGAGGACGGCACAGTGTGCGATGCCAATGAGAAAGGCATCGTCGGTATCGTACCGCCGCTGCCGCCGGGCTGCCTGTCAACCGTCTGGGGCGACGATGAGCGCTTTGTCAGCACCTATTTCAGCCTGTTCAAGGAACCGCAGGTGTATTCGTCTTTCGACTGGGGCATCAAGGATGAAGAGGGTTACCACTACATCCTCGGCCGCACCGACGACGTCATCAACGTTGCGGGACATCGCCTCGGCACCCGTGAGATCGAGGAAGCCGTACAGGGCCACAGTGCCGTCGCTGAGGTGGCCGTGGTTGGCGTCAATGACCAGTTGAAGGGCCAGGAACCGGTCGCTTTCGCGGTGGTCAAGGATCCGGCCCGGATCGCCACGCCGGAACTGCGTGCGGCGCTGGAGGCGGAGATCAAGAAGGTGGTCGACGGCAATCTTGGCGCAATCGCGCGGCCGAAGCGCGTTCATTTTGTCACCGGCCTGCCCAAGACTCGCTCGGGCAAGATGCTGCGCCGCTCCATCCAGGCACTGGCAGAAGGCCGTGATGCCGGCGACCTTACGACCATCGACGATCCGTCAACGCTGGAACAGATCAAGGCGGCATTGGCAGGTTGATTTGCCGCTTCGGAGCGGTAGTTTCCGAAAAATCATAAAATTGCACTGTGGCTTTCGTGCAAAATCATGGCTGCAAAGGCCTTGATTCCACGGCCACTTTGGAGATCGCCCGATGGCTCGTCCGGAAAAAATCCGTCTTGGTGACATGCTGGTACAGCAGGAACTCGTTACCGGCGAGCAGCTCAAGCTTGCACTGGAAGAGCAAAAACGCTCAGGCCGCAAACTCGGCCGGGTTCTGGTGGAATCCGGCTATGTAACCGAAGAAGGGATTTCGAGAGGATTGGCCCGCCAGATTGGTGCTGACTTCGTCGACCTCAAGACCTTCAAGTTGCAGCCTGAAATGATCAAGCTTTTGCCGGAAGCCCAGGCACGCCGGCTCCGTGCGCTGGTGCTGGACGAGCGATCCGGCATGCTGGTCGTCGGCATGGCCGACCCGACGGACCTCTCCGCCTTCGATGAACTGGCAAGGGTGCTTCGGCGCGAGCTCGATCTCGCTGTGGTTACCGAGAGCCAGTTGCTTTCGACTATCGATCGCGTCTACACCCGTGCTGCGGAAATCAGCGGCCTGGCCCGGGAACTGACGGCGGACATGGGGGATATTTCCACCGAGTTCGGCAATATTCTTGGCCTCACCGCCGGTGCCGAAGATGCGCCGGTAGTCAAGCTGCTCAACACGGTGTTCGAAGAGGCACTGAAGATGCGTGCCTCCGACATCCATATCGAGCCGCAGGAGAAATTCCTGGTGATTCGCTTTCGCATCGACGGCGTGCTGCATGTCCAGACCGAGGCTGATGCAAAGATTTCGACCGCCCTGGTCTTGCGCTTGAAACTGATGTCCGGGCTCGACATTTCCGAAAAGCGCCTGCCGCAGGATGGGCGCTTCAACATAAAGCTGCGCAACACATCGATCGATATCCGCATCTCGTCAATGCCGACGCAGCACGGCGAATCGGTCGTGATGCGGATGCTGGCGCAGAATACCGGCCTGCTGGAACTCGACCGCCTGCACATGCCGTCGCGCATCCTCGAACGCTTCCGCCATTCCATTGCGCGGCCCTCGGGAATAGTGCTGGTGACCGGGCCGACCGGATCGGGCAAAACCACCACGCTGTATGCGGCGCTAAATGAACTGAATACGCGCGAAAAGAAAATCATCACGGTGGAGGATCCGGTCGAATACCGGCTGCCCGGTCTCAACCAGGTGCAGGTGCACGAAAAAATCGACTTGTCCTTCAGCCGCGTGTTGCGCTCCGCGCTGCGCCAGGATCCGGACATCATCCTGCTCGGCGAAATGCGCGACCAGGAAACTGCGGAGATTGGCATGCGTGCGGCAATGACCGGACACCTTGTCCTGTCGACCTTGCACACCAATGATGCCTTATCGACGCCGATCCGCCTGCTCGACATGGGTGTGCCGCGCTACATGGTGGCCTTGTCGATCCAGATGGTGCTGGCGCAACGACTGGTGCGCGTCATCTGCGAGAACTGTTCCGTGCCTCATGAACCCTTGCCGCACGAGCATCTGTGGCTCAAGGTGGAGCTGGGCGACCAGGTCGATGCCATGCAATACCGGCGCGGACAGGGTTGCAGTCACTGCGCCAACACCGGCTATCAGGGGCGCCAGGCGGTGTATGAGATTCTCGACATGAACAACGCCCTGGTCGAGGCCGTGAATCGCGGTGATCCCAACGAGTTCATGCAGATCGGCCGGGAACAGATGGCCGGCAACACCCTGCGCCGCGATGCCGTGCGCTTGGTGATGAGTGGTCGCACCACCATCGACGAAGCCATGCGCATCAGCACGCAGCTCGACGAATAGGGACCAGATGCCCAACTTCAGCTATCGCGGCCGTAACGGCACCGGCGAGATCGTGACGGGAACCATGGAAGGCGCGACCGCCGGAGCGGTGGCCGACCTGCTTTTTGGCGGCGGCGTGACGCCGATGGAGATCAAGTCGGCCGAAGCGGCTGCCGGCAGGGCGGATAGCGGTGCCGGGATCAACGTCCAGTTGTTCAGGCAAAGAGTCGAGCACCTTGATGTGCTGTTGTTTTCGCGGCAGATTCATACTCTCTTGCGTGCCGGCGTACCGATCATGCGCGCGCTGGCTGGTTTGCAGGAATCCAGCATCAATCCGGCGATGCGGGAAGTCCTGCAGGATGTACGCGAAAGCCTGGATTCCGGCCGCGAGTTGTCCCTGTCGCTGGCGCGTCATCCCAAGGTCTTCTCGCCTTTCTATCTGTCCATGGTGCGCGTCGGCGAAATGACCGGGCGGCTCGAAGAAGTCTTCATCCGCCTCTTCGACCACCTGACCTTCGAGCGCTTCATGCAAGAGCAGGTCAAGTCGGCACTGCGTTACCCTTCATTCGTGGTCGCCGCCATGGCGGTTGCCATTGTCATCGTCAATATCTTCGTCATTCCCGCCTTTGCCAACGTATTCAAGGGGTTTGGCGCCGAACTGCCTTTGATGACACGCCTGCTGATCGGCTTTTCGGATTTCATGGTGAATTGGTGGCACGCGCTGCTGCTTGGCATCGTGGTCGCCTTTTTCGGTTTTAGCGCCTGGCGCAAAACGGTCAACGGTCGCTACACCTGGGATCGATTCAAGCTGCGGATTCCGATTGCCGGGAAAATTATCCGCAAAGCTACTCTGGCCCGCTTTGCGGCCAGCTTCGCCCTGGCCTCGCGCAGCGGCGTGCCCATCATCCAGGCCCTGACCAATGTTGCGGAGACCGTGGATAACGCCTACATTGCCGACAAGGTCGAGAAAATGCGCGATGGTGTCGAGCGCGGAGAGAGCATCCTGCGCACCTCGATTTCTGCCGGCGTGTTTACCCCTGTCGTGCTGCAGATGATCGCGGTGGGCGAAGAATCGGGCGCCCTGGATGACATGATGAAAGAAGTCGCCGATATGTACCAGAACGAGGTCGAGTACGAACTGAAGACGCTGGCACAGCAGATCGAACCGATCCTGATCGTTGCACTCGGTGTCATGGTCCTGATACTCGCGCTCGGCATCTTCCTGCCACTGTGGGATCTTGGCAAAGTGGCGCTTAGGAAGTGAGCGGCGTAACACCCCGTTCGCGGTCACTGTTTCAGGTTTCGGTGGTTGCTGCCATTATCGTTTTATTGGCGGCGGTGTTGCTCAATGCGGTTTACTATGTACAGGAAAAGGCCGAGCGGACGGTGATCGAAGCGACGGTGCTGAACATCGAGAAGGGCTTGGAAATTGAGGTCCGGACCAGGGAAATTCGCGGGCAGGCGTTGTCTATCCGGGATCTCGTCGGGGTCAATCCGGTGAGCTTTCTGGCAAAGCCGCCGGAGGGATACGCCGGGGTCTGCAGGAAGACAAAGGCGCCCGGTGAGTGGTGTTTTGACGAGGCGACGCGTGAAATTGTCTATCGGCCGCGGCTTGAAGCAAGCCTTGAATTCCGCGAGCCGGGAAGAAGGGATTTGCGCTGGCGTGTCGGCTCGGCGGAGGAATTGGCCGGGGGGCATACCGGGGGGTCTGCTGTGGTAGGCGGAATTAGGGTGTTTTCCACCACTTCGTTCGTATGGCACTGAGAGCGGGCCGCTGGTACACTTGGTACCTTGACTGGTGCGGTACTGAGGCAATTCAGCTGATTTGCAGGATAACAAGATTCGCAGTTCTTACATTGCGTCGGGCGGGATGAAGATGACAACCTTAAGGAGATTTGAATGAAGCGGCAAGCGGGTTTTACCCTGATTGAATTGATCGTTGTTATCGTGATTCTGGGCATTCTTGCGGCGACCGCGCTGCCGAGGTTTACCAACCTGCAACGCGATGCGCGCGTGGCAAAGGTGAATGCCCTCCTGGGGGCGATGCAGACTGCGGTTGCCTTGGCCCATGGAACGGCCCTGCTTCGTGCCACCGGAGCGGCCATCAACGGTTGCACTTTGGCCGTTACCGGAACGAGCGCTGCCGGCGCCGGTCTAGGTATCGCCATCGAGGGTGCTGCGGGGACATGTGCGCAGATGACCAACTATTATCCAGCCGACTCGCTTCAGGGCATTGCGATGCTGGCGTTGACCGTTCCGATGGCGGGATTGATCGGGCCCACTGTCGCGGAATTGAATGCCCAGGGATATTCGTGGACAGCTGCCGGCGGGATGCTGGTGCAAAACGCAGTTGGGGGATACACGGCAACCTGTGGCGTACCCTACACTGTGGCGCCGGTTGGCGGCGTGCCGGTGGTCGGACCGGCGGTTACGACTGGGTGCTGAGGTTTTTGGGTGATCGGGTAGCGGGAGCAATCAAAGGGGCCCGGCTGAATTGATCGGCAGGTACGGAGTCTGACTACGGCGACAAGAGCGGCTTCAGTCGCTTTTGTCATTTCTGTCGGTGACTTTTCACCGTTCGCGTGACGAACCCGGCATCTTTTCCAGCGCGCTGCGCCCTGGTTTCGCGTTGAGCAAAACGGGTGGCGCGTGCCCGTGCCCCGTAAGCTGCTCTGCGGTTCTGGAATACACGGCAGAAATGCGTTGGCAAGGGGGATTCCTGAATGGCGGCACTGTGCGGCGGAGATCCGCTCGTTTGTATCGAGTTCATAGTTCTGGGTATCGGGGAATTTCTCAAGGACTGGACCACGATGGGTATGCTGACGATCCTTCTTGGGCTGCTGCTGCGCTTTCGTGCAGACCAGGCGAAAGCGCGAGAAGACGCCTACGGCAGGCAACTTGCGGCTTATGACAACCGGCGCGGGCAGGACGAGCAAACCGATGTCGGGCAGACCGCCGAGCTATTTACGGCGACCCCGACCCGCCATGGCACGGATCAAAGCCGGCGCTGATAGTGCGCCGGCTTCTGCCCATGGACATACTGGTCAGACTGACCCGATGATTCAGCCGACATCTCGTCCCCCGCATTGCCTGTCCGGCTTCAGCATGGTGGAGCTCATCACGGTGATGATTGTCATCGGCATCATGGCCGCCGTGGCAGTGCCACGCATGAATCTTTCAGAGTTCGACGCAACGGGCTACCGCGACAAGGTAAGGGCAACGCTCGAGTTCGCACGAAAGTCGGCGGTGGCGCAACGGCGGATTGTCTGCGTCGCCCTGGCTGCCAATGGACTGGTGCTCACCATCGACAACGTCACACCGGAAACGCCAGGGGCGGGCGCCTGCCCCCGCCAACTGACGCTGCCGGCGACCGACGCCGCCTGCGGTGGCCCGCTCAATGCCATCTGCGCACCCAACGCCAACGTTGCTCTGGCGGGTCCGGCTGCTCTCGCTTTCGACGCACTGGGGCGAGCATCTGCGATACCACCTGCGCTGAGATACACCTATACGATCACGGACTCCATGATGAGCCTGACGGTCAATGTCGAAGCGGAAACGGGCTATGTGCGCTAGAAGTCGCCAGCATGGCGTCACCCTGATCGAACTGATCGTCTTCATTGTGATCGTGGGTGTCGCGCTGGCGGGGATGCTGACGGTGCTCAATCTCACCGCCCGTACCAACGTCGACCCGATGATCAGGAAGCAGATGCTGGCGATTGCCGAAGGCCTGATGGACGAAGTTGCCGCGCAGCCATTTACCTGGTGCGATCCGGACGATCCGTCCGCCGCGACGGCTATCAACGCGGCCGCCTGCGCCACGCAGGAAGTTACGGCACCAGGTGCCCCGGAAGCTGGCGAAACGCGTGGTGGTCCTGCGCCCTTCTTCGACAATGTCAATGACTACAACGGCTGCGGCCCGGGTGTTGTCGCGTGCAACCTCGCCAGCCCTATCCCAAGCATCACCGGAAACTTAACGGCACCCGCTGGCTACAGTGCCGTGATCACGGTCGCGCAAAGTGCGCTCGGACCGGCGGCCAGCCTGGTCCCGGCCACCGCTTCACTGCTCATCACGGTGACGATCAACTTCAACAACGAAGTGATCGCCGTCGAAGGCTATCGTACTCGTTACGTGCCAAACTTGTTGCCATGACGCCCGCCATCACCCGCCGCCCGCCGCATCGAACTGCCGGTGTCACCATGGTCGAGGTCATCATCGCCATCGTCATCACCGGCATCCTGGCGGGCATTCTCACGGTCTTCATCAGCAAGCCGATACAGGGCTATCTGGATTCCGTGCGCCGCGCCGAGCTCACCGATCAGGCCGATGTCGCCCTGCGCCGGATGACGCGCGATATCCGGCTGGCGCTGCCGAACAGCCTGCGTGTCACCACTACCGCCACAACAACCTACATCGAGTTCATCATGACCAGTGCCGGCGGACGCTACCGCGATACAGGCGATGGCTCGACCGGCGGCGATTTTCTGAGCTACACCACCATCGCCGATACAACGTTCGATGTGCTCGGGCCAGCCAATCCAGCCATTGCTCCAGGTGATTTCATTGTCATTTACAACCTCGGCCCCGGCAATGCGCCAGTCGATGCGTATACCGCTCCCGCTCCGGGGGGCAATCGCGCCACGGTGCTGGGCATTGCCGGCAACGTCATCACCCTGACCGCCAATCCCTTTGCCGCTCAAACTCCACCGCTGCCTTCGCCCGATGCACGCTTTCAGGTCGTTCCAGGCGGCACACAAGCCGTCACCTATGCCTGTCCTGCCGTTGGCAATCCTCCCGGCGACCTGAGGCGATATTGGAACTACGGCTTCACTCCCACGCAAACCCCCCTTCCACCCGCCAGCCCCCCAGCTAGCCTCGCGATACTCGCCGGTGGCGCTACGTGCACCGTCGAATACGCCGCCAACGCCAGCGGCAGAAACGGCCTGCTGCTCATCAACCTTACGCTGACCCAGGTAGACGCCGCGACCGGAGTTGGCGAAAGCGTGAATCTGTCCCAGCAAATCCGCATCGACAACGCACCATGACACCGCAATTCGCTAAGCTCCGTGCCGGTTCCCGTGGTTTCGCCATCGTCTCGGCGATTTTCATCCTGGTCGTGTTGGGTGCCCTCGGCGCCTTCATCGTCAATGTCTCCACCAACCAGCAGACCGGTTCGGCGCTCGACGTGCAGGGCGTGCGGGCTTACCAGGCAGCACGGGCCGGGGTCGAATGGGGTGTTTATCAGGTGCAAGCCACGCCTGCGTACAACTTCAGCTATGGTCCGGGGCCCGGCCCCGTCGGAACAGCCCTTCCCAATACTCGTGCCTGCCCCGCCTCGCCCACCTCGTTCGTGCCGGCAGCGCCCACCCTCGCGGCCTTCACCGTCACCGTTACCTGCGTTCGTACTCCGGTCGATGACGCGCCTGCCAACAACCCAACTAATTCCCCCGCGGTGTATTCCCTTGTCGCCACCGCCTGCAATCAGCCCGCCGCCGGCGCTTGCCCCAACCTTGCACCCGCCGCCGGCTTCGACTACATTGAACGCCGCATCGACGTCGCGCTATGAGCCCCCTCCAATGTCCACTCGCCGTGTCGCCAGCGCCGACTATTGCGCTCGTGGGCCACGCGGAACGAAGGAGTGCATCGTGACTTCGATCTTCTTGCGCATGAAGAAATCGTGGGTTCGCGCCTTCTTCGTCGGCGCGTGTTTTCTTCTTCCTGTCAGTGCCGTCGCCGCCACCTACGGCTACGCCCTTGCGCCAATGGCCTGGATCGACAACTCCACTCACACCGATGTCGTCTTTACCGGCGCCACGGGTGGCCCGGCGCCCGAGTGCGTCGGCGGCTCTGCAGGCGTAGACGACGACATCAGCCAGCAACTGCCGATCGGCTTCAACTACCCCTATGGCAGCGGCACCTACAATACCGTGCGCATCATGTCGAACGGTCGCCTGCAGTTCAACAACAACGCCTATTGCTACTGGGGCACCCAGACTGTCGGTCCGCCGCCAACGTATACGATTCCCTACCCGAACGCCAACCTGAACAACACCATGCGGGTGTATGGCGCGGATTTCTGCCCGACCGGTGGGGGCGGGGGCTGCAGTGGGCGGGTGACCTACGCTTCGCTCACCGCGCCCAATCGATTTGTCGTCACCTGGTCGCAGATGAAGGAGTGGAACAGCGGCAGCAGCCTGTTCAACGTTCAGATGATTCTCTATGAAACCGGTGACTTCGTATACCAGTACAAGGACATCGCCAATGTCTCGCAGGGCGTCGGGCAAGTCGGCTATCAGCTGAGTGCCACTGATTTCGTCCTGGTCGACCTGACCACTGTCAACTCTCTGGCCTATTCGGCACTGCGCTTCTTCAAACCGACGCCGCCGCTGGCCGAATACCGTCTCGACGAGTGCGCCGGCACCACGGCGACGGACTTCAGCGGCAACGCCTACAACGGCACGCTGGTGGGCGGAGTGAGTCTCGCCGCTACGGGCCGCATTTGCACGGCGGACACGCTCAACGGCAGCACCGGGTACATCGGCTTGCCGGCCGCCTTTCCCAAGCTGGGTTCGACCGTCGGCCATACCAGCTTCACGATTTCCGCATGGATCAATTCGACCAATGCTGCCAAGAGCGGTCAGCGCATTTTTGTCGACGACCAGAACAACACCAGCGGCTTTGCCGTCAGCCTCGGCGACCCTGGATCGGGACGGCTGCGCTTTTTCTCGCGCGCGGTAAGCCCGATTAGTTTCGATTCACCGGCCGTCGTCACATCCAACAACTGGTATTTTGTCGTTGCGATCCATGACGCCACGACCAAGAATCGCCGCTTGATGATCCATGACGCGGGTGGCAGCCTGCTCTCGGATACCAACCAGACCTACACTGGCGCCTGGGGCGCGGATGCCGGCACGGCGGCGATCGGTGGCGAAAACCTGGCCTCGACCGAGAATAGTTCCGGCTTCCGCTTCCAGGGGCGCATCGACGAGCCCCGAATTTACAGCCGGGTACTGGCCGACACCGAGATTGCCGCCATCTACGCCAACGAGTGGCGCGGACTGCAGCGCGACGGCAGCCTGCGCCTGTGCCCGATTTGCAGCACCCCTACCGGTAACTTCAACGCCTTCGACACCAGCACCACAACCACTGCGGTGGCTGGCGTTATCCGCACCAAGATCGCCGGAAGAACCCTTGCTGCCAGTTCCGGCAATATCGACGTGGTTTCGCTCAGCGGCGGCGCTCTGTCGCCTTTCACCGGCAATGCCACGGTGCAGTTCCTCGATGCCCATGACAACTCGGGGGCGCTGGATGGCAAGGGTTGTCGCTCAACCTGGACATTGATCTCCACCGATGCCGGCCTGACCGCATTCACCCTTACTTTCGCCGGCCAGATCCGCCTCTCGCTGCCCGCCCGGACACCTGTGAATTCGTGGCCCGAAGTACGAGTCAAGATCATCAACGCCGGAACACCCGTTAACTATGGCTGCTCCAATGACGCCTTTGCCATCCGTCCCTCGTACATCGACACCGTCGGCGCGACAGCCCGGGACGCGGACTGGCAAACCAACGGCAACGCTCGATCACTCAACAACCTCGCCGCCGCCGGTGGCAACGTACATGCTGCCGGCAAGCCGTTTTCCCTCTCGGGACTGACCGCAAGAAACGCGCTCAACAATCCGACCACGAATTACGCCGGCAACCCGACGCTGGTGCCGGGGAATCTGGTTTTTCCCGATCCCACCTATTGCACCACCAACGGGTACACCTGCACACCAGGCACCTTCACCGTCAACAGCTGGAACTATGCCAGCGGAGTGCTGTCGAGCACCACCGCCGCCTACAGCGAAGCAGGAACCTTCAGCTGGGAAGTCGAGGATCGAAGCTTCGCCAACGTTGATGCGGCAGACTCGACCATCAGCCAGCGCTACTTCCGCTCCAATGCGGTGATCAACACGGGCCGCTTTGTCCCGGCGAGTTACCAGCTCAACGTGAATACACCCCAACTGCAAACATTCGACTCCGTTTGCGCCACACGCAGCTTCACTTACCTGGGCCAACCCTTCGGCTTCGTCACAACTCCCAGCGTGACCGTCAGGGCCATGAACGGCGCGGCGATGCCGGTGCAAACCGCAAACTACCTCGGCGCCATGGGCAGCGGCGGTATCTGGAAGCTGGCTACACCCCTGGCCTACGGCAGTGCCGCGTGTACCGCGCCGACCCAGACCTGCGCCGCACTCAGGCAAGGCGGCACGACCCGGTTTACCACGACCTATGCCCTCGGCACCGCCACGCCGGGCTGGGATGGCACCAATCTCGCAACGCAAACCGGCGATGCAACGATTGTCTCAAGCAACAACGGTAGCGGTGCACTGACTTTCGGCACCACCGACAAGCTGACGCTCTACCGCAACCCGGCCGTGCCGCAGGCACCCTATACGGCAGCCATCACCCTGGCGCTGCAACTCGACGACTACAGCGAGGCGGGGGCGCCCACGCCCGCCACCTGTGCCACGGCGCCGGTAATCACGGGCAATCCGACCTGCATCAGCGGTAGTAGTGCCGCCGCCGCGATTGGCTTCGATTCCGGCAGCCTCTTCCATTACGGAGTTCTCAGGCTTGACAGTGCCTATGGCTCGGAGCTGCTGCCGCTAAGGGTGCCGCTGCGCGCGATGTACTGGAATGGAACGGCGTGGGTTACCAACACGATTGATTCCTGCACCATGATCCCTAACCAGCGCGACAATCTGGCGATCGGCAACCAACAGGGAACGTTGACCGCCGCGAACTATGGCGCCGCCAAGGTACCGGCGGCGGCGCTGCCTTTGGCCAACGGGCTGGGCACCATCGTCCTTGCCGCTCCCAACGCCGGCACCAGCGGCAGCGCGGATATCGCGCTCAATCTCAATTCGACAGCGACCACTATCGATCTCTCCTGCAATACCACCCATCCTCCCACCATCAGCGGCGCCAACCTGCCCTGGCTGCAAGGAAGGTGGGGCGGTAGCGCGGCATGTCCCAGTGTGCTCTATGACCGGGACCCCAACGCCCGCGTCAGATTCGGCTCGCCGAAGGTACCTTATATCTACCTGCGCGAACGCTACTGACCTCTTGATGCTGAGCGGAGCAAATTACGCACCCTTCCTCCTTGAAATCCACCCTTGCCCATCCTTTTTGGCTAGTATAGTTAACTGGATTATGAGACCCGAAACAACTGGTGCGCACCTTTTTCAAACCAAGAGCTGAACCGGGCTGGCTATCGATCGTGATGCGGGACGACCGCGTCGACTTTGTCCATTTGAGACGCGAGGCGGGTCACAAACCGAGAGTGTTGCTGGCGGACTCGGTCGAAAAGGGTACCGATGCTGCGGCGACACTTTCGGCATTGAAGAAGCCGATGCAACTCGACCGCTATCGCTGCACCGCGTTGCTTACTCACGGCAAGTATCAGTTGATCCAGACTGATGCCGTCACTGGACCGCCCGACGAGGCACGCGAAGTGGTGCGCTGGAAGATCAAGGATCAGCTTGAGTTTCCTGTCGATACCGCGGCCATCGACCTGCTGCCGATTCCGTCCGATAGTCGTGCCCACCAAGTATTTGCCGCCGTGTCGCCAGAATCCACCATCGCGCCGCTGGTGCAAGCGTTTCAGGCGGCCAAGGTGCCGCTGGCCGCGATCGACCTACCGGAGATATCGCAGCGCAACCTGGCGGCGCTGTTTGAGCAGGACGGACGCGGTCTGGCTACGCTGGTATTCGATGACGATGAAGGCCTGCTTACCTTTACCGTTAGTGGCGAGCTTCTGGTTGCGCGTCATGTTGAAATCACGGCGCGACAGTTGATCACGGCGGATGATGATCGCCGCGGCATATTGTTCGAGCGCATCGCTCTTGACATACAGCGCTCGCTGGACAATTTCGATCGAATCTATAGTGCGATTCCCCTGGCCCACCTTCTGGTCGCGCCGATTCCCGGTGTCGGTGGCTTCCTCGACTCGTTGCGCGCCAATCTGACGGTTGCCGTCAAGCCGCTGGAGGTGTCAGCCGTGCTTGATCTGGGCGCGGTGCCCGCGTTGCTCGATCCCCTGCGCCAATTTCAGTGCCTGCGCGCAATCGGTGCGGCCTTGCGCGACGAACCGGAGGTGGCATGAGCGCACAGATCAACCTCTACCATCCGCGTTTCCTCAAACAGCCTGATCCGCTTACCCTGAGAAATGTTGCGATCGCGGCTATCGCGCTGTATGCCGTGCTGGTGGTGGCCGTCGGCTGGATCGGGACGATCGCGGCACAGCGCAAGGAGGCCGTCGCGGTTGTCGAGGCCCAGCTCAAGGAAGCGACGGATCAAGTTGCCGCAGCGACCCTTGTCGCAGAAAATCGCAAACCCGACCCGCGCCTTATCGCGGAACTGCAGTCCGTCGAGACACTGCTGGAGCGCCGTGGTCATATAGCCCTTCTGCTGGAAAGTGGCAGTGTCGGCAGTACCGGCGGCTTTGCCGAGTACCTGCGTGGCTTTGCCCGTCAGGCGCCGGAAGGATTGTGGCTGACGGGCTTCACCATCGGCTCCGGAGGCAATGACATGGAAATTCGCGGCAGCATGCTTGCCGCTGCCGCCCTGCCCGAGTACATTCGGCGTCTTGGCGCGGAAACGGCTTTTCAGGGGCGCAGTTTTGCAGCGCTGACCATGAGCCGGTCCGAACCGCCGGTGGCTGCCCCGGAAAAAGTGGTCGCCGTGTCGCCAGCGCCGACTTCCGCCCAACCCATTGACTTTGTCCTGATGCCGAAACTGGTCGACAAGAAAGAAGGCAGGCCATGAGCGCGCTCGTCATTCAATGGCGACAGTGGTCGGAGAAATTTGCCACGCTGACCCGTCGTGAACGGGCGATCGTCGCGGCCGCGGTGATATTCGGCGGCGGCTTCCTGATTTTCAATTTCGGCATCGAGCCCTTGCTACTCAGATCCAGCAGTGCGGCTCAGGCGGAGTCTGCGGCGCGCACGGAGCTTGTGCAGCAGCAGGCACGTCTGCTGGGGCTCCAGGCGCAAAGCGACCCGGATGCCGCCAACAAGCAGCGCCTGGCGCAGGCCAGGCAGAAGATGGTTGCGATAGGTGAACGTCTTGCTGCATTCGAGACGGGCATGGTCCCGCCGGCCAGGATGCAGGCCTTTCTGCAAGGCCTGCTGGCGAAGAACCGCGCCATTGAACTGCTTTCCCTCAAGACATTGCCCGTGGCCCTGGTGGGCGCTGCGGTGTCCGGGCAACATAGCCAAGCGGCAGCCGCTACGTCGGTGCCAGCGGGTGTCGATCCGGGCAAGGAAGGCGCCGCATCAGGCGTTCCATCCGCTACGGGTGAAGGCATCTATCAGCATGGAATCGAGCTTCGAATGGCGGGCAGCTACAACGATCTGCTGATCTATCTGGAAGAACTGGAGCGCATGCCCCAGCGTTTGATGTGGAACAGCATCAGCCTCACGGTGGAAAAGTATCCGCGCAACATCATGGTGCTGCGTGTTTACACCCTGAGCCTTGATCGCAGCTGGTTAACTGTATGATGCGCAATGTTTTATTCGCCGCATTGCTTACCGGAGTGATCCTTGATCCGGTGCTTGCCCAGGTCCCCGATCCGACACGTCCGCCCGTGGGGCAGGATTCCGCGGATGGTGCTGCGGCGCCGGTGGACAGCGGGATCCAGACGGTGATTCTGCGGCCCGGCGGAAAATCTGCCGCCGTGATTAACGGCCAGTATCTGCGGGTCGGTGACAGGTTCGGCGACAAGCGCGTGCTGAAGATCAGCGAAAGGGAAGTCGTTTTGCAGGGAGAAAGCGGACGCGAAGTGCTCAAGGTCATGCCCGCCATAGAAAAAATACCGGCGAAGAAGATCGTTGTCAGGAAATCGCCCGCAAAGGAGACGGTGCACCAATGAGACAGACATTCGACACATACCGGGTACTCATGCTGATAGGTGTCTTGGCCGGTTGTGCCGCACCGCAGCGTCCCGGCAATGACGTGATGGGTGAAATCAATGATGTCCTCCTCAAGTCGGCCACCGAGCGCCGGGCGCCTGCGGCTACGCTGACGGACGCATCGCTGATGCCGCCACTGGCGCCGCAGCTGGTAAAGGATTCCCCTGCGACAGAACCACATTTCGATCTTTCGGTAGTCAATGCTCCCGCCACGCAAGTCTTCATGGCCCTGGTGTCGGGCACCCGCTACAGCATGTTGTTGCCTCCTGATGTGAGCGGCAGTCTCACCATCAACCTCAAGGACGTGACCTTGATCGAGGCGCTGGATACCATCCGCGAGCTTTACGGCTACGAGTACCGGGTCCAGGGCAAGCGGATATTCATCGAGCCGAATACGATGAAGAGCCGAGTTTTCCAGATCAATTACCTGTCAAGCCGGCGCCGGGGCAGCAGTGACCTGAGGGTCAGCAGCAGTTCGTTGAGCACTGAAGGCAGGCCGACTAGCACCATCGCTGGGTCTGCCGCGGCCCCGGCCACACCTTCCGGCAGCGGCACGACCGCCGCGGCAAGCAGCGACGACACCACGCGTGTCAGCATGAGTACTGACAGCGATTTCTGGGGTGACCTGAACCGCGCGATGACATCCATCGTCGGCAATGCTGACGGGCGTAGCATCGTCATCAATCCATCTTCCGGAACAGTGGTGGTGCGCGCCCTGCCGACCGAACTACGCAATGTTGATAAATATCTTAAGGCCACCCAACTCATTGCCGAGCGACAGGTCATGCTGGAAGCCAAGATCATCGATGTCACCCTGGCGGATGGTTTTCAGGCGGGCATCAATTGGTCGACTTTCAACGGCAGCAACAACAGGACGTCGGTGGGCGTGGTCGCGCCGGGTACGATCCTCGGTGCCCAGTCAGGGACACCGATAGTCAGTACTCCTAGCCGCTGGGCCGCCGCCAATGAACGCGATTCGATTTTTCCCGGAGCCGGCGCATTCCTTCCCGGTGCGGCAGGAGTGATTGCTGCGTCAGCGCTCGGCAGAGGGTTCCTCGGCCTGGCTTTTCAGTCGACGAATTTTGCCGCACTGCTGAATTTCCTTGAAACCCAGGGTAGCGTCTCGGTCCTTTCCTCGCCGCGCATTGCCACGCTCAACAACCAGAAGGCGGTACTCAAAGTCGGTACCGACGAATTGTTCGTGACCAATGTTTCCTCGACGACCACAACCACCACGACGGGAACCACCTCGGCCCCGGACCTGACCCTGCAGCCGTATTTTTCCGGAATTTCGCTGGACGTTACGCCGCAGATCGACGAGGACGGCAACATCATCCTGCACGTGCACCCGGCGATCAGCACAGTCACCGAGAAGGAAAAGGTCATCAACCTTGGCGATCTGGGTACCTTCGTTCTGCCGTTGGCGTCCAGCAATATCAATGAGACCGACAGTATCGTCCGCGTCCAGAATGGGAGCATAGTTGCCATTGGCGGCCTCATGCGCCATGAGAAAAACACCGGCACTGCGCAGTTACCGGGCGCCTCGGGCTTTTTTGCCAACGTTCTGGGTCAGCGTTCCGCGGGAACCAGCAAGCGCGAGCTGGTCATCCTGATCAAGCCGACCGTCATCAACAATGACGGCGACTGGATGCAGGACATCAAGGAGGTCCAGGGGCGCATGCGGGCGTACTCATCGGAACGGACCACACAGTAGCACTTGCGCGGATTGCGATGTACCTCAATCACTTCGGTCTGCGCGAATTTCCATTCGGCATCACGCCGGATACCAGTTTCATCTATTCCGCCGACGCCCACCAGGAAGCGCTCAACACGCTGATGATCGGCCTCGACACGGGCGAGGGCTTCATCAAGATCACGGGTGAAGTCGGCACCGGCAAGACCCTGCTGTGCCGCCGCTTTCTGGCAACGCTGAACGAGAACCAGGTGGTCGCCTATCTGCCTAATCCGATGCTGGATCCGCGCATGCTGCTCATCGCGATCGCCGAGGAACTGGGGCTCAAGCTGCAGGGCATGGATTCTCATTTTCACTTGCTGAAGCAATTCAACGAGCATCTGCTGGACATGGCGGCGCAGGGAAAGACTGTGATTATCTGCATCGACGAAGCGCAATCGATGCCGCTTGAGAGTCTGGAGGCCCTGCGGTTGTTGTCCAACCTCGAAACAGAAAAGCGCAAGCTGTTGCAAGTCGTCATGTTTGGCCAGCCGGAGCTTGATCAGAAGCTGGCTGATCCCGCCGTACGCCAGTTGCGCCAGCGCATCGTGTTCCATTACCGGATGCCGGGCCTGAAGCAGCAGGAGGCCGTGCATTATCTAGCCCATCGGCTGCGGGTTGCCGGCCACCGCGATGGGGATGTTTTCCCCACCCCCAGCGCGCGCCTCTTGTTCCGCTGGTCGAGCGGTACGCCGCGTCTCGTCAACATCCTGGCGCACAAGGCCATGCTGCTGGCGTACGGCGAGGGCAAGCCCAGGGTCGCTCGCGCCCATGTCGCTCTGGCCGCCGGAGATACCGAAGGCCTTTCCGCACCGGGTTGGTGGCGACGGTGGTGATCCGCGTCTTGGCCGGGGCGGCCCGAAGGAGAGAACTAGTCCAATGAGCCTGGTCAACAAGATGCTGCGCGACCTGGATGCACGTCGGATTGACGCGGGAGAGCGGGCGGCCCTGCCGGCCGCCGTGACGCCTCTGGCGGCACGCCAGGAGCCGAGTCGGTTCTCGCCGCCATTGATCGTCGGCGCGTTGGCCTTCGTCACGATTCTGGGCGCGGTGGTTTTGAACAACGCGCAAGTCGGGCGATTTGCGCCGCCTGCCGTGCCTGTCGCGCCCGCCGCATTGCCTGCACCGCCCTCGGGTGTGGCGGCAGTCGTAGCGCCGCCAGCCGCCCAGGCAACAGATCCGGTAGCCGCTACGGAACCAGTCCGGGCGTCCGCTCCGGCGCCCGATACAATCGACCCGGCGAGCGCCCCGCGGACGTTGCGCATGGCCGATGCATTGTCCGTGATGCCCGCATCGACGGTCGAAACGACGCCCAAGGCGATGGTAGCGCCCAAGGCTTCGGAGCGCCCGTCCGTGCCCGTCACGCTGCCCCGGCAATCCGTGGCCGTGCCTGTGCCCAAAGCGCCTCTGGTCGCCGCCGATGGACGCATCGACAAGCAGGAGCGCTTGCCGTCACCCGCCGAACGTGCCGAAGCCGAGTATCGCCGGGCGGTCCAAACCCATCGCCAGGGCAACCTGGAACAGGCCGTCGCCGGCTACCGATCAGCACTGGACGATCATCCTGAACATCCTGCGGCTCGCCAGGCTCTGGCCGGATTACTGATTGAAGCCCGGCGGTTCGACGAGGCGGAAGACGTGTTGCGCCAGGGAGTGGAACTGACTCCGGTGCGCCTCGCCTCGATTCTTGCGCTGGCGCGGCTGAAAGTCGAACGCAACCAGGTGCCGGCGGCGCTCGGTCTGCTGCTTGACAATGCTGCGGTCGGTGAGAACAGTGCGGATTTTCAGGGGTTTGCCGGCGCGCTGCTAAATCGTGTCGGCCGTGCTGCGGAGGCGGTGGAGCGCTACCAGGCGGCGGTCAGCCTTGCTCCCGGCGAGACCCGTTGGTGGGCAGGCCTTGGCATCGCGCTTGACAGCGCCGGGCGAACCGCAGAGGCGCGCGAGGCCTATCAAAAGGCGCGCGCCTTGCCCGGCTTGCCGGCGGACCTGGCGCAATACATAGATCAGCGCTTGCGCTAAGGTAAGTCCGTTTGCTCTGTTGAACGACTACGCCGCCTGGATACCATCGGGGAACCAAAAAAATAAGCGGAAGCCGGTATCCGGGTGCCTGATAGCACCGGATTCCGGTGTTTGCGGGAACGATGAGTCAGCCGTTTTGCTGTTCCGCTGCCAACAGCTTGTTCTGCGCCCAGGTTCGTAAATGTCCCAGCGGGCCGGTAAGGTTGGCCCAAGCATCCAGAATTGTCCGCCTGAGCTTCTCGCGCTGGTCCTCGTCGGCGCGGGCAAGGTTGTGCAGTTGTTCCTGGATCAATTCGCGCGCACGGTCTTCGGCACGTATCTGCAGCAGCCGCAGGGAGTCCCTTGAGCCATCATCCGTGCTCAGCGAGTAGGGCAGGGTGACCGATGTCGCCAGGCGGGAAACTTCGCGCAAGTTGTCGGCGCGTTCGATGGAAGAAACCGCAGCTTCGCAGCGTACAGTGAAACGCCGCGCGTCCATGCGCAGCATTCTCTTGTCGACGGGATCGCGTAGCGCCATGTTTGTCAGTCGGAAGTCGCGGGGAGTCAATTGTACAGCCGCCTTCAGTTCCGCTCCACTTCACTTTCCATGCACGCTTTGCCATAAATCGGGTGCAGTTTGCGAGTGGAATGCCGGCATCCTTCGGCGAGTAATACAGTTATGGCGCTTGCCGGGTCGAGTGCGTCACGGCATGCCCCGGTTCATCACCTCGGCGATCAACTGTCGGTAAGCGGGCAGGCTGTTGTGTTTGAAGGAAAATCGGAACTCGATCTTGTGCCGCGCGTTACGGCGAATGACGTCGGTCTGCGCCTGGTCGTGCGCCAGTGCGGCCAGCGCCTTTTCGACCAGTTGCTCCCTGTTGAAGAAGTCGAACAGGTAGCCGTCGTGGCCGTCACGGATGGCTTCCCGCACCGGCACGGTGGCCGACCCGAGCACCGGTGCGCCACAGGCCATCGCTTCCGGCATCGACCATGACAGCACGAACGGATAGGTCAGGTAGATGTGCAGCCGGCTGACCTGCATCAGCGACAGGTAATCCGCATAGGGCAGTCGCCGCTGCAGTTCGGGCAGGGCGCGTATGAAGACATGGAAGCCCGGTAAGGTTCAAGCTGTCGGCTGACACAGGTGATTTCCGTATCGGCGCGCGTCAGTGTTCGTCCGCCGGCGAGGCGGAACACCGCGCTCGGCTACGGCCGGACGGTGTCCAGGTCGATGCCTTGTGAATCGCCCGGATGCGCTACTGCCCGCGTGCGGGGTAGGTGCTGCGCTGCCAGAGTGTTGGGCTGCTGTCGCCAGCGCACTCCGACAGTGCGTGGAGTTGCGTACTGTTGTGGATGCGCAGCCTGAAACGGTCGTCGGCGGTGGATGGAAACTCCGGATCGAAACTCACGTCGGCGCCGACGGCATGACAGATAAATTCGAAGTAGGCGATCAGCCGCGCGGCGGGAAACACATCCTTGATGAATAACAGTTCGCCTCAGTCCGCGTGGCCGGTTATCAGGTCGGGCACGAATTCCTTGACCTACGGCGGCTCGCAGGCGCGAACCACATCCTGACCGCGGCGTATTGCCGTCCCGAAGCTGGCGAGGTAGTGGTGCGGGTGGGTCTTCTTTGGTGCCTGGTAGCCGACTACCGGAAACGCAAAGAAGGCCTGCCTGGCGACACACGTTTGCAGATTCTTCAAGGCTCGCTACCTGATTACCGGGCTGTTGCGCGAGATGGGCGGCGAGCAGCTTGAACTGGCCGGGGGAGTTCTGGTGAATGAACAGGATGCGCGTTATCCGGTCAGTTCCTGAATTTCTGGCGAGCATGGCGCGCAATGGATCCGCCGTCGAGCGGAATTACAGGGGCCCATCCCGTCGAACCGAGGGATTCATGCCGAACATTGCCGGCCGGCTCGGGCGCGTGACGGGGCGCGAAATGCCGCCGCGGCCCCGATGTCGCCGTGTCGCCGGCGCCGACTTTTCATGCGCTGCCCACCTGCCGGCTGAAAACTGTTGCGCGACGGAAATAAAATCTTTATAGTCACCGCCATGACTGCGACGTTTGCCATTTCCGCGTTGTTCCTCGCCGTTACCGGCACGCTCGCTGCGCGCCTGCCGCTGCGCGCGAAGCTGCTGCCGCTGCTGCGCCGCGCGCGCTAAAACACCCCCCCTCCCACAATCCGGTTGTACATAGTGCCCGCCTCCGCGAGGAGCGGTCTTGTCGATTTTTACTCATTTCCCCGGCGACGACGTCCGATTTTGAAGGATCAGGGGCCGGTAGCCAGCGAAACCTTGCATTCTCAGGAGATAAACATGTCCAAGGAACACTTGATCATTTTCGATACCACCTTGCGCGACGGCGAACAGAGTCCGGGCGCTTCCATGACCAAGGAAGAGAAGCTGCGGATTGCGCGTCAGCTCGAGCGCATGCGCGTCGACGTCATCGAAGCAGGCTTTCCGGCGGCGTCGAACGGGGATTTCGATGCGGTCAGGGCGGTTGCCGAGGTGATCAAGGATTCAACGGTCGCCGGCCTGTGTCGCGCCTTCGACAAGGACATCGCGCGGGCGCTGGATGCCGTCAAACCGGCGAAGTCGGGACGCATCCACACCTTCATTGCGACCAGCCCGATCCACATGGAAAAGAAACTGCGCATGGCCCCGGATGACGTGCTCGTCGCGGCCCGGCATGCGGTGCGGTTCGCCCGCAACGGGATCGACGATGTCGAATTCTCCTGCGAGGATGCCGGACGTTCCGATCTCGATTTCCTGTGCCGCATCATCGAGGCGGTGATCAAGGAAGGCGCGTCCACCATCAACATTCCGGACACCGTCGGCTACAACGTTCCGGAGCAGTATGCGAACCGGATTCACCAGCTGCGCGAACGGATCCCGAATTCCGACAAGGTGATCTGGTCGGTACATTGCCATAACGACCTGGGCCTGGCCGTGGCCAACAGCCTCGCTGCCGTGATGGCGGGGGCACGCCAGGTCGAATGCACCATCAATGGCCTCGGCGAGCGCGCCGGCAATGCCGCGCTGGAGGAAATCGTCATGGCGGTGCACACTCGGCAGGACGTGTTCCCCTGCGCCACCCGCATCGATACCACGCAGATCGTCGGGGCATCGAAGATGGTGTCCAGCATTACCGGATTCCCGGTGCAGCCCAACAAGGCGATCGTCGGCGCCAACGCATTTGCGCACGAGTCCGGCATCCACCAGGACGGTGTGCTGAAACACCGCGAAACCTACGAGATCATGCGCGCCGAAGACGTCGGCTGGAACGCCAACAAGCTGGTGCTGGGCAAGCATTCCGGGCGCACCGCATTCAAGGCCCGCCTCAAGGAACTCGGTATCGAGGTCGAAAGCGAGCAGGTCCTGAATCTGGCGTTCACCCGTTTCAAGGAACTGGCCGACAAGAAGCACGAAATTTTCGACGAGGATCTGCACGCCCTGATGAGCGATGAAATGGTTCTGCCCGAAGACGAGCACTATGCGCTCGTGTCATCGATGTTCCACTCGGAAACCGGCGAGGTCCCGCAGGCCCGTCTGACACTCTCGGTGGAAGGCAGCGAGCGGCATGCCGAATCGAGCGGCAGCGGTCCGGTCGATGCGACTTTCAAGGCGATTGAAAGCGTCGCTGCGAGCGGTTCCGAACTGCTGCTTTACTCGGTAAACGCCATTACCACGGGTACCGATGCGCAAGGCGAGGTGACGGTGCGCCTGTCGAAGGACGGCCGCATCGTCAACGGGCAGGGCGCCGATACGGACATCGTGGTTGCTTCCGCCAAGGCCTATCTCAACGCACTGAACAAGCTGTGTTCGGGGCAGGAGAAACTCAATCCGCAGATCTGAGGCCCAAGGACGGTGCTGTCACGCGGGCATGGCCGAGGCAACCGGCGAACAGCAGCGTCGCCAGGAGGATCTCGGCCATCGCCAGCGTCCGGCTCGCGCCCTGGTCGGAGAAGGCGCGCACCGCGCCTTCGGCGACATAAACCAGGGAAAGCAGCGACGTCCATTGATGGGTGTAGCGCTTGCCGCGCAGGATGCCGAACACCGGGAACAGGAGCGGCAGGGCTTTCAGCGCCAGCATCGAGCCACCGGGACGCAGCGGGGCCAGCCAGAGTTCCCATGCGAGGCATAGAAACAGCAATCCGACCAGGCTGATCGATGCCAGCCGGTTGAACCAGGGATTCACGACGCGAGCTTTTTGGCGATCGTCGCCAGACGACGTCCCAGTGCGACGGCGAGCTGCTTTTCCGCGTCGCTGGCGGCGGTGGTTCCACCCGGGCCGCTGACATGGCTGGCACCGTAGGGCGTTCCGCCCTCACGCGTTTCGGAAAGCGCTCCTTCGGTGTAGGGGATGCCGAGGACGACCATACCGTGATGCAGTAGCGGCAGCATCATTGACAGCAGTGTGGACTCCTGTCCGCCGTGCATCGAGGTCGACGAGGTAAATACTGCGGCCGGCTTGCCCGCCAGGGCGCCCTTGAGCCAAAGTCCGCTGGTGGAGTCGAGGAAGTACTTCATCGGCGCGGCCATGTTGCCAAAGCGGGTCGGGCTGCCCAGGGCCAGGCCGATGCATTCCTCGAGGTCGACGGCCTCGACATAAGGCGCACCGGACTCGGGAATCGCCGCTTCCGTTGCTTCGCAGGCCGCCGATACTCTGGGGACGGTGCGCAGGCGTGCGGTGACGCCGGGCGTCTGCTCGATACCGCGGGCGATATGGCGCGCGAGCTCCCTGACCGAGCCGTGATGGCTGTAGTAAAGCACCAGAACTTCCCCGGTCCCGCCCGCCGTCTTCATCATGCCGCCTCCGCTAGAATTCGATTATATGTGGCTACTCGCACCTTTCCGGTTGATTCAACGCACGGCAAGCCGGTTCCATGACGAACATTACGTGCAAACCGCGGCCGCGCTTTCATTTGCCACCTTGATCGGCCTGGTGCCGATGATAGCCGCAGCGTTCGCCGTGATTTCCTATTTGCCGGTGGGTGTCGGCCTGGGCCCGGCATTGCAGAAGTTCCTGCTCGCCAATCTGTTGCCTGACAAGGCCGGCATCATCATCGCCAAATATATCGGCCAGTTTGCGTCGCGCGCCGGGCAGGTGACGTTTTTCGGGGTTGCGGTGCTCGCCGCGACGGCCCTGATGCAGATGCTTACCATCGAGCGCGCCTTCAACCAAATCTGGCGTGTCAAGTCCAACCGCCCGTTCCTTCGGCGTCTGGCCATGCATGGTCTTGCGTTGCTTCTCGGGCCACTGGTATTCGGCGCCAGCCTCGCCGCGATTTCGTTTGTCACCAGCGTGTCTTTCGGCCTGATCGACGAACCCGTCTGGGTAAGCCGGTTCGTGCTGCGAAGCCTGTTGCCCTTCGTTTTCATGTCGGCACTGTTCGGCCTGCTCTATTGGACGGTGCCCAACAAGCCTGTAATAGCCTGGCATGCGGCCTTTGGCGGAACAATGGCGGCATTGGGTTTTGCCGGGCTGCAGGAACTGTTCACGCTGTATATCGCCACCTGGTTCAAGCTCAACGCCGTGGTCTATGGGGCCTTCTCCGCGATACCGGTGTTCCTGGTCTGGCTTTACGCGTCCTGGAGCGTGATCCTCGTCGGCGCCCTGATTGTTGCCGAACTGCCGCAATCGAGGCGGGCCTAATTTGCGGCCGGGTTCCGGATGAACTCGAAAACTTCGATGCTCGAGGTTTCGACCAGGCTGCGGTGCGGCATGCACTCGGCGACCTGTAACTGGTCTCCGTGTTCCTGCAGCAAGGTGAACGGGCGGACATTGTAATCCCCGCGCACGGTCAGAATCGCTTCGCCGCGGCTCAGGTTCGGCAAGGCCGGGAGCAGCAGGGCGGGAATCGGCGGTGCCGTCGTGCGGCCGGCCAATGTCTGTATCCGCACCGGCTTCGCCGACGGCGCGATGACTTCCAGGCCCATCTCCACATGGCTGCTGCTCCTGCTGCGAGCCCAACGCACAAGGCAGATCTGCCAATCGGCACCATCGCCGGTGCGCAGGCCCACGGCACAACCGGCGACGATACCGGGCACCTCGCCGACGACGTGAGCGATCGCGTAGCCGGACGGGCCCTCGTTGAGTACCGTCCAGTCACTGTAGGTAAGTTCGCAGGCGTTGGATTCGGGCACCTGTTCCGCGTCGCCTACCAAAGTCGCCCACAAGCTGCTCAACTGGGTGCAGACATCCACCGTGAGCGAATGTACGCGCCGGTTGAAATTTCGGCGCCGCGGTGCGGTCCAGCATAGCCGCGCCCGTTCCAGTGCATTGCGGTAGTCGGCTCCGGCCGCCTGCAGCGGCAAACCGAACGACGAGGGAGGAATGCCATCGTTCAGCTGGTCCAGATGGCGCGCCGCCAGTTCGGCAAGTTCGCCGAAGCGGAAGTAGAGGCACGGTCCGCCATCGGGCATCAGGCGCCGCAGGGCGACCGGCGGTTGATCAAGGCTGGCGTCCAGCCAGAACCAGTCCCCGGCGCCTTCGGGACGAATCATGTCGATCCGCGTGGCTGCCGCGTTGGTTTCAAGATAATCGGCAAGGAAGGCGGTTTCACGCGGCGTGAGCCCTTCCGGCTGGGCGGCGGTGAGCGCCAGCATGGCCTTGAAACGGGCGTCGATTGCACTTATTTCGGCGGGAAGCGTGGCCGTCGGGTCGACTGTTTCGTGGGCTGCGTGATAGAGCGCCTGGGCGTTGCGCCAAAAATTTATGGGCGTCGGAATCGCGATCAGCAGCGTGGCGAGCAATTGCCGCGACAAATTGATCATCCCCTGCAGGCAGATCTGGGGCCTGCTGCGATGGACCTTGGCCAGTTCCTTCGGATCGGCGTCGCCGGTGACCTTCAGCCAGGTTTCCCCCAACTCGGCACGCAGGCCGATCAGGCCCTGGGCTACCGTACCCAGATGCATCGGCAAGGGCAGCTTGACGTCGAGCAGCATCGGGGTCAGCGTGGCATCGATGCGATCGGCGCGCTGCTGGAGCAGTTCGTCGATCTTGAGGCGGTGCAATACCGGAAGGCCCAGCGACGCAATCGCCGCCAAGTGGTTGCGCAGGGGTACCAGATCGAGCAGGGGATCTTCCGGCGGCGGCTCGGCGAGCCAGTCCAGCACCTGTTGAAGTTTGATCGGCGGCGGAGAAATTTTCTTGCTGCGCATGATCGGAGGAACTGCCGGCCGGGGACGAAAAGTGATTCTAGTAGAATCCGTATCGATTTTGACTTGTTCATGAATGAGGTGTCGGGAATGACCAGCTTGCTGTCGAGCAAACCCATCGATCCGCGGGATCGTTTGATCGTGGCTCTTGACCTTCCCGACGCCGAATCGGCGCGGGCTTTGGTGGTCGAGCTGGGCGATGCCGTGGTTTTTTACAAGATCGGACTCGAGCTGTTCATGACCGGCGGCTATTTCGACCTGTTGCGCTGGCTGGTCGGGCAGGGCAAGAAGGTTTTCGTCGACCTGAAATTCTTCGACGTGCCGGAGACGGTGCGTTCCGCCGTGCGGGCCCTGGCCGGCAGCGGAGCGAGCTTTGCCACCATCCACGGCAACCAGGCGATCATGGAGGCGGCCGTCAAGGACAAGGGCGATCTGAAGATCCTGGCTGTCACCGTGCTGACCAGCCTGGATCGAGGCGACCTCGATGACCTCGGGTTTGCCTGCGAAGTGGACAAGCTGGTGCTTTCCCGTGCCCGCCGGGCGCTCGCCGCCGGGGTGGACGGCATCGTTTCGTCCGGGCTCGAGGCGCCCATGATCCGCCGCGAATTGGGTGACCGGTTGCTGGTGGTCACGCCCGGTATACGGCCGGTCGAGAACAAGCCTGCCGACGACCAGAAACGCACCGTCGATGTCGCCCAGGCCTTCAGGAACGGCGCCGACTACATTGTTGTCGGCCGCCCGATCCGGCAGGCGGCGAGCCCGCGCCAGGCGGCAATCGGCATCCAGCAGACCATCCGCGAAGTGTTCTCCCGCCCGCGCGGATGAAAAGCGGGCTGGCGGACGCAGCCGCAACCGCCAAAAGCCTCGGGTTGCGCCTTGTTTTATCCGGCTTTTTGGAATAAAATCGCCGGCTTTCCTGCTTTACAAGAGAACACCATGGTTGTTATTCGTCTCGCCCGCAGCGGCGCCAAGAAGCGCCCGTTCTTCAACATGGTGGTTGCCGATTCGCGCAACCGCCGCGATGGCCGGTTCATCGAGCGCATCGGTTATTACAACCCCGTCGCTGCCGCGAATGAGCAGGGCCTGGTGATCAACACCGAGCGCCTGGCATACTGGCAGGGGCATGGCGCCCAGTTGTCGCCAACCGCCGCGCGCCTGGTCAAGCAGGCGGCAGCGCCCAAGGCCGCCTGAAGCGCATGATCGTATTGGGGCGCATCGTCGCCCCGTTCGGAGTACAAGGGTGGTTGCGGGTTCATCCCTTCGGCGATGATCCCGGGGCGTGGCGGAAGATGCCGCAGTGGTGGCTCGCCGCGGATGCCGATGCGCCGGCAGCAGGTTGGCGGGCGCATGCCCTCGAAGCGGTCAGGCAGCACGGCGATGGCGTCGTGGCCAAGCTGGCCGGCATCGATGACCGGGATGCGTCGGAAGCGCTGGGAAGTTGCTATATCGGTGCGCCGCGGGATGCCCTGCCGCCGCCGGCGCAGGACGAATACTACTGGTCCGACCTGATCGGACTGGCAGTGGTGAATTTGCAGGACCAGCCCCTGGGGCGGGTCACGTCTCTGATCGAGACGGGGGCGAACCAGGTCCTGGTGGTAAGCGACGGGGAGCGCGAGCGATTACTGCCCTTCGTCGAGCAGGTGGTTGCAAGGGTGGATGTACCGGGTGGAGTCATCCGCGCCGACTGGGGTCTCGACTGGTGAGCCTGCGTTTCGATGTCGTTACGCTGTTCCCCGAGATGTTCGCGGCGCTGACGGCTTCGGGAATTACCCGGCGCGCGCTGGAGCGGGGGCTGTGGCAGATCGAATGCTGGAATCCCCGGCAATGGACGCAGGACGTGCATCGGACGGTGGATGACCGGCCCTATGGCGGCGGCCCCGGGATGGTGATGTTGGCATCACCGCTGGAGCAGGCCATAGATGCGGCAAAGGCGGCGGCAAAAGTCGGCGCTGGCGGTACGGCGAAAGTGATTTACCTTTCGCCCCAGGGCGCGCGGATCGACCAGCGCCGGGTGGCGGAACTGGCGGCAAGTGACGGGGCGATCCTGTTGTGCGGGCGCTACGAAGGCATTGACGAGCGGCTGATCGAGCGCTGCGTGGATGAGGAGCTGTCGCTCGGTGACTTCGTGTTGTCCGGCGGCGAACTGGCGGCGATGGCCTTGATGGATGCCTGCATCAGGCAGTTGCCGGGGGCGTTGAACGATGAAGCTTCGGCGGTGCAGGACTCGTTTGCCGCTGGCTTGCTGGACTGTCCGCACTACACGCGGCCGGAGGTGTACGAAGGAAAAGCGGTGCCGGATGTGCTGTTGTCCGGCAACCACGAGGTAATCCGGCGCTGGCGCCTGAAACAGGCGCTGGGACGGACGTGGCAAAGGCGCCCGGACCTGCTTGAGGCGAGGGTGTTGAGTAGTGAAGAGGCTGACCTGCTGGCTGAATTCCAGCGGGAAAGCCATTAGAAACGGCGCGTACCAGGATGGCGAAGCAATCCTGCTCTGGCGCAAGGCTGGCGGGCGTTTCCGCAGCCATAACCGAAGGAGCAACGCAATGAACCTGATCCAGCAACTTGAAAAAGAGGAAATCGAGCGCATCGGCAAGACGGTGCCGGCGTTCGCCCCCGGCGATACCGTGGTCGTCAACGTGAATGTGGTCGAAGGCGATCGCAAGCGCGTCCAGGCGTTCGAGGGCGTGGTCATTTCCAGGCGCAATCGCGGCCTCAACTCGAATTTCATCGTGCGCAAGATCTCGTCCGGCGAGGGCGTCGAGCGTACCTTCCAGACCTATTCGCCGCTGATCGCCAGCATCGAAGTCAAGCGTCGCGGCGACGTCCGCCGCGCCAAGCTGTATTACCTGCGCGATCGTTCCGGCAAGTCGGCGCGGATCAAAGAGAAACTTACGCGCAAGGCCTGATCGGCCGCCGCAAAATAACAACGGGCCGTCCGGCATCCACCGGACGGCCCGTTTGTTCTGGTCGATCGTGTTCAGTAGCGCTTCTTGTCATTCTCGATCAGCGCATAGGCCGAGTGGTTGTGGATCGATTCGAAGTTCTCGCTTTCCACCACGTAGGCATCGATGCGCGAATCGGCATTGAGTACGCCGGCGACGTCGCGCACCAGATCCTCGACGAACTTGGGATTGTCGTAGGCCCGTTCGGTCACGTATTTTTCGTCGGGGCGCTTCAGCAGGCCGTAGAGCTCGCACGAGGCCTGGGTTTCGGCCATGCGCACGATATCCTCGATCCACACCAGCTGGTTGGTGGTGGCGGTGATCGTCACATGGGACCGCTGGTTGTGTGCGCCGCGCTCCGAAATCTTCTTCGAGCATGGGCACAGGCTGGTCACCGGTACCACGACCTTGATGGTTTGCCGGTAGCGGCCGCCCTCGACGATCTCGCCGATGAAGGTCACGTCGTAATCCATCAGGCTCTTGACGCCGGACACCGGCGCCACCTTGTTGATGAAATAAGGGAAGTTCATCTCCAGATGGCCCGTCTCCGCCTCCAGGCGGGTCACCATCTCGCGCAGCATGGTTTCGAAACTTTCTACCGAGATCTCTTCCTCGTGCGAATTTAGGATTTCGACGAAGCGCGACATGTGGGTGCCCTTGAAGTCATGGGGCAGGCCGACATACATGTTGAAGCTGGCAATCGTGTGGCGCACGCCGCCGCTCTTGTCCAGCACCTTGATCGGATGGCGTATGTCCTTGATGCCGACCTTGTTGATCGGCAGCTGGCGCGAATCCGGGCTGCTTTGAACGTCGGCAATGACGGATTTGTCGGTGGTGGCCATGGGGTTCCTGGAATTCATGGTATTTCTGTGAATGATGTCGAGTCTGAACCCGAACTATATCATTATCCGACGAATTTACTCAACTATTAATGCTATGCGGCCAGTCGCGCTGTCACGCTTTGCACGATGCCGGCGTCGTCCAGACCAACTTCAGCCAGCAGCAGGGCGGAATCGCCATGGTCGATGAAATGGTCGGGCAGGCCCAGACGCAGCAACGGGGTATGCGAACCGGCCGACTCCAGCGCGCGCGCCACTTCGGATCCGGCGCCGCCGATCAGGGCATTCTCCTCGATCGACACCAGCAGGTCATGGCTCCCGGCGAGTTGCACGATCAGTCCGGCATCCAGCGGCTTGACGAAGCGCATGTTGGCGACCGTGGCATCCAGCGTTTCTGCGGCCTTGAGCGCCGGGGCCAGCATCGCGCCGAAGGCCAGCAGCGCCACCCGTTTGCCCTGGCGGCGCAACTCGCCCTTGCCCACCGGCAGGGTTGCCAGACCGGGTTCGACGGCGGTACCCGGTCCGCTGCCGCGCGGATAGCGCACGGCGCTCGGGCCGTTGAGGGTCAGCGCGGTTGTCAGCATGTTGCGGCATTCGTTCTCGTCGCTCGGCGTCATCACCACCATGTTGGGGATGCAGGCGAGATAGGACAGGTCGAAGGCGCCGTTGTGGGTTGCGCCATCGGCGCCCACCAATCCGCCGCGGTCGATGGCGAACACCACCGGCAGATTCTGTAGCGCGACATCATGGATCAACTGGTCGTAGGCGCGCTGCAGGAAGGTCGAGTAGATGGCCACCACCGGCCGCATGCCGTCGCAGGCCAGCCCGCCGGCGAAGGTCACCGCATGCTGTTCGGCGATGCCGACGTCGAAAAAACGCTGCGGGAACTCCTGGGCGAAGCGCACCATGCCGGAGCCCTCTCGCATCGCCGGCGTGATGCCGACCAGGCGCGGTTCCGCCTTGGCCTGGTCGCACAGCCAGTCGCCGAAGACCTGGGTGTAGGTCGGCCGGCCGGGTCCCTTGGCCTGCTCGATGCCGTTGGCGGCATCGAATTTGCCGACGCCGTGGTACAGGATCGGGTCCGCCTCCGCCAGCTTGTAGCCCTGGCCCTTGCGCGTGATCACGTGGAGGAATTGAGGGCCCCTGAGCCGGCGCAGGTTCTGCAGCGTCGGAATCAGCGCATCGAGGTCGTGGCCATCGATGGGGCCGATGTAATTGAAGCCGAACTCCTCGAACAGCGTGCCCGGCGAGATCATGCCTTTGACATGTTCCTCGACCCGGTTGGCGAATTCCAGCACATTGGGCATTACCGAAAGGACTTTTTCCCCGGCGCGGCGGGCGGCATTGAAAGTCCCGCCCGACAACAGCCGCGCCAGGTACTTGTTCAGCGCGCCGACCGGCGGCGAGATCGACATGTCGTTGTCGTTGAGGATGACCAGCAGGTTGGCATCGACCACCCCGGCGTTGTTGAGCGCCTCGAAGGCCTGGCCGGCGGACATCGCGCCGTCGCCGATGATCGCCACTACGCGCCGCTCCTCGCCCTTGTTGCGCGCCGCGACGGCCATGCCCAGCGCGGCGGAAATCGAGGTGGACGAATGGCCGACGCCGAAGGTGTCGTATTCGCTCTCGCAGCGGCGCGGAAAGCCGGAAACGCCGCCCTTCATGCGCAGCCGTTCCATGCCGGTGCGACGGCCGGTCAGTGCCTTGTGCGGATAGGTCTGGTGGCCGACGTCCCACACCAGGCGGTCGGCCGGAGTGTCGAACACGTAGTGCAGCGCGACGGTCAGTTCGACAGTTCCGAGATTGGATGACAGATGCCCGCCGGTCTTCGAGACGGATTCGAGCAGGAATGCCCGCAGTTCTTCGGTCAGCTGGGGCAGTTGATCGCGCGCGAGTGCCCGCAGGTCGGCGGGCGAGTCGATGGTGTCGAGCAGGGTATGGTTCATCAGAAGGTCCGCGCGACGATGAAGTCGGCAAGTTCGTGCAGGCGCAGGGCGGATTCGCCGAACGGTTCGAGTGCGTCGTGCGCGTCCTGCCGAAGCTTGGCGGACATCGCCTTGGCTTCGCGCGCGCCGAGGATGCTGACATAGGTGGGTTTGTTGGCGGCGGCATCCTTGCCGGCTGTCTTGCCCAGCGTGGCTGTGCTGGCTTCGGCGTCGAGGATGTCGTCGACCACCTGGAACAGCAGCCCGATGCGGTTGGCGTAGCGCCCGAGATGTTCCATGGCCTCGGGCAGGGCCTCTCCGCAGTGGGCGCCGAGCAGCACGGCGGCGCGTATCAGGGCGCCGGTCTTGTGGATGTGCATGAACTCGAGTTCGCCGACGGTCAGTTGCTGCCCGACGGCCGCGAGGTCAATCGCCTGTCCGCCGGCCATGCCGCGCGAACCCGAGGCCGTCGCCAGGAGATTGAGCATGTCGAGCTGCCGCGCCGGTGCTATTCCCGGAAGGTGCTTCGACAGCGCGTTGAACGCCTGGGTCTGCAGGGCATCGCCGACCAGCAGTGCGGTCGCCTCATCGAATTCGACGTGGCAGGTGGGTTTGCCGCGACGCAGGACATCGTCATCCATGCAGGGCAGGTCGTCATGGACCAGCGAATAGGCGTGGATCAGCTCGACGGCGACGGACGGAACATCGAGCACGCTGCTGTCGGCGCCGAAAACTGCGCCGGCGGCATGGCACAGCAGCGGGCGCACGCGCTTGCCGCCGCCGAGCACGGAATACCGCATTGCGTCGTGCAGGCGACCGGGCGCAAGCTCGGACGAGGGCAGGGTGGTCTCCAGGGCGGCCTCGGTGCGCTGCTGGACGCCAGCCATCCAGGTCGGGAAATTCATGACGGTCTATGCATTCTGTTCGCCGCCACGGCCCGTGCCGTCGCGCGCGGCGGTGGCATCGAATTCGCGCAAACCGTCGGCATCGAGGATGCGAATCTGCTGTTCCGCCGCGCTCAGGGTTGCCTGGCACTGGCGCAACAGCGCCACACCGCGCTTGTATGCATCCAGTGCATCCTGCAGGGGCATTTTCCCGGCCTCCATGGCCGCGACGATACCCTCCAGCTCGGTCAGAGCGGCTTCGAATGCGGGGGCTGTCGCGCTTGCTGGATCGGGGTCCGGAATGGAGTTCGAATTTGTGGCCATGAATGAAGCCTTGGCCTTAAGCAGTGACCAGCGGCAAGGTAAAAGCGTAAAAATAGCCTAAGGTGCGCCCTCCGGTCAAATTGGCTACAATTGTTCCGCCGGTTCATGCCGGTGTTTTTCAGTCCTGACGGGGCCTTCGGTTTCGGCACAACGCCTGCTGGCGCGTATTTCAGCCTGCTTTGAAACCCGGTTTTCGTCGGTTTCCGGTTTCCGGGTAAACCCTCTTGGAGGTTGGGAATCATGTCCGAAGTTGGCTCGCGTACGCGCCTCTCGCCTGGAGCGTCGCAGTTACCTGTTGCGTGGTATTTCGATGAAAAGCTTTTCGAACAGGAGAAAAAGCTGATCTTCGATGCCGGGCCGGGCTACGTCGGCCACGAACTGATGGTTCCCGAAGTGCATGATTACCGCTCCCAGGAATGGCACGACCACGGTCGCCTGCTGACGCGCCAGCCCGATGGCTGCTACGAGATGTCCAACGTCTGCCGCCACCGCCAGGCCATCATGCTGCAGGGCTCGGGCAACGCGAAGAACATCGTTTGCCCGATCCACCGCTGGACCTACGACGCCGGCGGCGAACTGATCGGCGCGCCGCACTTTCCGGCCAATCCCTGCCTCAATCTCGCCAGGCAGAAGTTGGAGAACTGGCAGGGGCTCTTGTTCCGCGGGCCGCGCTCGGCCAACGCCGACCTTGCCGGCATGAAGGTAGCCGGCGAACTCAAGTTCGACGGCTACAAGCTCGATCATGTCGAACTGCACGAATGCAACTACAACTGGAAGACCTTCATCGAGGTCTATCTGGAGGACTACCACGTCGTTCCCTATCATCCGGGGCTGGGCGGCTTCGTCACCTGCGACGACCTGACCTGGCAATTCGGCGACTGGTACTCGGTGCAGCGCGTGGGCATCACCTCGCTGGCCAAGCCCGGTTCCGCGACCTACAAGCAGTGGCACCGGGCCGTGCTGGATTACTACAACGGCGAACTGCCGCCGCATGGCGCGATCTGGCTCACCTACTACCCGAACATCATGGTCGAGTGGTATCCCCACGTGCTGGTGGTGTCGACCCTGATCCCGCAGGACGTGGACAAGACGCTGAACGTCGTCGAGTTCTACTACCCCGAGGACATCGCCCTGTTCGAGCCCGAGTTCATCAAGGCCGAGCAGGCCGCCTACATGGAAACCGCGATCGAGGACGACGACATCGGCGAGCGCATGGATCGCGGCCGCCGCGCATTGCTGAAACAGAGGCGCAGCGAAGTCGGCCCCTACCAGTCGCCGATGGAAGACGGCATGCAGCATTTCCATGAGTTCTATCGGCGCGTGATGGCCGACCATCTCTGAGCCGCCGCCAATCCCCCAGTGCGCCGGCCGGTGGCCGGCGTCTTTTTTTACCCACCTGAAACGCAGCATGCAATCGCTCTGGATGATCGCGGCAAGCCTGCTGTTCGCCTGCATGGGCGTTTGCGTAAAGCTCGGCGCAGCCCAGTTCGCCGCCGCCGAACTGGTGTTCTGGCGCGGCTTCATCGCCACCCTGCTGATCGGGTCCTACGTCCTCCTGCGGCAGCTGCCGCTGGCTACGCCCCATGCCCGCACCCACCTCGTGCGCGGCGTCTCCGGCTTCGTTTCGCTGGTGATGTACTTCTACGCGATCAGCATGATTCCGCTGGCGGCGGCGGTGACGCTCAACTACACCTCGCCGCTGTTCCGCTCGTGCTTTGGGTCAGGGAGCCGGTGCGGCGCGGGTTCTACGCCGTGCTGGCGGCCGGTTTCATCGGCGTCATCCTGCTGCTGCAGCCCACGCTCGCCCGCGACCAGTGGCTGGGCGCGGTGTTCGGCCTCGGCTCCGGCATCATCTCCAGCATCGCCTACCTCAACGTGCGCCGGCTGGGCGAACTGGGCGAGCCGGAATGGCGCACCGTGTTCTATTTCTCGGCCCTGTCCGCGCTGGGCGGCCTGCCCTGGCTGCTGGCGGCCAGCCCCTTCCATGCCATCGACCTGCGCGGCTGGTTGCTGCTGCTCGGGGTGGGCGGCTTCGGCGTACTGGCCCAGCTGTGCATGACCGCCGCCTACAAGCGCGGCAAGACGCTGGTGTCGGCCAGCCTGGCCTACAGCACCGTGGTTTTCTCCAGCGCCTTCGGCATGCTGCTGTGGGACGAAACCCTGCCCTGGGCCGGCTGGGCCGGCGTGATCCTGATCGTCGCCAGCGGGGTAGTCGCCACGGCACTTTCCGGCAGGACGAATACCGAGGCGGTGACCGACTGACCTTGGTTCCGGTCCGAGCAAACCAAACCCATAGTTGAAAAATGTCCAGGCGAATGCTTGAAATGGCAATGCAATTGCATTACCATCGATTGCCTGTCCTTAAAGCCAAATTGCAATGACCATCCTCGAAACCGAGTCCACCCTCACCGCCCGCTATCAAACGACCATTCCCGATGCCGTTCGGAAGATCCTCGGCCTGCGGAAGCATGACCGTGTGGTCTACCGTGTTTCTGACAGTGGAGAGGTCCTTCTGGCAAAAGCAGGGGCAGCCGGCACGGAAGACCCTGCGCTCGCGCCCTTCCTTGCCTTGCTCGATGCTCGCATGTCGCAGAAGCCCTCAAGCATTGTTCCCTACACGGATTCGGATGCCGCGGATGATCTTGCGCTGGTGAAGGGCGTTGCGCTTGACTGAGCCGGCACGGCCCCGCACCAACCACGGCTGGCAAATCTGGTTCGGAGAATTGTTCGACGCCCGTTGGCGAGCATTGCGGGACAGGGTCAAGTGTCTCAAGACCGAATTGGACGAAAGCCGCTTCGCGACGCACCCCGACGTGAAGCTGTTTGCTGCCCTCGTGCATATCGTGCACGAGATAGTGCCGCGTGACCCCGAGCAAACCGACTTCCGTCTCGGCAAGACCCTGGGAGATCGTTTCACCGGTTGGCGGCGGGTGAAACGGCATGGTCTGCCCGACCGCATGCGACTTTTCTTCAAGTTTTCTTCTGCACACAAGGTCATCGTGTTCGTCTGGCTGAACGATCAGCACACCCTGCGGAAGGACGGTTCATCCTCCGACCCATATGCGGTTTTTCGCAGCATGCTGGAATCCGGGAGTCCGCCGGATG
>JADYZH010000006.1 GCA_020853215.1 Sulfuritalea sp. | reverse complement strand
TGGACGGGCGGCGACACCTACATCCAGCACAAGGGCATCGTGCGCGATTTCGGCGTGTTCGACGACCCCGACGCCTTCTATCGCCGGCACGGCACCAATCTATCCGGCTGGAAGCGATGGCTGTTCGAGCGCCTCGTGCGCCACACCATGAACCGCAACGTTGCGCGCATGCGGGATGGATCGACGTAGAATCGCGGCGTGACCCCGCTTCCTCCGGCCATTTTCCTGATGGGCCCCACCGCCAGCGGCAAGACCGCCGTGTCGCTGGAACTGACTTTGCGTTTCCCGCTGGAGATCGTCAGCGTCGACTCGGCGCAGGTGTTCCGCGACATGGACATCGGCACGGCAAAGCCCGATCCCGCCACGCTGCGGGCCACGCCGCACCACCTGATCGACCTCATCACCCCGGAGGAAAGCTATTCCGCCGCGCGCTTCCGCAGCGATGCGCTGCGCGTCATGGCGGAAATCACGGCGCGCGGCAAGATTCCGCTGCTGGCCGGCGGCACCCTGCTCTACTTCAAGGCGCTGCGCGACGGCCTCTCCGACTTGCCGCCGGCGGATGCCACGCTGCGCCGCGAAATCGACGCCGCGGCGCAGGAACGCGGCTGGCCGGCGCTGCACGCCGATCTGGCGCGACTCGACCCGGCAGCGGCGGCACGCCTCAAGCCGACCGACGCGCAGCGCATCCAGCGCGCGCTGGAAGTGGTGCGACTCACCGGCGCGCCGCTGGCCGAGAGCCTGGCGCGCCGGTCCGGGGCCGCGGCGCCCTACCGCCTGATCCCGCTCGCCCTGCTGCCGTCCGACCGCGCCGTGCTGCACCAGCGCATCGCGCTACGCTTCGACGCCATGCTGGCGGCCGGACTGGTCGACGAAGTGCACGCCCTGCGCCGCAAGTACCGTCTCGATGCGGGCCTCCCATCGATGCGCTGCGTCGGCTATCGCCAGGTGTGGGACCACCTCGAAGGCCAGTACGACCGGGTGGCCCTGCGCGAGAAGGGCATCGCCGCTACCCGCCAACTGGCCAAGAGACAGATGACCTGGCTGCGCGGCATGGCGGACGTGCCTCTGCTCGACTGTCTGGCGCACGATCTCGCGGCGCAGGTCGCCGCGCGCGTCGGACAAGGCCTTGCCACGGCCTGACGGTGCTCAAGTTCACCCCCGCTCGCGCCGTTAGTCCTTCCGGTATCGTGAACCGGATCGGAGCATCCCTTGCAGGCCACGCCAAACGCCACCGCGACAACCGAGGGCCCCGCGGCTGACGACGACGCCGCACCGGCAGGCCGCGTTGCGCGCTTCGGCGCCGCAGTGCGCGGCCGCTTCGCGCAGCTGCGCGTGGCCGCCGCGAGTGTCCTCGGACGCTTGCGCGGCGGCCACGCGGCCGGCGCCGGGGAATCGGAATCACCCGCCCGGACTGCCGGCGAAAGCGGCCACCGGGCGGATCGCGCGGCAGCACCGGAGAGCACAGCGCCGGACAATCCAGCACCGCGGCGCTGGCGCCGCCTGCCTGCCTACGTCGCGGCAATCCTGGCCGGCGCGCTGGTGGCCGGAGCCGGTGCTTACTGGATTTTTTCCGGGCACCTCGACCGGCAGGCTGCGGAAACGAAGCACCAGCAGGACGAGCTGGCGCGGCAGCAGGCGCTGGTGGCCGGCTATGAAAAAATCCTCGTGCAGGAGAGCCGAAAGGCCGAAAGCGAGCGCGAGCGACTGATCAGCCGGGAAAAATCTCTCGACAGGGAGCAGCGGCAGCTCGCCCAGGACCGGGCCGGCCTGGAAGAGGCCTCCAAGCAATTCGCCCGGCTGCCGGGTCCGCCGGGGAGCCCGGTCCGCGCGGGCGCAAGCACGGCCGCAGCACCGCCCACAAAGGCCTCGTCGGGAACACCGGCGGCGGGCAACTGTGAGGTGCATGCCGGCAGCGTGTCCACTTCGCTCAAGGCCTGCATCGACGAATTCAACCGGGCGCAGCGCTAGCGCTGCGCCCGGCACGCGCCAGCAGGCTGTACACCGTCGGCACCACGAACAAGGTGAGCAGCGTGCCGAGCAGCAGGCCGCCGACGATGACCCAGCCGATCTGCTGGCGCGATTCGGCGCCGGCGCCGCTGGCGAAGGCCAGCGGCACGGCGCCGAGCACCATGGCGCCGGTGGTCATCAGGATCGGCCGCAGGCGCAGCACCGCCGATTCGATCACCGCCGGTGTCCGCTCGCGGCCCTGGGCGCGCAGCTGGTTGGCGAATTCGACGATCAGGATGCCGTGCTTGGTGATCAGGCCGACCAGCGTCACCAGGCCGATCTGGCTATACACGTTGAGCGTGCCGCCGCTGGCCCACAGGGCCAGCAGGGCGCCGGTCATCGACAGGGGCACGGTCAGCATGATGATGAAGGGGTCGCGGAAGCTTTCGAACTGCGCCGCCAGCACCAGGTAGATGAAGGCCAGGGCGAGGACGAAGGTCAGCGCCAGCGAGCTCGACGAAACCTTGAACTCGCGCGACTGGCCGTTGTAATCGACGGCGTAGCCGGCCGGCAGGATGCGCGCGGCGGCGCCCTCCATGAAGGCCAGCGCCTCGCCCATGGCATAGCCCGGCGCCAGGTTGGCGGTGATGGTCACGGCACGGCGCTGGCCGAAGTGGTTGAGTTCGCGCGGGCTGACCGTCTCGTTCACGCGGACCAGGCTGTCGAGCGGCACCATCTGCCCGCCGTTGGCGCGGACGAAGGTGCCGCCGACGTCGGCCGGGGTGGTGCGGTCGGTGGCCGCCACCTGGACGATCACGTCGTACTGCTCGCCGTCCTGCTTGTAGCGCGTCACCTGGCGACCGCCGAGCATGGTCTCCAGGGTGCGGCCGACGGTCTCGATGGCAACGCCGAGGTCGGCGGCACGCTCGCGGTCGACGGCGACCGCGAGTTCCGGCTTGTTCAGCTTGAGGTCGGTGTCGACGTTGGTCAACCCCGGATTTTTGGCGAACTCGCCGAGCAGGCGATTGGTGATGCCTTGCAGTTCGCCGTAGGAGGCCGAGGTGATCACCACGAAATTGACCGGCCGCTCGCGCGGGTTCTGGCCAAGCGAAGGCGGCGTCACCGGGAAGGCCAGCACGCCGGGTATGCCGAAGAACTTCGGCTGCAATTCCCTGGCGATGTCGGGCGAGCGGCGCTCGCGGGCGTTCCAGTCGGTGAGGCCGATGAAAGAGATGCCCTGCGAGACCGTCGGATTGCCGGCGACGACGAAATAGCGCTCGACATCCCTGGTCTGGCTGTAGATCCCTTCCAGCTGTTTTGCGTACTTGGCGGTGTAGTCCAGCGTCGCCCCCTCCGGTCCGAGGAAGACGCCGAGGATCACGCCGCGGTCCTCCACCGGCGCCAGTTCCGACTTCAGCGCCTTGAGGAAGAACACCCCGGCACCGGCGACCAGGACGAAGGCCAGCAGCACGATCCAGCGCCGCTTGAGCGATGCCGACAGAACGCGCCGGTAGCCTTCGGTCACGCCGTGGAGGAAGCCCTCGATGGCGAGGAAGGCCTTGCCGTGCTGTTTTTCGTGGGTCAGCAGCAGCGAGCTCATCATTGGCGACAGCGTCAGCGCGACGAAGCCGGAAACGATCACCGCCCCGGCCAGGGTCAGCGCGAATTCGACGAAAAGCTTGCCGGTGCGACCGGTCATGAAGGCGACCGGGGCATACACCGCCGCCAGCGTCAGCGTCATCGCCACCACGGCGAAGCCGATTTCCTTCGCGCCGAGCAGCGCCGCCTGGCGGCGGTCCATGCCCTGTTCGATGTGGCGGAAGATGTTCTCCAGCACCACGATCGCGTCATCCACCACCAGGCCGATGGCCAGCACCAGCGCCAGCAGGGTCAGCGTATTCACCGTGAA
This sequence comes from Sulfuritalea sp., assembly GCA_020853215.1. GTDB lineage: Bacteria > Pseudomonadota > Gammaproteobacteria > Burkholderiales > Rhodocyclaceae > Sulfuritalea. The sequence goes on along the minus strand of JADYZH010000006.1, from coordinate 4,142 downwards.
ACCGAGCACGAACATGATGGCGAAGGCGCCGACCAGCGAGACCGGGATGGTCACCAGCGGAATCAGCGTCGCCCGCACGTTGCGCAGGAAGAAGAAGATGATCAGCACCACCAGCAGGATCGCCTCGCCGATGGTGGTGAACACCGCCTCGATCGAGCGTTCGATGAAGATCGACGAGTCGTAGGCGATCCGCGCCTCCATGCCCTGCGGCAGATCCCGGGTGACGCGCGGCAGCTCCGCGCGCAGCGCCCGCGACAGGTCGAGCGGATTGGCGGTGGCCTGCTTGATGACGCCCAGCGCCACCGCGCTGCGGCCGTTGAAGCGCACCGAGCTGCGTTCGCTGGCGGCGCCGATTTCGACGCGGCCGATGTCGCGGATCTTCACCGGGTAGGGGCTGGCCGCGGTGGGGGCGCGCACCACCACCTGCTCGAACTGTTCCGGCTTGCCGAGGTCGGTCTGGGCCACCACCGAGAACTCGCGCTGGACGCTTTCGATGCGGCCGGCGGGGACTTCGATGTTCTGTTTGCGCAACGCGTCCTCGATGTCGGCCGGCGTCAGGTTGTGCGCCGCCAGCCGCTCGCGGTCGAGCCAGACGCGCATGGCGAACTTGCGGTCGCCGAAGATGCGCACGTCGGCCGCCCCCGGCAGCGTCTGCAGGCGCGGCTTGACGATGCGGCTGGCGACGTCGGTGACTTCCAGCGGCGAATGCTGGTCGGAGGAAAAGGCCACCCAGATCACCGGGTTGGCGTCGGCCTCGACCTTGGCGATCACCGGTTCCTCGATGGTCTGCGGCAGTTTGGAGCGCACCCGGGCGACACGGTCGCGCACGTCGGAGGCGGCCGAATCGGGATTGCGCTCGATCTTGAAACGCACCGAAATCTGGCTATTCTCGGCGCGCGAGATCGAGGACAGCACATCGACGCCTTCGATGCCGGCCAGCGAATCTTCCAGCGGCTTGGTGATCTGCGACTCGATGATTTCGGCGGAGGCGCCGCGGTAGGTGGTATCGACGGTGACCACCGGCTCGTCGATCTTCGGGTATTCGCGCACCGGCAGCCGGGTGTAGGAAACGATCCCGATCAGCATCACCGTGAGGCTCATCACGGTGGCGAACACGGGGCGCTGGATGCAGAGTTCGGAGATCCTCATTTCAGCGGCCCTGCGCCGGCTTGCCGCCCGCCGCATCGCCGCCGCCCGGCGCCGCCGCATCGACCGACCTGACCGGCGCGCCGTCGCGCAGCTTGAGCTGCCCCGCGGTGACGACGCTGTCGCCCGCCTGCAGGCCGTCGACGATTTCGACGCTGCCGGCGCGGCGCTGGCCGGTCTTCACCGGTGTCTGCTTCACCTTGCCGTCGGCGACGACGAACACCGTGGTGCCCTGCGCGGCCGGCACCAGGGCCTGCTCGGGGATGGTCAGCACGTTGTCGCGGCGGGCGAACACCAGGCGCACGCGGACGAACATGCCGGGACGCAAGGCGCCGTCCGGATTGTCGAGCCGGGCGCGCGCGGCCAGCGAGCGGCCGCTGGCCTCGACCAGCGGATCGATCGCATCGACCGTCGCGGCAAAGCGCTTGCCCGGCATGGCGTCGCTGGCCAGTTCCACGCGCTGGCCCCTGGCGATTTTGGCCAAGTGCATCTCCGGCAGGCGGAAGTCCACCTTCAGCGCGGCCAGCCCTTCGAAGTTGACCAGCTCCTGGCCTTCCTTGACGTAGTCGCCCACGGAAACGCTGCGCAGGCCAACGACGCCGGCAAACGGCGCGCGCAGGGACATCTTGGCCAGCCTGGCGCGGGCCAGCGCGACGGCGGCTTCCTGCACCTTGAGCTGCGCCCGAGTCTCATCGAGCGCGCGCTGGGAAACGAACTTTTTCTGGATCAGTTCCTCGTTGCGCTTCAGGTTGGCCTCTGCCAGTCCGAGGTTGGCCAGGGCCTGCTGCAATTCGGCCGTCTGGGTCTGGGCATCGAGTTCGATCAGGGCAGCCCCCTTGTCCACTTTCTGGCCGTCGGCAAAACGGATCGCCGCGACGCGCCCGGTAACCTCCGGCCGCAGCACCACCGAGTCCACCGACTTCAGCGAACCCACCGCGCTCACCTCGTCATCGAGGCTGCCGGACGCAACCCTTGCCAATTCGACCGCCATGGCGAAGCCGCCGGGCGGGCCGCCGGCCGGGGCGCCGGGTTTGGCGGCGCCGGAAGCGGCCGCCGGCGCACCGCCGACCTGCTGGTTGGCGTACCAGGCAAACGCGCCGAGACCGGCAAGGCCGAGGACGGCAAGGGCAATCACCAGGGATCGATTCTTCGCGGGCATGGACGTTTCTCTTAGTGGGAAGCGACGCGACAGCCATGGGGCCGGGCAAGGCTTCCGTGATGGACGATGTTACTGACCAATGAGTCAGTAAGCAGGCGGATTCTACTCCGCAGCGCGATCGCCCGGAACATCACACCGGATTGTCGATGTCGACGAATTCGCAGGCGATGCCGAATTTTTCCGCCAGGTGCGCGCCCAGCGCCATCACTCCGTAGCGCTCGGTGGCATGGTGTCCGGCGGCGATGAAAGCCATCCCGGTTTCACGCGCAAGATGCACGGTCTGTTCCGATATCTCGCCTGAAACGAAAACGTCGGCGCCGGTGGCCAGCGCGGCTTCAAAATAATCCTGCGCGCCGCCGCTGCACCACGCGATGCGCGCCACTGCGCGCGCCGGATCGCCGATCAGCAGGGGTGCGCGGCCCAGCACGCCTTCCATGATCTGCGCCAGCTCGCCGGAAAAAGTCGGCGCCGGCGGGACGCCGATGAAACCGATCTCCTGCTCGCCGAAACGCCCCGTGACGGTCCAGCCGTGGCGCAATGCCAGTTGCGCGTTGTTGCCCAGCGTGGCATGGGCATCCAGCGGCAGGTGGTAGGCAAACAGGTTGATGTCGTGCGCCAGCAATCGCGCCATGCGCTGTTTGCGGAAACCCGTGACGCGCCCGTCCTCGGCCTTCCAGAACCAGCCGTGATGCACCAGCAGCGCATCCGCGCCGCGCTCGGCCGCGGCCTCGATCAGCGCCCGGCTGGCGGTGACCCCGCAGACGATGCGCCGGATGCGCTCACGGCCTTCCACTTGCAGGCCGTTTGGGCAATAATCGCGAAAACGCGCGGCGTCCAGCTGGGAATCCAGCCAGGCGCGCAGTTCTTCACGTGCGACCGAATCATCCGGCATCATTCACACCCCATCCGCAAGGAAAATCGTTCCCGGCAACGCCGGGAACGCGACAAGACAAATTATGCGCCGCCTTTGGCTGATTTTTGCCCAGACCGTCACGGTCAGCGTTGCCGTGCTGTTCGTCGTCAAGACACTCAAGCCGGAGTGGCTGGTGCACATGCCCTCCCCCGGCGGTGTCACGGAAGTGGCGACGGTGTTCGAAGCCCCTGCCGGCAGCGAACTGCAACGCCCCGGTTCCCATGCCGATGCGGCGAAAAAGGCGGTTCCGGCCGTGGTGCACATCTTCACCAGCCAGGAGGTGAAGGGCGCGCGCCACCCATTCATCAACGACCCGATCTTCCGCCATTTCTTCGGCGACCGCTTCGGCGAGGAATCGCAACGCCGTTCCGGACTGGGCAGCGGCGTGGTGGTCTCGCCCGAGGGCTACATCCTGACCAACTTCCATGTCATCGACGGCGCCGACGAGATCGAGGTCGCGCATAACGACGGCAGCAAGTACAAGGCGCGCGTGGTCGGTTCGGACCCCGAATCCGACCTGGCGGTATTGCGCATCCCGGCCGACCACAAGCTGCCGGTGATCGCCTTCGGCAGCAGCGACAGCCTGCGCGTCGGCGACGTCGTGCTGGCCATCGGCAATCCCTTCGGCGTCGGCCAGACCGTCACCTCCGGCATCGTTTCGGCGCTGGGCCGCTCGCAACTCGGGATCAACACCTTCGAGAACTTCATCCAGACCGACGCCGCGATCAACCCGGGCAATTCGGGCGGCGCCCTGGTCGATGCCAACGGCCACCTGGTGGGCATCAATACGGCGATCTATTCGCAAAGCGGCGGGTCGATGGGCATCGGCTTCGCCATCCCCGTCTCGCTGGCGAAGAACGTCATGGAGCAGATCGTCAAGACCGGCGGCGTGACGCGCGGCTGGGTCGGCATCGAGGTGCAGGA
>JADYZH010000005.1 GCA_020853215.1 Sulfuritalea sp. | reverse complement strand
ATTCGCAAAGCGGCGGGTCGATGGGCATCGGCTTCGCCATCCCCGTCTCGCTGGCGAAGAACGTCATGGAGCAGATCGTCAAGACCGGCGGCGTGACGCGCGGCTGGGTCGGCATCGAGGTGCAGGAGATCACCCCCGAGCTTGCCGAATCCTTCAAGCTGGCCGACATCCGCGGCGCGCTGATCGCCGGCGTGATGCGTGGCAGCCCGGCCGACAAGGCCGGCATCAGGCCCGGCGACGTGCTGACCCAGGTGGCCGGCAAACCGGTGAAGGACGCCCAGGCGATGCTGGAACTGATCGCCGCACTGGAACCCGGCAAGACCGCCCGCTTCGAGCTGAAGCGGGACGGCCGCATCGTGGGCCTCGACATCGCCATCGGCAAGCGCCCGCGCCCGCCGAAGGAATAGGCAGCACGCCGGCAGGCAGACTAAAGTCTGCCCCACAAGGGCAAGGAAGCCAGGTCAGCGCAGCGAAGCGTTCAGCGCATCGAGCGCCTTGGCGCCGGGACAAAGGTAGGCATCACCCAGCTGGTTGAGCGGTTTCTCCACCGTATTCAGGTGGCGATGCATGTCCTCGGCGCTGCTGTCGACGTAGATCAGGCCGGTAACGATCTCGCCCAGCGTCTGCCGCTCCTGCAGGTAATTCATCGCGGCGACGCGGTCTGCCGGGTCGTAGTCGACAGCCACCTTGCGCAGCAGCAGCACCGAACCGTCGTGCTGGACCACGCGGCGCAGCGAACCCGGGCTATAGCTGGTCTCGATCTTGTCGCGCGGCAGGATCACGTCGAGGCGATTCACCGCCTCGTTGTGCTCGCGCACGTAGTCGTAGCTCTTGGTCGAGCCGGCGTGGTTGTTGAACGTGACGCAGGGGCTGATGACGTCGATGAAGGCCGGGCCGCGGTGGCGCAGCGCGCCCTTGATCAGCGGCACCAGCTGCTCCTTGTCGCCGGAAAAGCTGCGCGCGACGAAGGTCGCACCGAGCTGCAGCGACAGCGCCACGAGGTCGATCGGCGTATCGCTGTTGACCACGCCGCGCTTGTTCTTCGAGCCCTTGTCGGCGGTGGCCGAGAACTGGCCCTTGGTCAGGCCATAGACCCCGTTGTTCTCGCAGATGTAGGCCATGTTCACGCCGCGCCGCATGGCGTGGGCGAACTGGGCGATGCCGATCGAGGCGGAATCGCCGTCGCCGGAGACGCCGAGATAGATCAGCTCGCGGTTGGCCAGCGCGGCGCCGGTCAGCACCGACGGCATGCGGCCGTGGGTGGTGTTGAAGCCGTGCGAGGCGCCGAGGAAATAGTCAGGCGTCTTCGACGAACAGCCGATGCCGGAGAGCTTGGCCACCTTGTGCGGCTCGATGTCGAGGTCGAAGCAGGCCTGCACCACGGCCGCGGAGATCGAGTCGTGGCCGCAGCCGGCGCACAGGGTCGAGATCGCGCCCTCGTAGTCGCGGCGGGTGTAGCCGACGGCATTGCGCGGCGCATCGGCGCGCAGCAGTTTGGGTTTGGCGAGATAGGTCATGAGGCCACCTGTTTGCGAAGGGGGGTCACCTTGTGTTCGGAAAGCGCGTCGGCGATCCTGCCGGATATGAAGCGGGCGGTAATCGGCGTACCGTCGTAGTGCAGGACCCGGATCAGCTTCTTCGGATCGATTTCGCCCTCGGTCAGCAGCAGCATGCGCAACTGGCCGCTTTCGTTCTGTTCGACGACGAAGACGAAATCATGTTCGTCGATGAAGTCGATCACCTCATCGGCAAACGGGAAGCCGCGCACGCGCAGGGTGTCGACATGGATTCCCTGCGCTTCGAGCAGCGCGGAGGCCTCGGCCATGGCCGGACTGGTCGAACCGTAATGGATCGCGCCGAAACGGGTGGGCTCCGATGCGGACTGCAGCACCGGCGCCGGCACCAGCTTCTTCGCCGTCTCCAGCTTGCGTCGCAGGCGCTCCATGTTATACACATAGTCCGTACCGGCCTCGCTGTACTTGGCGTAGGCATTGCGCGTGGTGCCGCGGCTGAAAAAGGCACCCTTGGTCGGGTGGGTGCCGGGAATCGTGCGCCAGGGAATGCCGTCGCCATCGACGTCGAGGTAGCGGCCGAAATTCTTGCCGGCTTCCAGCATCTCTGCCGTCATTACCTTGCCGCGATCGTAGCGACGGCTGTCATCCCAGTCGAAAGGCTGGCACAGCCTGTCGTTCATGCCGATGTCGAGGTCGAGCAGGACGAAGACCGGTGTCTGCAGGCGATCCGCGAGGTCGAAGGCCTGGGCGCCGAGCGTGAAGCACTCGTAGGGATCCTCGGGAAACAGCAGTACGTGCTTGGTGTCGCCGTGCGAGGCATAGGCGCAGGAGATCAGGTCGGACTGCTGGGTGCGCGTCGGCATGCCGGTGGACGGGCCGCCGCGCTGGACGTTGAAGACCACGACCGGCACTTCGGCGAAATAGGCCAGGCCGAAGAATTCCTGCATCAGCGAAATGCCGGGGCCGGAGGTGGCGGTAAAGGCGCGGGCGCCGTTCCATGCCGCGCCGATCACCATGCCGATCGAGGCCAGTTCATCCTCGGCCTGGACAATCGCATAACGCGCCATGCCGTTGTCGGGATCGGTGCGGTACTTGCGGCAATAACTGCTGTAGGCTTCGATCACCGACGTCGAGGGCGTGATCGGGTACCAGCCGGCCACCGTGGCGCCGCCATACACCGCACCGAGACCGCAGGCATTGTTGCCGTTGATGAAGATCTTGTCGCCGACGCCGTCGGCACGTTCGACGCGCAAGCCGATCGGGCACGGCAGATTGGCCCTGGCGTGATCGTAGCCGAGCTTGAGGGCATTGACGTTGGCGCCGATCAGCTTGTCCTTGCCGCGATACTGGTCGGCGATCAGTTTTTCGACGACGCTGAATTCGATGCCGAGCAGGGCCGTCAGTGCGCCGACGTACATGATGTTCTTGAACAGCTGGCGCTGGCGCGCATCCGTGTATTCGCGGTTGCAGATTTCGGTGAGGGGAATGCCCAGCACCGTGATGTCTTCACGAAAGCGCGAGCGGGGCTGCGCCTTGGTCGAATCGTAGAACAGGTAGCCGCCGGGTTCGATCTCGGCGATGTCGCGGTCCCAGGTCTGCGGATTCATCGCCACCATCAGGTCGCAGCCGCCGCGGCGGCCGAGCCAGCCGGCGGCCGAGACGCGCATCTCGTACCAGGTCGGCATGCCCTGGATGTTGGACGGGAAGATGTTGCGCGGCGCCACCGGCACGCCCATGCGCATGATGGCGCGGGCGAACAGTTCGTTGGCCGAGGCCGAACCCGAGCCGTTCACGTTGGCGAACTTGATGACGAAATCGTTGCTGCTCTGGATGGGTTTCATGGCATTCATGTCCTTTTCGCTTCCGTCCCCGCTTCGGCGCACTGCATGAAGAACTTCTGCATGTCCCAGGCGCCGGTCGGACAGCGTTCGGCGCACATGCCGCAATGCAGGCAGATGTTCTCGTCCTTGACCATGACCCGCCCGGTCTTCAGCACATCCGAGACGTAGAGGGCCTGCTCGCGATTCTGCGCCGGCGCCTTGAGCCGGCCGCGCAAGTCGTCCTCCTCGCCATTGCGAGTGAAGGTGATGCACTCCGTCGGGCAGATATCGACGCAGGCGTCGCATTCGATGCAGGTCTTGACCGTGAACACCGTCTCGATGTCGCAATTGAGGCAGCGCTCCGCCTCGGCGCAGGCCATGAAGGGATCGAAGCCCATTTCGAGTTCGAGCTTGATGTCCTTGAGGGTCTTCTCCAGCGCCTTGACCGGCACCTTCTTGCGCTCTTCCTCGGAGACCTGGTTGTCGTAGCTCCACTCGTGGATGCCCATCTTCTGGCTGACCAGGTTGAACTCGGGCGGCGGCCGGTCGTCGAGATCCTTGCCGCGGCAGAACAGGTCGATCGAGATCGCCGCGTCGTGGCCCTGGGCCGCCGCGGTAATGATGTTCTTCGGCCCCAGCGCCGCGTCGCCGCCGAAAAAGACCCTGGGCAGCGTCGATTGCAGGGTCTTTTCGTTGAGCACCGGCATGTCCCACTTGTCGAACTCGAGGCCGATGTCCTTCTCGATCCAGGGGAAGGCGTTCTCCTGGCCGATCGCCACCAGCACTTCATCGCACTCGTGGAACTCGTCGGGTTCGCCGGTCGGGATCAGGCTGCGCCGGCCCTTGGCGTCGTACTCGGCGCGCACGATCTCGAACAGCACGCCGGTCAGCTTGCCGTTGTCATGGCGGAATTCCTTCGGCACGCGCATGTTGAGGATGGGGATGCCTTCGTGGATGGCTTCTTCCTTCTCCCAGGGTGATGCCTTCATCTCGTCGAAGCCGCTGCGCACGATGACCTTGACGTCGTCGCCGCCGAGGCGCCGCGCCGAGCGGCAGCAGTCCATCGCCGTGTTGCCGCCACCGAGGACGATCACCCGCTTCGATATCTTCGTCGTATGGCCGAAGGCCACGTTGGCCAGCCAGTCGATGCCGATATGGATGTGCTTCGCGGCTTCCTGGCGGCCCGGGATCGGCGCATCGCGCCCCTTCGGCGCGCCGGTGCCGACGAAGACCGCGTCCCAGTCGCCGGCCAGCAGCTCCTTGAGGCTGCCGACCCACTGGTTGTAGCGCGTTTCGACGCCCAGACCGATGATGTAGCCGCATTCCTCGTCGATGACATCGTCGGGCAGGCGGAACTTTGGAATCTGGCTGCGCATCATGCCGCCGGGCGCCGCGCCGTTATCGAACACCGTGACCTGGTAGCCGAGGACGGCAAGGTCGCGCGCCACGGTGAGCGAGGCCGGACCGGCGCCGACGCAGGCGATGCGCTTGCCGTTGTTTTTCTCCGGCGCACGCGGCAGGCGCCCGGTGATGTCGTCCTTGAGGTCGGCGCAAACACGCTTGAGCCGGCAGATCGCCACCGGTTCCTCGTCCACGCGGCCGCGGCGGCAAGCCGGCTCGCAGGGCCGGTCGCAAACGCGGCCGAGGATGCCCGGAAAGACGTTGGAGCGCCAGTTGATCAGGTAGGCTTCGGAGTAACGGCCGGCGGCAATCAGGCGGATGTACTCGGGAACGGGGGTGTGGGCCGGGCAGGCCCATTGGCAATCCACGACCTTGTGGAAATAGTCATGGCCGCCGATGTTCGTCGGTTTCACGTGCGCTCTGTCTCCAATCGCGGTGCAGCTCGATGTGCGCCGGCAGGACGCCGGCGCCCGTTGGGGTGCACTCTAGCACCGTCCGGCTTGCAGAAAAACGGGCCGTGGCGGGCTTCCATGATAAATCGCCGGTTTTCCATCGCAGCCAAAAATCGGCTAGTCTTTATCCCTCATTTCATGTCGGGTGTTATTCATCATGGCTCTGCGCGCAATCATTTTCGATGTCGACGGTACCCTCGCCAACACGGAACGCGACGGTCATCGCCCGGCGTTCAACGCGGCTTTCGCCGAAGTCGGCCTGCCCTGGCACTGGGACGAGGCCTTTTACGGCACCCTGCTGGATGTCGCCGGCGGCCGGGAAAGGATCCGCCATTACGCCGACAAGTTCGATCCGGCGACGCGCGCGCGCGCCGACTTCGACGATCTCGTGGCGCGGATCCATGAAATCAAGACGCGCAACTACCAGCGCCTGCTGGCAGCCGGTGCGATACCGCTGCGGGCGGACATCGGCCAGCTGATCTGCGACGCACGTACCGAGGGTGTCCGGTTGGCGATCGCGTCGAGCTCGAAGCTGGAAAACGTGGTCGGCCTGTTGCGGGCAAACCTCGGTCCGAATGCCGACAGCTGGTTCGATGCCATCGCCTCCGGTGCGGTGGTCGCGGCCAAGAAGCCCGCCCCGGAGCTCTACCACTGGACGCTGAAGCAACTCAACCTGCCGCCGCGCGACTGCCTGGCGATCGAGGATTCCTCGCATGGCCTGGCGGCCAGCCTGGCCGCCGGAATTCCCACCGTAATCACCGTGAGCGACTACACCATCAACGAGAATTTTGATGGTGCCCGCATGGTCCTGCCGGAGGCCGACCGGGTCTCGCTGGACAAACTTAGGTTGTGGCACGCCACCGCGAGCACCTCGTGACGCGCCGCGCCGGCCGCACGCGAAAGCGGCCCTAATCGCGCGACTGCTGCTCGGCGCGATCGAGTTCCCGGTTCATTTCCTCGTCCGAGGGCGGACTGTAGTCGGACTGGCCGGCCGGCTCGGCCGCGGGCTTGACGATGAAGCTGGCGAGGATAATCCCCAGCTCGTACAGCAGCCACAGCGGCACCGCCATCATGAACTGGGAAATCACGTCGGGCGGCGTGAATATCGCACCGATGACGAAGGCGCCGACGATCACGTAGGGGCGCCACTCGCGCAGCTTGATCACGTCGACCAGACCGATCTTCACCAGCACGATGACGACGATCGGCACCTCGAAAGTGACGCCGAACGCCAGGAACATCGTGAGGACGAAGGAGAAGTACTTCTCGATGTCGGTCATCCAGGCCACACCTTCAGGCGCAAATTGCGCCATGAAGCCGAACACCATGGGGAAAAAGGCGAAGTAGGCAAAGGCCATGCCGATGAAAAACAGGATCACCGAGGCGGCCACCAGCGGCATCGCCAGTTTCTTCTCATGGGCGTACAGCCCCGGTGCGACAAAGGCCCAGACCTGATACAGCACGTAAGGCAGGACGACCAGGAAGGCCGTCATCAGGGAGACTTTCATCGGCACCAGGAATACGCCGACCACGTCCGTGGCGATCATCTGGCCGCCCGCGGGCAGTTTCTTCAGCAAAGGGGCGGCCAGCAGCGAATACAGCTCGCGGGCATAGAAGGCCAGCGGTACGAAGACCACGCCGACGGCAATGAGGATCCGGATCAGGCGGTCGCGCAATTCGACCAGATGGGAGAGAAAAGTCTCCTGCTGTTCGTCGGCCATCAGGTCTTGACTGCTTCTGCGGACACGGGAGCCGGGGCGGTCGCCGGCAGGGATGCCGACTGTGCCTCGGCCGCGGGAGTCGCATCGAAAGTCGGCGCCGGCGACACGGCGACATCGGCCGCCAGCGGTTCGACTGCCTTGTTCACGGAAGACTCCACCTCGCGCATTTCGTGGGTCACGGACGCTTGCAGGTTCGTAACCTGATCGGTCATCTCCTGCTGCATCTTTTTCAGTTCGTCAAGCTGGATCTCGCGATTGATGTCGCTCTTGACGTCGCTGACATAGCGCTGCAGGCGGCCGAGCAGGAGACCGGCGGTACGCGCCACCTTGGGCAGGCGCTCCGGGCCGATGACGACCAGCGCCACGACGGCGATGACCAACAACTCGGTAAGGCCGACGTCGAACATGAATTAGGTGGGAGCCTTGAAAGTGCGGAACAGACCGGAGAAACGCCACCGCGGCACGAGGCCGCATGACGCGAAACCTCCCGGCATCAGGACTTGGTCTGCTCCCGACGCGACTCGACGTCGATGGTCTGGCCGGTGACCTGCTGCGGTTCGGCCGATTTATCGGAGGATTTGTCGGCACCGGCGTCCTTCATGCCGTCCTTGAAGCCTTTTACGGCGCCACCGAGGTCCGATCCGACGTTGCGCAGCTTCTTCGTGCCGAATACCAGCATCACGATGACCAGCACGATCAGCCAATGCCAAATGCTAAATGAACCCATTCTGCCTTCTCCTCGCGCTCATTGAATTTTCAAGGCGCTCTGCGCTTGAGCATGGACCCCAGGGGCTCGGGACCGCCCAGGATGTGAATGTGCAAATGATACACCTCCTGCTGTCCGATCCGACCGGTGTTGATGATGGTGCGAAAGCCCTCGACCAGCCCCTGGCTGCGGGCCAAGTCGTTGGCCTTGGCCAGCATGTGCCCGAGCAGCATGCGGTGGCCCGGCTCGGCATCCATCAGCGACGGGATGTGCAGCTTGGGCACGATCATGAAATGCACCGGCGCGATCGGGTTGATGTCATGGAAGGCGAAGATTTCCTCGTCCTCATAGACCTTCTTCGACGGTATCTCGCCACGCGCGATCCGGCAAAAAATGCAGTCGCTCATCATTCCGGGCTCCGGCTGTTCTTTTGGCTACGGCCGGCGCTTTGCGCCTTAACCCTCGCTGCGCTCGCGTTAGCCTGCGCCGAAAGAATGGATGCGGCGCTCATTCGCCGCGTCCATTCTTTTCGTCGATTCCGGAAATTCCCTCCCGGCGCCGGAACTCGACCATCACGTCATCGACGCCGATGTCGAATTGCGCGAGCAGGATCATGCTGTGGAACCACAGGTCGGTGACTTCGCGAACCAGATGCAGGCGATCGCCATCCTTGGCGGCCATGATGGTTTCCGCGGCTTCCTCGGCCACCTTCTTGCAGATCGCGTCGGTACCCTTGGCATACAGGCTGGCGACATAGGACGAATCCGGCGCCGCGCCCTTGCGTTCGAGCAGCGTCGCCTGGATGCGGTGCATTACCTCAAGATCGATCATTTCTTGCTCCAATTTTCCCATCGGGTATCAAGGAAGGGGGTGACAAATTTTTGCTGGACGGTGACGACGCGGCAGCTTGGCCTGCTCGGGAGAAAAACGCGCAGCCATCCAGCGACAACACCCACAGTCTACATAGTAATGGCTGGTGAAAGGATGAATTTGTCCATTCGGGAATGCATTGCCGCCCAAGAAGTTGATGATCAAAGCCGAACGAAGCCCGACCCGGCCCGCCCGCAAGGTTGCCGGCCTGCGGCGGGCGTGGCCTATTGCGACAGGCACCCGTGGCCGGTGTTCGGCGTCTGGCGATTCGCCGGTAGAATCGCAAGGCGGGAAGCGGGCGCCACCCACGGTCGTGCGCCGCATCCGCAAGTCATGCTGCCGACCTCCCCAAAAATACCCGTCAGGAAAATGCGATGAAAAAACTGCTCTCCCTCACCCTGCTTGCGGCATTCGCCCTGGGCTCCCATGCCGCCGACGCGCCGGATACGCTGGCGAAGATCAAGTCATCAAAATCCATCACGCTCGCCTACGCGCAAAACGCGACGCCGTTTTCCTTCGACGACACCAAGGCCTTCAAGCCCGCGGGTTTCTCGATCAGCCTGTGCGAAGGCATCGTCGCGCAAATCCAGAAACAGCTCGGCCTCGACACGCTGAAGATCAACTGGGTGGCGGGCACCACGCCGGAGCGCCTGGCGCTGGTGGCCGAAGGCAAGGCCGACATGGAATGCGGCGTCACCACCAACACGCTCAAGCGCCAGGAAAAGGTCGACTTCAGCACTACCACCTTCGTCCAGACCGGCGCCTTGCTGGTGCGCGCCGACAGCGGCGTGAAAAAGGCGGCCGACCTGGCCGGCAAGAAGCTTTCCGTGGTCTCCGGTACGACGACCCAAAGGCGCGTGACCGAAGCGCTGGCCAACGCCAAGATCGCCGCCGAAGTGCTGCCGTTCAAGGATCGCGAGGATGCCTTCAAGGCGCTGGAAGAGGGCAAGGCGCAGGCCCTGGCCGGCGACCGGGTCGTGCTGATCGGCCTGGTCGGGCGCGATTCGTCGCGGACCCGCTTCAAGCTGCTCGACGAGGACTTCTCGCTGGAGCCCTACGCCTTCGCCCTGCGCCGTGGCGACCCCGACTTCCGCCTGGCCGTGAACCGCGCCCTGGCGGTGACCTACCGCTCGGGCGCCATCGTCTCGGTCTTCGAGCGCTGGTTCGCACCCTTCAAGCCCAGCGACGTGCTGGTCGCCATCTACGGCCTCAACTCCATGGAAGAGTAAGGCGGACGGTGACCCGGGTGAGGTGCCCAGGTCGCCGTATCGCCGGCGCCGACTTTTTGCCTGACGGCGCCAGCCTGCTTCAAAATGCCGCACTCCCACCTTCAGCCCATTTCAAGGACATCGTTCATGTTCGGCACGCACAAAATCGCGATTCCCATCCTGCTTGCCGCAGCTTCCCTGCTTGGCGCCTGTTCTGACCCAAAGCAGGCAGCGCCGAAGCAGGCGCCCGAGGTGGGCTATATCACCGTGGCGCCGCGCGACGTACCGCAGGTATCGACCTTCGTCGGCCAGACCGAGAGTTCGCGCCAGGTGGAGATCGTCGCCCGCGTCGCCGGCTTCCTCGAACGCATTGCCTACACCGAGGGCAGTTTCGTCAAGGAAGGACAGGTGCTGTTCCAGATCGATCCGAAACCCTTCAAGGCGCAGCTCGATGCCGCGGAGGGCGAACTTGCCGCGCAGCAGGCGCGCCTGACCACGTCGACGGCGACGCTGAAGCGCGTCAAGCCGCTGGCCGAGCAGAATGCCCTGTCGCAGGCCGACCTCGACCGTGCCACGGGTGATTACGAGATGGCCAGCGCCGCCGTGCATTCGGCGCAGGCCAAGGTGCAGGAGGCCCGGCTCAACCTCGACTACACAACCGTCAGGTCTCCGGTAAGCGGCTCGACCGGTCGCGCCCTGCAGCGCGAGGGTGCCTATGTCGGCGCCGCGGCGGAAACCGCGCGCCTGACCTATGTCGCCGCACTCGATCCGATCTGGGTCACCTTCAGCATTTCGCAGAACCAGATCGAGTCCTTCCGCGAAAAGGTCGCGAAGAAGCTGCTGGTGGCGCCGCCCGAGCAGAACTACGAGGTGGAACTGGTGCTGCCCGGCAATCGCGCCTATCCGCAGCGCGGCCGCATCAACTTCGCCGACCCCTCCTTCAGCCAGGACACCGGCTCCTTCCTGGTACGCGCAGCGGTGCCAAATCCCGGCAAGGAACTGCGCCCAGGCATGTTCGTTTCGGTGAACCTCCACGGCACCATCCGCCCCGGCGCCGTAGTGCTGCCACAGCTGGCGGTACAGCAGGGCGCGCGCGGGCACTTCGTGATCCTGGCGAATGCGAAGAACGAGGTGGAGATCCGGCCCGTGGTGGTCGGCCCTTACTTTGGCGACAAGGATATCCTGATCGACCAGGGCCTCAAGGCCGGTGACCGGGTCATCGTCGACGGCTTCGCCCGACTCGCTCCCAACATTCCGGTAACGCCGGTCCCGGCCGAAAAGCGGGAGGCGGCACCGGGCGAAAAGGCGGCCGAGAAGCCAGGCGGAAAGCCCGTGGAAAAGGCTACGGAAAATCCGGCCGCGCCCGCGCGCTAAGGGACGGGGCCGCCCATGTTTACGCATTTCTTCATCGCCCGGCCGATCCTCTCCTCGGTCATCTCGCTCTTGATCGTGCTGGCCGGCGCCGTGTCGCTGTCCGTCGCGCCGATCGAGCAGTACCCCGACATGGCGCCGCCGCAGATCCAGGTCAGCGCGCGCTATCCCGGCGCCACCGCCGAGGTCATCGCCAACACCGTCGCCGCGCCGCTGGAGGCGCAGATCAACGGCGTGGACAACCTGCTGTACTTCCAGTCGGCCAGCTCGTCCTCGGGCAACCTGACGCTGAGCGTGGTGTTCGCGCCGGGCACCGACACCGACATCAATCAGGTGAACGTGCAGAACCGCGTCAGCCAGGCCATGGCGCAGCTGCCGCAGTCGGTGGTGCAGCAGGGCGTCACGGTGGACAAGAAGTCGTCGAGCTTCATGATGGTGTTCTCGGTTTTCTCGCCGGACGACAGCTACGACCCGACCTTCATCGACAACTACGCCAACCTGAATATCCTCGAAGAGCTGAAGCGCATCCCCGGCGCCAACCGCGCCAGCGTCTTCGGCCTGCCCGACATCGCCATGCGGGTCTGGCTGCGCCCCGACCGCATGGCCGAGATGGGCGTCACCGCCAAGCAGGTGGCGGATGCCATCCAGAGCCAGAACCAGACTTTCGGTATCGGCCAGCTCGGCGCCCAGCCGATGCTGCCCGACGTGGCGCAGTCCTTCGTCGTCACCGCGCAGGGGCTGCTGACCAAGCCGGAGGAGTTCGAGGACATCATCATCCGCGCCGCGCAGCAGGGCTCGGCCATCGTCCGCCTCAAGGACATCGGCCGCGTGGAACTGGCCAAGCGCGACTACAGCATCGCCAGCCGCATCAACGGCAAGGTCGGCACTACGATCGCCGTGTACCAGCAGCCGGGCGCCAATGCGGTCGAGACCGCGAAAGCCGTGCGCGCGCGCCTGGCCGAGCTGAAGAAATCCTTCCCGCCCGGGCTGGAATACAAGATCGTGCTCGACACCAGCCTGTTCACCATCAACTCGATCGAAAAGGTGGTGCATACCTTCGTCGAGGCGGTGATCCTCGTCGTGCTGGTGGTCTTCGTCTTCCTGCAGACGCTGCGCGCGACGGTGATCCCGATCCTGGCCGTGCCGGTGTCGATCATCGGCACCTTCGTCGGCATGCACCTGTTCGGCTTCTCGATCAACATGCTGACCATGTTCGGCATGATCCTCGCCATCGGCCTCGTTGTCGACGATGCCATCGTGGTGGTGGAAACGGTCGAAGCCAACATGACGACGAAGAAGCTGTCGCCCTTCGAGGCGGCCAAGGCGGCGATGACGGAAATCGCCGGGGCGCTGATCTCGATCGTGCTGGTGCTGCTCGCCGTGTTCCTGCCGGTGGCCTTCCTAGGCGGCGTCACCGGCACGCTCTACAAGCAGTTCGCGGTGACCATCGCGATTTCCATGGTGATCTCCGGCATCATGGCCCTGACGCTGTCGCCGGCGCTGGCCGCGATCATCCTCAAGGCGCACCACGGCGAAAAGAAGGGCTTCTTTCTCTGGTTCGAAAACAGCTTCGAACGCGTGCGCCAGGGCTACATCGGCGGCGTCTCCCGCGTCATCGACAATCCGGTGAAAGGCCTGGCCGCCTTCATCGCGGTGCTGGTGGCGATCCTCGCACTGTTCCGCATCGTGCCGTCCAGTTTCGTCCCCGACGAGGACCAGGGCTACTTCTTCATCGCCGCCGCGGCGCCGGACGCCGCCAGCCAGAGCGTCGTCAGCCGGCTCACCGGCGAAGCCGAAAAGATCGTGCTGGCCGACCCGGCGGTGCAGGACGTCGCCACGGTGAACGGCTACAGCCTGATCGACGGCCAGTTCCAGAACAATGCCGCGGTGCTGTTCGGTTCGTTCAAGCCCTTCGAGGAGCGCAAGGATCCGTCGCTGCTTTCGTTTGCCGCGCTGCCACGGCTCAACGCCGCCTTCGCCAAACTGCGCGACGGTTTCGTCTTCGCCCTGAATCCGCCGTCAATTCCCGGCATGGGCACCACCGGCGGCTTCGAGTTCTATGTCCAGAACCGCATCGGCGGCCCGCCGGCGATCCTCCAGGAAAAGCTCCAGGCCTTCCTCGCCAAGGCGCGCCAGCGCCACGAATTGCAGGGCGTCAGCAGCACCTTCCGCGCCACCTCGCAGCAGCTCTTCCTCGACCTCGACCGCAACAAGGCCGAGCTGCTGGGCGTGCCGGTGGCCGATGTGTTCCAGACCGTCCAGGCCTATTTCGGCTCGCAGGTCGCCGGCCAGTTCAGCCAGTTCAGCCGCGTCTGGTGGGTGGTGCTGCAGGCCGATGCCGACTACCGCGCGCGCCCGGCCGATTTCGACAAGGTCTATATCCGCTCGAAGAACGGCGCCATGGTGCCGCTGTCGACCCTGGTCACCCTGAGCTACGTCGCGGCGCCCAAGCTGATCACGCGCTTCAACGGTTTTCCGGCGGTAAAGATTACCGGCAATCCCGCCGAGGGCTACAGCTCCGGCCAGGCCCTGAAGGCGATGGAGGAGGTCGCCGGCGAGGTGTTGGGCGAAGGCTTCACCTACGCCTGGGCCGGCCAGGCGCTGCAGGAAAAGGCCTCGGGCAGCACCTCATCGTCGGCCTTCATCTTCGGCATCATCGTGGTCTTCCTGCTGCTCGCCGCGCAGTTCGAGAAATGGACGCTGCCGGTGGCGGTGGTGCTCACCGTGCCCTTCGCCATCTTCGGCGCGCTGCTGCTGACCTGGGTGCGCGGCCTGGAGAACGACGTGTACTTCCAGGTCGGCCTGGTCACCCTGGTCGGCCTCTCGGCGAAGAACGCGATCCTGATCGTCGAGTTCGCCATCGAGCGCGTGCACCAGGGCATGGCCATCCGCGAGGCGGCGATCGAAGCGGCCGGCCTGCGCCTGCGCGCGATCCTGATGACATCCTTCGCCTTCATCCTCGGCTGCGTGCCGCTGGCGATGGCCAGCGGTCCCGGCGCCAACAGCCTGCGCGCGATAGGCACCGGCGTCATCGGCGGCATGCTGGTGTCGACCCTGGTCGCCACCTTCTTCGTCCCGCTCTTCTTCACGCTGCTGGAAAGCTGGAGCGCGCGCCGGGCGGCGAAGTCCGCCCCGCCCGAAGCGGAGGCGCACTGACATGGCCGCCTTGAACAAAGCCCTGCGCCGTCCGCTGCTCGTGATCGCCCTGGCCGCGACCCTCGTCGGCTGCACCGTGGGCCCCGACTACGTCCGCCCCGCAGCCGAAGTGCCGGTCGCCTGGCGGGTCGACTACCCGCAGGCCGCGGAATTCGCCAACCTGCGCTGGTGGCAGCAGTTCCAGGATCCCGCGCTCGACGAACTGATCGAAACCGCGCTGCGCCGGAACTACGACATCCGCATCGCCGCGGCGCGCGTCGATCAGTACCTCGGGCAGCTGGCCACCACGCGCTCGCAGTTCTTTCCGCAGATCGGCTACGGCCTCGACGGCAGCCGCAACCGCAGTTCGGAAGTCGGCGTGAGCCCGATTCCGGCCGGCGTCGATCCCTGGTACAACCTGTATCAGGGCACCATCAGCGCGGCCTGGCAGGTCGACCTGTTCGGCCGCGTACGCCGGCAGAGCGAGGCCGCGCAAGCCCGCCTCTATGCCAGCGAACAGGGCCGCCGCGGCACGCTGCTGACGGTGGTCTCCGGTGTCGCATCGGGCTACGTCACGCTGCGTTCGCTCGACCGCAAGCTGGAAATTTCGCGCGCCACCGCCGCCAACCACAAGGATTCGCTGCGCATATTCAGGCTGCGCTTCGCCGGCGGCGTGGTCTCGCAGGTCGAAGTGTCGCAGGTGGAGTCGCAGTACCAGCAGGCGATGCAGGCCATTCCGCTGCTCGAACAGCAGATCTCGGCACAGGAAAACCTGCTCTCGGTGCTGCTCGGCCGTTCCCCCGGCCCGATCCGGCGCGGTCGCACCATCGAGGACCTGACCGTGCCGCCGACGCCGCCGGGCCTGCCCTCGTCGCTGATCGAGCGCCGTCCCGACGTGCTGCAGGCGGAGCAGAACCTGGTCGCCGCCAATGCCGACATCGGCGTCGCCCGCTCGCTCTACTTCCCAACCATCTCGCTGACCGGCATGCTGGGTTCGCTGAGCGCCGCCGCGAGCAACTTCCTCTCCGGCCCGGCAAGCATCGCCGCGCTGGCCGCCAATATCGGCGGCCCGGTGTTCACCTTCGGCAATATCGAGGGACAAGTTCGCTCGGCAGAGGCCGGCGAACGCGAGGCGCTGGCCGGCTACCAGTTGGCCATACTCAATGCCCTGCGCGATACCAACGATGCCCTTACCGGCGCGCAGAAGACCTCCGAGTCCCTCGTCGCGCAGCAGGCGCGCGTCGCCGCCTTGCGCGAATACGCCCGGCTGTCACGGTTGAAGTTCGAAAACGGTGCGGCCAGCTATGTCGATGTTCTTTATGCCGAGAACGAACTGTTCGTCGCCGAACTGGCGGCGATGGGCACCGCGGCGGACCGGTTGATACAGGTCGTCAATATCTACCGTGCGCTGGGTGGCGGCTGGGTCGATGGCGTCGACATGGAAAAGGCTGCGGAGGAAGCGACGAAGTCGCCGCAGTCCTGACCCGGCATCGTTCCGGTACTTGACATTGCGGGCCGGAACGCCTTCCCGAAACACGGCCTTGACCAGTTGCAAGCCCTGACTCCGCTACAATGGGCTCCCGACTTCTCCGGGATAGGCTTGGGCGACTCCTGCCGGTTTTTGATGCAACCACATTCCAGATTCCGTTATTTTTTGATTCTGCTCTCGCTGGCCACGGCGTCGTGCTCGACCGTCTGGCCGGAGTACGAGCGGCCGCCGCTCGATCTGCCGGCCGCGCCGCCCGAGCCGGCCAAGCCGCTTTCGATCGACCGCCAGTGGTGGAAATCCTTCGAGGATCCGGCCCTCAATGCACTGGTTGCAGAGGCCTTGCTGCACAACTCGGATCTTGCCAAGGCGGCGGCCAATGTCGCCGAGGCCAAGGCAGCGGTCGCTACGGCAAAATCCCTGCTCTCGCCGCGCGTGGATGGCGTGATCAATGCCAGTTCGTCACAGCGGCAGTTCACGCTGGGCAAGTCCGAAAAGGAATTCGACGACGTTGTCTCAGCTGGCGCCATCGGTGCGGCCATCAATTGGGAAATCGATCTCTGGGACCGCATCCGCCAGATGAACGATGCAGCGCTGGCGCGCTTTGCCGCTACCGAACACGCGCGCAATGCCACGACCCTGTCGATTTCCACGCTGGTTGCGGATACCTGGTTCCAGCTGCGCGTGCTGGATGCAAAATTGCTGGTCACCCGCGCCGCTTCGGTCAACCTGAAGTCGGTATCGGACCTTGAATTCCGGCGCTGGAAGGCGGAAGTGGGCACCGAAATGGCCTACATCCAGAGCCTGGCTGAATTCAAGGCCACCGAAGCTCGTCTGCCGGCGTTCGAAGAGGCAATCTACCGGACCGAACTGGCGCTAAAGCTCCTCGTCGGGCGCAGCCCGCGCGCGATCGGCGGCCCCGTACCGCGCCCTTCCCTGCAGAAGCGTATGGGTGAGGACTTGCCCGAAGGCTCCATGCCGATTGTTCCGCAGACACCGCGCGAGGTCGATTCGATCCTGCTGCTGCGCCGCCCGGATGTGGCATCGGCCGAACTGTTGCTGGTTGCCGCGCATGCCGACGTCAACAGCGCGCGCGCCGAGTTCTATCCGCGCCTGACGCTTTCGCTGCTGGCCGGCTTCGTCGCCTCGACCTCCAGCGCGATTTCAGGTATGCCGCTGTTCTGGGAAGCGGGCGCCGGCCTGGTCGGGCCGATCTTCGACGGCGGCCTGGTGCAGTCGAAAGTCGATGCCGCCGAGGCACGGCGGCAGAAGGCGCTCGCACACTACCAATACACGGTTTCGCTGGCCTTCCGCGACGTCTACCAGTCGCTGGTTCAGCTGGATGCGAGTGACCGCCAGTTCAAATCGATCCAGGAAGAACTCACGGTGCGCAAACGGTCCATCGTGCTCGCCGAAAAAAGCTACGACGCCGGGCGCACCAGCAAGTTCGAAGTGCTTGCGGAAACCGTCAAGGCGCTGAATTCGGCCATGCTGCTGGCTGACGCACGATTCAACCAATTATCTGCCCGAAGCCAGTATTACAAGGCCCTGGGAGGAGGATTCTGATGCTGTTCCATGTCTATGACGAACCCGTGCCCGAGGGCTACTACAGTGTCGAGCCCTTCGACCTCTACCGCAAGATCCTCGATGCCGACTGGCTGCTCTACATCCTGTTGCCTTTGCTTGCCCTGATCATCGTCGTGCTGCTGATGCTCGCATGGCGCGTCCATGAAATACCGGCGCACAAGGCCGATCACAAGAAAATGCGGCAGGTGGAACTGGTCTCGGCCCTGACCCTGCTGGGCCTGTTCCAGCACTGGGTCTGGGCCGTCGCGCTGTTCATCGCCTACATGGACTGGCAGGCGACCGAGGACTGGCTGGTCGGCATCCTGCGCCGCGCCAAGATCGATGACCGTGCCGACGCCGTCCCGCCGGCGCCGACTTCCGCACCCGCCGCCGCGGCACCGATCGCGCCGCCCCTTGCAGTACCCGTCGCTGCGCCGGCCGCAGCATCCGCAGCCTCCGCACCGCCCCGTCAGGAGCCCAAGGCATGAAGCTGACCCTTGTTCCTTACCTGCTGATCTGCTGGCTGCTGGTCAAGTACGGCATCGTCAAGAAGACGGCCGGCAATTTCGTCGCCATGGGCCTCGGCGCAGTTTTCATCCTGTTCGCGCTGCTGACCTTCACGCGCTACTTCGCCTTCATCGACCTCACCGCCACGACCACCGTCAAGGCGCCGAGCATCGTCCTCAACTCGCCCGCCGGCGGCGAAATCGAAAAGATCTACGTCACCCACAACCAGAAGCTCAAGGCCGGCGACCCGGTATTCAAGTTCAAGACCGACCGCTACGAAATCCAGATGGCCGCCAAGAAGGCCGAGAAGTCGCGCCTGCAGACGCAGTTGAAGAAACTCGACGTCGACCTCAAGCGCCTGGCCGGGCTGCGCGGCGACGTCGTGCCGCAGGCCGAATACGATGCCAAGGTGGCCGAGGTGGACAACCAGCGCGAACTCGTCATCAAGGCCGAGCAGGACATCGCCGACCTGCAATGGAAAATCGACCGCGCGCTGGTCACGGCGCCGGTCGACGGCCGTGTCGTGGTGCAATACACGTCGGAGGGGCAGTTCTTCGGCGAACAACGGCCGTCGGCATTCGTGATGTTCTCCGACAAGAAGTTCATCGAGCTGCGCATCCCCGACCAGGTCTTCGAATACATCAAGACGCACGCCTTTGCCGAGTTCTATGTCGACACCTATCCGGGCAAGATCTTCCGCGCCCGCGTGCACAGCATCACGCAGGCGACCGGCGAGGCGCAGGGCGACCTGTTCGGCGGCCGCCCCGATATGGTCAGCCAGCACATCCAGCGCAACCAGAACGAGGTCGGCCGCACCGTGATCCTCGAGTTCACCGAACCGGAAGGCATCCACATTCCCGTCGGCGCCACCGGCAAGGCCTGGATCAGCGCCGAGAAGCCGTACCACATCCTGGGCTTCCTTGACCTCGTCATTGGCTCGCTGCTGCGCTTCGCCGCCACGGAATCCTATCTCAAGGCCATGTAATGGCGCAGGCCCGTCGCCGCACGCGCCGAAGCCAATTCCTGCCCGCCACGGCAGCCGGCATCCTGCTTGCCGGCTGCACCCCGATCGGCGTAACCGACGTTTCGTCTTCCCATTACCGCTTGCCGGCCGGCACGACGGTCGTTGTCCGGCAGTCCATCACGATTCCTCCAGGAACCGCCCACGTCACCCTGCAAGACGGGCAGGTCGTCGCCATCGACCGCCTGCGCCGCTATGAACCTTTCTGCGAACTCGAGGTCAATGACGTCTTGGATAGCGAACAGCAGGTCCGCCCCGGCCGGTTTGCCGCGACCCAGATCATTCGGCAGCAAGAGCTTGGAGCGAAGCATCCGCCGGCGCTGCTGGCAGCCAGCACGGTCACCGCAAGTGAGAGCGACACTGCAAATGCGACATGGACCCTTGCCTCATGGGACAACCCCTTGAGGCTCAACCAGGTGCATTTCCAATTGCAATCCGGCGCGCAACCGAACGTGCGTGAGCTGCGCTGCGCGGGAGGCTGGGCCTTCACATCGAACATAGCCTATCCGACACTGGCCGAAATGAACCGTGCGCTTGGCGCGCTCGTCAGCATCGAGATCAACTGATGGCATGCTGCAATTACTGATCCCGGCTCGCGAGCATTGACATCAACCGATGCTGCGTCGCACAATTGCAACAATATACTGATTGAATGACGAATGTCCTGCCGATGCCAACATAGCAACGGGGCGAATCCATGATCGACGCACGCAACTATCTGGTACATGAAACCCTGCGCAACGGCCTTGCGGTTTGCATCCGCGCGGTGCGACCGGAGGATGCCGACCTGCTGGTCGAGGCCTTTCACAAGCTTGATCCCGAATCGATCTATCTGCGCTTCTTCGGGCCGAAAAAGGAGATTTCGGCGGCGGATTTGAAAAGCCTCCGCGAAGCCGATTTCGACACCCGCGTCATCCTCATCTGCACCCTTATCGAGGGCGATCGTGAAATTGCCATCGCTTCGGCTACCTATGTGCGCTGCGGGAATGCCGTCGCGGAAGTTGCCTTTCTCGTCGAAGAGGACTACCACCGGCTCGGCATCGCCCGCCGCCTGCTGACACATCTGGGGAAAATAGCCACGGATGCCGGAATACATTCATTCATTGCCGAGGTCCTGCCGCACAACACCGCCATGCTCGGCGTCTTCGGGCGCTGCGGCTGGCCGATGACCACGCGCAGTGCCGACGGCGTCATCCACATCAGCCTTGATCTCACTCCATCGGAGCAGCAACAATGAGCAATCCGCATGTCAAGTACCAGCGCCTGATCGATTTCTGCAAGACCCTGCCGCCGACCACGGTGGCCGTCGCCCATCCCTGCGACGAAAGCTCGCTGTCAGGCGCCATGGATGCGGCGAAAATGGGTCTGATCGTGCCCATCCTGGTCGGCCCGAAAGACAAGATCGAGGCTACCGCGAAGAAATTCGGCATCGACCTCGGCGCCACGGAGATCGTCGACGCAGAGTACAGCCATGCCTCCGCCGCACGGGCTGTCGAACTGGTGCGCGAGGGCCGGGCCGAAGCGCTGATGAAAGGCAGCCTGCATACCGACGAACTGATGGGTGCCGTCGTCCGCCGCGACACCGGACTGCGCACCGCACGCCGCGTCAGCCACTGCTTCGTCATGGACGTGCCGAGTTACAGCGAAACCCTTATCGTCACCGATGCCGCGGTGAATATCGCGCCGACGCTCAAGGAAAAGGTCGACATCATCCAGAATGCCATCGACCTCGCCCACGACCTGCAGTTCGACGAAGTCCGCGTCGCGCTGCTCTCGGCGATGGAGACCATCAACACCGACGTGCCGTCCACGATCGAAGCCGGCGCCCTGTGCAAGATGGCCGATCGCGGCCAGATCACCGGCGCCATCCTCGACGGCCCGCTGGCGCTCGACAATGCGATCAGTCTGGAATCGGTGGCGATCAAGAAGATCGACTCGCCGGTGGCCGGCCGCGCCAACGTCCTGGTGGTGCCCGACCTCGAAGCCGGCAACATGCTGGCCAAGAGCCTGTCCTTCCTCGCCGGCGCCGACGCGGCGGGCATCGTGCTCGGGGCCCGGGTGCCGATCATCCTGACCAGCCGCGCCGATTCGGTGATGACGCGCCTGGCTTCCTGCGCCGTCGCCGTGATGGTGGCCAATGCGCGGCGCGCGAATGCGGCGAAGATCGTCTAGTCCGCGGCGGCCGCTGCAGGTATCAATTACGCAACTACAACATGCAATCCGCACATTAGGAGCACCACGATGTCCAGCACAACCAGCAAAACCAAAACCACGGCCCCGGCCAAGCCGGCGCCCACTCTGCTGCCCGACATGTTCGGTGGCATGAATCCCTTCGTCCAGGCCTGGGGCCCCGTCGGCGAATACGTGGTCGACGCCACGCAGCGCACCATCCTGTTCTGGGATCTGCTGCGCCAGCGCAGCGAGCAGTACTACGCGCAAAAGGCCAAGGCGGTACCGCACGTGCTCAATTTCGAAGCCGAACTGGTACTGGATGCCCGCAGCTTCAAACGCCCGGCCAACTACCTGCTGGTGCGCATCAAGCCCCCGGCGGGCGTCAGCATCGATGCAAGGAAGCGCCCCTTCGTCGTGGTCGACCCGCGCGCCGGCCACGGTCCCGGCATCGGCGGCTTCAAGGCCGACAGCGAGCTCGGCGTGGCGCTGCGCGCCGGTCATCCCTGCTACTTCGTCGGCTTCACCCCCGAGCCAATGCCGGGGCAGACCATCGAGGACATCATGCACGCCGAGGCGGTGTTCCTCGAAAAGGTCATTGCCCTCCACCCGCAAGCCGAGGGCAAACCCTGCGTCATCGGCAACTGCCAGGCCGGCTGGGCCGTCCTGCTGGTGGCCGCAATCCGGCCGGAACTGTTCGGCCCGATCATCGTTCCCGGATCCCCGCTCTCCTACTGGGCCGGGGTCGAAGGCGAGAACCCGATGCGCTACACCGGCGGGCTGTCCGGCGGCAGCTGGATAACGGCGCTGACCAGCGACCTGGGCAACGGCAAGTTCGACGGCGGCCACCTGGTCAAGAACTTCGAGAACCTCAACCCGGCCAACACGCTGTGGAGCAAGAACTACGACATCTGGTCGAACGTCGACAAGGGCGCCGAACGCTTCCTCGAATTCGAGA
Organism: Sulfuritalea sp.; assembly: GCA_020853215.1. Taxonomy (GTDB): domain Bacteria; phylum Pseudomonadota; class Gammaproteobacteria; order Burkholderiales; family Rhodocyclaceae; genus Sulfuritalea. The sequence goes on along the minus strand of JADYZH010000005.1, from coordinate 6,524 downwards.
AATGGTGGGGCGGCCACGTCAATCTGAATGCCGAGGAAATCCAGTGGATCGTCGATCAGCTGTTCATCGGCAACAAGCTGGCCACGGGTGAAATCGTCACCGACGACGGGCAGCCCATCGACCTGCGCAACATCCGTTCGCCGATCATCTGTTTCTGTTCGAAGGGCGACAACATCACGCCGCCGCAACAGGCGCTGGGCTGGATCGCCGACCTTTACGGCGAGGTCGACGATATCCGCGCGAATGGCCAGACCATCATCTACGCCATCCACGAAAGCGTCGGCCACCTCGGCATCTTTGTCTCGGGCGGCATCGCCAAGAAGGAACACAACGAATTCGCCTCCAACATCGATCTGATCGACATATTGCCGCCCGGCCTCTACGAAGCGGTGATGACGCCGAAATCCGCTGCCGTCGCCAATCCGGATCTGGTGGTCGGGGACTGGATCGTGCGCTTCGAGCCGCGCAGCATGGATGACATCCGCGCCGTGGTCCGGCCCGATCCCGAGAACGATCGCCGCTTCGCGGCCGCGCAACGGGTTTCGGAAATCAATCTCGGCCTGTATCGATCGCTGCTCCAGCCCCTGGTGCAGGCCACGACCAACGAGCAGACTGCGGAACTGATGAAGAAGCTCAATCCGTCGGAACTGCCCTTCGAGATTTTCTCCGACCGCAACCCGCTGATGCACCTGGTGGCCCAGCTCGCCGAACAGGTTCGCCAGCAGCGCCAGCCGATATCCGGTGACAATCCCCTGCTCCAATGGCAGGAAAAGGTGTCGGAGGCCATCGTCGGCGCCCTCGACGGCTACCGCGACATGCGCGACAAGACCATGGAGCAGATCTTCCTGGCGACCTACAGCTCCCCGCTGCTGCAGACACTGGTCGGAGTCCCGGCATCCGATGAGCCGCGCAAGCGGCCTGAAGCAGACCCGAGACGCATCGCCTTCATCCAGAAGCGGATTGCTGAACTGAAGGCGCGCATCGCCGAGGGCGGTGTGCACGAAGCGACGATCCGCAGCCTGGTATTCATCGGCATGGCCGGTGCGGGTGTCGACGAACGGGCATTCAACGAACTGCGGAAAATCCGCGCCGAGAACAGCGGCATCGCACTGACGGAGTTCAAGCAGATGCTGCGCGAGCAGTTCTTCAGCCTGCTGCTCGACCAAAACGCGGCGCTCGCCGCCATCCCGAAGATGCTGCCGGCCGATGCCGCCAGGCGCGCAAAAGCCCTGGAAGCCATCCGCCGCACCGTGCAAGCCGCGGGCAAACCGACCGGCGAACGCGCCGAACGCCTGGCGATCATCGAGAAAATGTACGGTGCCGCCAAGCAGGACAAGACGCCGGCAAAGGCCCCGGCGGCCCGCAAACCCGCCAAAACCGCCAAAACCTCGGCCAAAACCGAAAGGAAAGCGTAATGGGCAATAAAACGCGCCGCCCCCTCCTCGAGGGCAAGAAGGCCCTGGTCGTCGGCATCGCCAACGAGCACTCGATCGCCTACGGTTGCGCCCGGGCGTTTCGCGAGGCGGGAGCCGATGTCGCGATCACCTACCTCAACGACAAGGCAAAGCCGCACGTCGAACCTCTCGCCCAGGCCGTCGAATCACCCCTGTTTCTGCCGCTCGACGTATCCAAGCCCGGCGATATCGAAGCCCTGTTCAAGCGGATCAGGAAGGAATGGGGGCAACTCGACATTTTCGTGCACTCGATCGCTTCGGCGAAGAAGGAAGACATCAAGGGCGGATTGATCGACTGTTCGGCCGAAGGCTTCGCCATGGCGATGGATATCTCCGTGCACTCCTTCATCCGCATGGCCAAGCTGGCGGCGCCGCTGATGAAGGATGGCGGCTCCATGTTCGCCATGAGCTACCACGGCGCGGCGAAAGTGGTGCCCAACTACAACGTGATGGGCCCGGTCAAGGCGGCACTCGAGGCCTCCTGCCGCTATCTCGCCTACGAACTCGGTCCGCAGAAAATCCGGGTGCACCCGATTTCCCCCGGACCGCTCAAGACCCGGGCCGCCTCCGGCCTCAAGGACTTCGACATGCTGCTCAACCAGGCCATGGCGCGAGCGCCGGTCGGCGAGCTGGTCGACATCATGGACGTCGGCTTCGCCTGTGCCTACCTCGCCAGCCCCTATGCCCGCCGCATGACGGGCGACACGGTGTACGTCGACGGCGGCATCAACATCATGGCCTGAGCGCCGGCCAGAACCGGCGTCCGCCCCGTCTGAAAAGTCGGCGCTGGCGGCACGGCGATCCACCCGTACGGGACCCGGTATTCCCTGCGCTTCTGCGGTGTCTCAAAGATAACGCGATGCGTCATCGATATCGAGTTTTTTCGGCGGCGGCAGGTCCGCACGGAGAACGCGAACCAGGATGAAGGCCCGGGTCGTCGGCGTAGATCCCGTAACTTCCGCGACGGCAAAGTCGATATCGAACGCCTCTTCCGTGCTGCCTTCGCCGACTACCAGGTTCATCCGGCTCAGGCGCAGGCGCTTCGAGTCAAAGTGTATGTAACGCTGCGGATTGCCGAGCACGTCCGCCAGGGTTTCGAGTTCGGCTTCCAGCACCGAATCACCGCCCCCCAGGGCTTCCATCTGCCGCTCGTTCTCCAGCAGTTCAGCCTCCAGCCTGGCCTGCTCGCTTTTCGCTGCCGGCGCCTCGCCAAGCATGGACCCGAGGCCGGGGCCATGTTGCTGCAGCAACCTCAGGCGCGACCGCATCAGCGAACGGCTGGTCTGCAGATCCTGCCTCTCCTCGCGGTACTCGCCGATCCGGAACATGGCCTGGGTCAGGAGATATTCGAAAATCTCGACGCCGATGGCCCGCCGCAGGCGCCGTTCATCGGATTCGCAAAGCCGCGCGCGATGATCCGAGAAACTCGCGCTGGTCTGGGCCACGTCGCGCCGCACGGTATCCCCCTGCAACGCCATGCCGAACACCTGCTGAACCTTGAATCGCATCCCGAGCGCCGCGTACGCCGCATCGATTTCCGGATGGTTGTCGAACAACTCACGCAGATTGTCCGAATCGCCGAGCACCTGCTGGATATCCGCCGGAGCCACGAAAAATGCCCGCAAGACCGGATCGGCAGACCATACGCCCGGTGCAAGGAGCTGCGCGGCCGGCAGAGACAACAGCTGCGGGCGCAGGAACCTGGCGGTGGTTTCGATGGCCGGCTCCAGGAGCTTGCGACAATCCGGGAGCAGCTTGAGCTTGGGATTGGTCACGGTAACGGCCTTCTCCACCGCCCAATCCATCATTTCCGGGGACACATGGTCCGGATCAAACTGTTCCTGACGGTTCTTGAACCAGTCGAGAATACCCATGGCATCACTCCTCAAGCCGAAGCAATGCGGGCAATCCTATCACCTCCGGTCGCGGCCGCAGCGTCGCCCGCGGCATCTCCGGACCGCCGGCGACCCGCGTGCGGAAGGCAGCCGGCGGCGAAATCGCGCGGTGCTGGCAGGGCGAAACATCCACTGGGGAACACTGTTGCCAATTCGTTCCGGAATGATCAAGATCACGGGCATGAATTCCGCCGCATTTCTTGTCCGCCTGATATCTGCCTTTCCGCTACTGGCGACGCTGCGCACCTATCGGCTGGCCTGGCTGGGCAAGGATTCGATCGCCGGCCTCTCCGCCTGCATCGTCTCGATACCGTCGGTGATCGCCTATGCCGAACTGGTGCACCTGCCGCCGGTCGCCGGACTCTATGCCGCTCTGGCGGCGGCCATAGGCTATGCCCTGTTTTCCAGTTCGCGGCACGTCATCGCCGGACCGGATGCGGCAATTGGCCTGCTCGCCGGCTCGGCGATCCTGCCCCTGTCGGGCGGCGATCCGGCCCGCATGGTGGCCCTGGCGGCGGCGCTGGGCATGCTCTCGGGCATCGTCCTGTTGCTCGCCGCGGCGCTCAAGCTGGGGGTCATCGCCGACCTGCTGTCGCGCCCGGTGCTGATCGGCTACCTCAACGGAGCGTCGCTGGTGCTGATCGCCACGCAGTTGGGCAAGATGTTCGGCATCAAGACCGAGGGCGAGGAGTTTTTCGAAGTCGTATTCACGGTGTTCGGCAAACTGGCCGAGACCCAGGTGCCGACCTTCGTCCTCGGCGCGCTGCTGGTCGGTCTGTTGATAGGACTCGCGCGCTGGCTGCCGAGGATTCCCGGTGCGCTGGCGGTCTGCGCCGTGGCGATTGCCGCCACCCTGGTCTTCGACCTCGGCGAGTACGGCATTGCACTGGTCGGCGAGGTTCCCTCCGGGGTACCGCATTTGAGCCTCCCCGCCTTGCGCTGGGCCGATGTCGCGGCACTGGCCCCGGCGGCGGTGGCAATCGCCTTCCTGGCCTTTTCGGACGGCATTCTGCTGGCGCAGACCTTTGCCGAAAAAAATGGCTACGAGGTAAGTCCCAACCGCGAACTGGTCGCATTGGGCTCGGCGAACCTGTTCGCCGCCGTCTGGCAAGGGTTTCCGGTTTCGGCCAGCCAGTCACGCACCTCGGTCGTCGATTCGGCCGGCGGCCTGACCCAGGTCGCACAGCTCATACTGGCCCTGGGCCTGCTGGCTTTCCTGTTTTTCCTGACCGGCCTGATCGCGCTGCTGCCGAAGGTTGCCTTGGGCGCGATCCTGATCGTTACCGCCGTCGGCATGCTGGAGGTGGCGTCCCTCAAGCGCCTCTACAGGATCGATCGCGCCGAGTTCGGCATTGCCGCCGGAGTGACCCTGGTGATCCTGGTGGCCGGCGTGGTTCCGGGCATCATCCTTGGCCTGCTGCTGTCCCTGATCATGGTGCTGGTCGGCATTTCGCGCCCCGATGACGCCGTCCTGCGCATCCGGCGCAGCGATGCCAAATTCCACGATTGCCGCGCGGACGAGGAGGAAACGGATACGGTTCCCGGCTTGCTGGTCTATCGGCTCTACGCGCCGCTCATTTTCGCCAATGCCAGGCATGTCGTTACCCGGGTCCGGGAGCTGGTCGCCGCGGCGGACCCGCCCGTCAAGTGGCTGGTGATCGACGCCCAGGCGATCCATGACATGGACGTGACGGCCGCGCAGCGATTCGCGGAACTCGATCGGGAACTCGCCGAAAGCGGCATCGAACTGAAGATCGCCGATGCGCCACGACCCTTGCTGGAACAGTTGGCCAGGGTCGGCCTGTCGGAGGAAATGGGGCGGCGCGACTTCTTCGTTTCGGTCAAGAAAGCCCTCGAGGCCTTCCGGCAGCAGTTCCCTGCGTCGCCACCCACCGGCCCCGGGGGTTGAGCGCAGGCCGCGTCAGGCGGGCGAACGCCCCAGGTCATCACCGAAACGTTCGCGCAAGCGCTTGATGATCTCATCCTGGATACGGAGCGTATCCGCCTCGCCGAATCTGACCACGGCCATGTCCCGCATCTTGTAGTGCAGCATCAGGAGCGACCGCATCTTTTCGAATGCTTCAGGATTATCCGTGCCGCAGACCAACCGGTCATTCTTCAGTACGCGCTCGATGACCCCCGGGTCGAGCAACTGCACCTGGCAAATCAGCGCCATCTCGCCGATCTGGCGATCAAGTTCCTCGAAGTCCTTGGCCCACCGTTGTTGGGCATAGTCAAGCTTTTCGTCGCTCATGACAGGTTTCCTCTGGTCAGGTTGGATGTTTCCGGTACGATTCGGAAAAGTATACCCCGGCCGGCCGGGGCAGCCTTGCCGCCAGTCCCATCGATTCACCGTCAGTGGCCTTCGATGTCGCAGAGCGAAACAGCGCACAGCAAAGGATGAAGAAAACAGTGATGCCCGTTTCACCGGACGAAAATCCACGGCCGCAAGGCCGCCGCGCAACCGCCCCGCGCACCCTGGTGCTGTTCAATTACGACTGGGACCGACTCGGCTTCGGCCGCTGGTCCGCGGAGTTCCCCCACGACCACGCCGGCTTCGACCTGTTCAGTTTCCCCAGCAATGCGCGCCTGCCCGGCTTCGACCTGACGCGTTTCGTCGACCGCCTCGCCCGCCGCGCCCCGCGCGCCGGATGGCAGGCGGTTACCTCCAACCACGAACAATTCGGGGCACTGGCCGCGGCGCTGCTGGCCGAGCGCATGGGCTGGCCGGGCACGCCGGTGGATGCGGTGCTGGCCTGCCAGCACAAGCTGCACGCGCGCCACGTGCTGCAGCAAGTCGCGCCCGAGGCCAACACCGGCTTCGAACTGATGGCCTCGCGCTACGGCGAACCGGTGCCCGACGACATCACCTATCCGGTATTCGTCAAGCCGGTCAAGGCGGCGTTTTCGGTCCTGGCGCGCAAGGTGCGCAACCGCGACGAACTGGCCGCGCTGGCGCGCTTCGGCGCCTGGGAACTGTGGGTGATCCGCCATCTCGTCGAGCCCTTCGAGCGCATCGCACAGGCGCGCCTGCCTGAGGCCGGCAGTGCCCACCGCATGCTGCTGGAAACGCCGGTCACGGCGCGCCAGTACAACCTGGACGGCTATGTCTTCGACGGCGAGCTGCGCGAACTGGGCATCGTCGAGTCAGTGATGTATCCCGGCACGCAAGCCT
>JADYZH010000004.1 GCA_020853215.1 Sulfuritalea sp. | reverse complement strand
GTGGAAGCGCGCCAGCATGACCAGGCCGAGGAGGCCGGCATCAGGCGCGCGCCGCGTCTGGTCCGTGGCGGCTTCGCCCTCCGGCTCGGCAATCAGGGTCAGCGGTGCGTCACTCATGACCCTTCGGTCTCGGCTCGGCAGGACAAAATCAGCACTCCCCTTCATAGCGCAGTGAAATTTCACGACGAAGCGCAGCGCGCATTCCTTGCGCACTGCGCTTCAACGCTTGTTCAAACACCTGATGGAGGATTTGCCGCCGCGTCGCCGTGCGCCGATATGCGCCGTCGACTATTCGCTATCGTGTTGCCGCCGGGAGGATAACAGATGTATATCGCATGATACAAGCTCACCCTACGCGATGTAGCGCACCTCGCGCAACCACGCCCTTCGCGGCCTGGATTCCGGCGTTCGCCGGAATGACGGATGGGGCGCACGACGCGACATGCCGACAAAAGTCGGCGCCGGTGCTACGGCGATTCAGGCAACCGAAGTACGCAAATCGGCCATCCCGTTGTGGCGCAGCAGGGCATCCGGTTGCGGGTCGCGGCCGCGGAAGGCCTTGAAGGATTCGAGCGCCGGACGCGAACCGCCGACGGAGAGGATTTCGCGCCAGAAGCGCTCCCCGGTGTTTGCATCCAGGGTGCTGCCCGAGGTTTTGGCGGCTTCCTCGAAGGCTTCGTAGGCATCGGCCGAAAGGACCTCGGCCCACTTGTAACTGTAGTAGCCGGCCGCATAGCCGCCGCCGAAGATGTGCGAGAAGCTGTGCGGAAAGCGGTTCCACTCCGGCGGCGTCAGCACCGCCACCTCCTTGCGCACGGTCGCCAGCAGGTCCATGAACCGGGCATCGCCGCCGGGCACGAACTCGCTGTGCAACAGCAGGTCGAAGAGGCCGAACTCGATCTGGCGCAGGATCTGCAAACCGCTCTGGAAATTCTTCGCCGCGATCATCCTGTCGTAGAGCGCGCGCGGCAGCGGCGCGCAGGTGTCGACATGGCCGGTCATGGCGGACAGCACGTCCCACTCCCAGCAGAAGTTCTCCATGAACTGGCTCGGCAGTTCCACCGCATCCCATTCGACGCCGTGGATGCCCGACACGGGCAGTTCGTCCACCTGCGTCAGCAGATGGTGCAGGCCGTGGCCGCATTCGTGGAACAGGGTGATAACGTCGTCGTGGCTGAAGGTTGCAGGTCGCATTTGCGTACCCTCCCCTACGGGAGCCGGGAAGTTGCAGTTGAGGTAGGCCACCGGCGTCTGCACGCCGGCGCGGAGGCGACGCCGCGTGATCGCCTCGTCCATCCAGGCACCGCCGCGCTTGGTTTCGCGGGCATAGAGGTCGAGATAGAACTGGCCGATGAGTTTGCCGTCGCCGCCGTTGTCACGAGTAATGCGGAAGAAGCGCACGTCCGGATGCCACGCCGGCGCGATGTCGGGTGAGAGCTTGACGCCGAAGAGCGACTCGATGACGCGGAACAGCCCCGCCAGCACCTTGGGCTCGGGAAAGTACTGCTTCACTTCGTCGTCGGAGAAGCTGTAGCGCTGCTGCTTGAGCTTTTCTGAAGCCCAGGCCAGGTCCCAGCTTTCGAGGGTTTCCATGCCGAGTTCGCGACGGGCGAAGTCGCGCAGCTCGGCGACGTCGCGGATGGCGAAGGGGCGCGCCTTTTTTGCCATGTCACGCTGGAACGCCGCGACCTGGGCCGGCGTGTCGGCCATCTTGGTCGCCAGCGAGACTTCGGCGAAACTGGCGTAGCCGAGCATCTGCGCCTCCTCGTGGCGCAGGGCCAGCAGGCGCTCGATCAGCGGGCCGTTGTCGCGTTCCGCCGGGCCGAACTCGGACGCGCGCGTGGCGTAGGCGCGGTACATGCGCGCGCGCAGCTCGCGGTTGTCGCAATACTGCAGGACGGGGATGTAGGACGGCGCGTGCAGGGTGAACTTCCACCCCTGCCGCCCGTCCTTCTCCGCCGCCGCCCGCGCCGCGGCTTTCGCGTCCGCGGGCAGGCCGTCCAGGTCGGCGTCGCTGTCTATCCACTCGGCATGGGCATTGGTGGCATCCAGCACGTTCTCGGAAAACTTGGCGCCCAGCGCCGACAGCTCTTCCTGGATTTCCTTGAAGCGCGGCTTCTGCTCCTCCGGCAACTCCGCGCCGGAGAGGCGGAAATCGCGCAGGTCGTTTTCGATGATCCGCTTGCGCGCCGGTGACAACCCCGGAAATTCGGCGCTGCCGGCCAGGCGCTTGAACTTGGCGAACAGCGCCAGGTTCTGCCCGAGGTCGGCGTAGAAGCCCGAGACTTCCGGCAGCATGGCGTTGTAGGCCTCGCGCCACGGCGGCACGTCATTCACCGAATGCAGGTGGCCGACGATGCCCCAGGCGCGCGACAGGCGCTCGCCGGCGTCGAGCATGGGCTGGACGAAGGCATCCCAGGTCGCCGCGGTTTCCGGCGTGACCAGGGCGTCGATCAGGGCGCGATTTTCATCGAGCAGCTGGCGGATGGCGGGGGTGACGTGTTCGGGCCGAACGGCGTCGAAGCGGGGCAGGCCGCTGAAATCAAGCAGTGGGTTCATCGGTTGCAGATGGGGAGGATGGCTGCGGTTTCAAGTACCCGCCGCAGGCGGACACGACATGCCGGGGCAGGTGTTCGCCGCCGGCTCGACCAGATCACGGTAGGCGTGGAAGCTGGCGTGGCCCAGCCAGGGCATGATGATGACCAGCCCGACCAGGGCCGTGGCGAAGCCGAGGCCGGTCAGCAGCATGATGATCGCTGCCCAGGCGGCGAGCGGCAGCGGGTTTTCGGCCACGGCATTGACGCTGGTTGACAGCGCGCTGATCAGGTCGCAACGGCGGTCGATCAGCATCGGCATCGACACCACGCTGCAGGCGAACACTACTGCCGCGAGGACTCCCCCGGCGCCCATGTATACGAAAAACATCAGGTAGTGCTGCGGGTTGATCAGCACCTGGATCATCATGGCCTGCGGCGCCAGCGGCGGTCCCTGGTAGAACACGGCCACGATCGTCGCCGATATCACTTGCCATAGCGTGCCGGCGAGAATGGACAACAGCCCGAAGCCGATCATGCACGAGGGGTTGCGTTTCCAGGCTTTCATCGAGTCATGCACTGTTACCGGTTCATCGGCGAGATAGCGCCGCGACAGCTCGTAGAGCCCGGCGGCGAGCATCGGCGCCACCAGCAGGAAGCCGGTGATGGAGGCGGCGAACAGATATGGCAGGCTGGCCGTGACACCAAGAATCACGGCGCCGGTCACGGCCACGGCGACGCCATAGAACAGACTGGCCCCGGGCTGGCGCCACAAATCCTTCCAGCCGCGCCCAAGC
>JADYZH010000003.1 GCA_020853215.1 Sulfuritalea sp. | reverse complement strand
GACCCAGGACGAGGTCTTCCCCGACCGCGACCACTTCGGCCGCATCTTCTACAACCAGGCCAACATGTCGGCGCTGGGCATCCCGCAGATCGGCATCGTCATGGGCTCCTGCACGGCGGGCGGCGCCTACATGCCGGCCATGTCGGACGAGTCGGTCATCGTCAAGAACCAGGGCACCATCTTTCTCGGCGGCCCGCCGCTGGTCAAGGCCGCCACCGGCGAAGTGGTGAGCGCCGAAGACCTCGGCGGCGGCGACGTGCATACGCGCATCTCGGGCGTCTGCGACCACCTGGCCGAGAACGACCACCACGCGCTGTCCATCGCACGGCGCATCGTCGGCAACCTCAACTGGCAAAAGCCCGTGTCGCTCGACATCGCGACGCCGGAAGAACCGCTCTACGACCCCGCCGAGCTGTGGGGCGTGATCCCCTTCGACACCAAGAAGCCCTACGACGTGCGCGAGGTCATCGCGCGCCTGGTCGACGGCTCGCGCTTCGACGAGTTCAAATCGCGCTACGGCACCACGCTGGTCACCGGCTTCGCCCGCCTTTCCGGCTATCCGCTGGGCATCGTCGCCAACAACGGCATCCTCTTCGGCGAATCGGCGCAGAAAGGCGCGCACTTCATCGAACTGTGCTCGCAGCGCGGCATCCCGCTGCTGTTCCTGCAGAACATCACCGGCTTCATGGTTGGCCGCAAATACGAGAACAGCGGCATCGCCAAGGATGGCGCGAAGATGGTCACCGCCGTGGCGACGACCCAGGTGCCGAAGTTCACCATGATCATCGGCGGCTCCTTTGGTGCCGGCAACTACGGCATGTGCGGCCGCGCCTACAGCCCGCGCATGCTCTGGATGTGGCCCAACGCGCGCATCAGCGTGATGGGTGGCGAACAGGCCGCCTCGGTGCTGTCGACCATCAAGCGCGACGGCATGGAAGCCGCCGGCAAGGAGTGGAGCAAGGAGGACGAGGAGAGCTTCCGCGCGCCGATCCGCGCCCAGTACGAAACCCAGGGTCATCCCTACTACGCCACGGCGCGCATCTGGGACGACGGCATCCTCGACCCGGCGCAGACGCGGCGCACGCTGGGCCTCGGCATTTCCGCATCGCTCAACGCCCCCATCCTGCCGACCAAGTTCGGCGTCTTCCGCATGTAAGGTGGAACCATGTATACCAACATCGTTACCGAAACCGACCTCGGCGTCGGCATCATCACCCTCAACCGGCCCGAGCGGCACAATGCCTTCGACGATGCGCTGATCGCCGAGTTGTCCGATGCCATCGAGCGCATGGGCGCCGACCCGGCGGTGCGCGTGCTGGTGCTTTCCAGCACCGGCAAGAGCTTCTGCGCCGGCGCCGACCTCAACTGGATGAAGCGCGCCGCCGGCTACAGCAGCGAGGAGAACCTGCGCGATTCGCGCGCGCTGGCCGAAATGCTGCGGCGCCTGGCGCAGTGTCCGAAGCCGACCGTGGCCCGCATCCAGGGCCCGGCCTACGGTGGCGGCGTCGGCCTGATCGCCTGCTGCGACATCGCCATCGCCACCTTCGACGCCCAGTTTGCGCTGACCGAAGTCCGGCTCGGCATCATCCCCGCCGTGATCAGTCCGCACGTGATCGCCGCCATCGGCGAGCGCTACGCGCGGCGCTACATGCTCACCGCGGAGCGCTTCTCGGCCGCCGAGGCCTACCGCATCGGCCTGCTGCACGAGATGGTGACGGACGATGCCGCACTCGACGAAGCCGTGGGCGAGGTCATCGATGCGCTGTTGGGCAACGGCCCGGCGGCGCTCGCCGAGTGCAAGCAGCTGATCGGCGCGGTGGCGTGGAAGCCGCTCTCGCTGGCGGTGATCGAAGACACCGCGCAGCGCATCACGCGCGTGCGCGCCAGCGAGGAGGGGCGTGAAGGCATGACGGCATTTCTGGAGAAGCGCAAACCCGGCTGGGTGGCGTAAGCTACCGTTGCGCTTCGACGACGCGAGCCAGGAGAGGCATCGGTGCTGAAATTCGAATGGGACACCGCCAAGGCAAACGCCAATCTTCGCAAGCATGGAGTGACCTTTGAAGAGGCCGCCAGCATTTTTGCCGATCCGTTGGCGCTGACGTTCCCGGATCCGGATCATTCCGTTGGCGAGAAGCGCTGGATCAGCTTCGGTGTATCGAACCGGGATCGCTTGCTGGCGGCGGCGCATGCCGAAAGAGGCAGGTCAATCAGGATTGTTTCCGCAAGAAAGGCTACGCGACATGAGCGCGAAATTTATGAGCAAGGATGAAGAGGAAATGCGAACCGAGTATCGGCGCGAAGACTTGGGGTCTGGCGTTCGTGGCAAATACTTCGGGCGGTTTTCGAAAGGGACGAATCTCGTTCTGCTGGATGATCGGGTAGCAAAGGCTTTCCCAACGGCTGAGGCAGTCAATGATGCCTTGCTTGGCTTGATAGCCTTGGCCACCAGCGCTACCGGGGACAAGAGACGGCCGGTCCGGCGCGGCAAGGCGGGCAGTTAGCGCCGTCCCGCCAGCACCGACTTTTCAATAGGAATCCCTACCTCATGTTTACAAAAATACTGATCGCGAACCGGGGAGACCAGCCGCGCAGCGGCGCAGCGGCGCAACCAAATCGCATTGCACGCGCAGCGTGCCCAGGCGATTTCTCCCCGGAGTACAGCCATGTTTAACAAAATACTGATTGCCAACCGGGGAGAAATCGCCTGCCGCGTCATCAAGACCGCGCGGCGCATGGGCATCCGCACCGTCGCCGTGTATTCCGAGGCCGACGCCGGCGCGCGCCATGTGCGCCTGGCCGACGAAGCCGTGTGCATCGGTGCGCCGCCGCCGCGCGAATCCTACCTGGTGGTCGACAAGATCATCGGCGCGGCGCTGGCCACCGGCGCCCAGGCCATCCATCCCGGCTACGGCTTCCTTTCCGAGAACGAGGAGTTCGCCGAAGCCTGCGCCAAAAACGGCATCGCCTTCGTCGGTCCGCCGGTGTCGGCGATCCGCGCCATGGGCCTCAAGTCCGAGAGCAAGAAGCTCATGGAGACGGCCGGCGTGCCCCTGACGCCGGGTTACCACGGCGACAACCAGGACGCGGGCTTCCTCCGGCAGCAGGCCGACGCGATCGGCTACCCGGTGCTGATCAAGGCCTCGGCCGGCGGCGGCGGCAAGGGCATGCGCGCGGTGTGGAAGGGCGAGGACTTCGCCGAAGCCCTGGCCTCCTGCCAGCGCGAAGCGAAGTCGTCCTTCGGCGACCAGCACGTGCTGATCGAGAAATACCTGCAGCGCCCGCGCCACATCGAGAGCCAGGTGTTCGGCGATAGCCACGGCAATTGCGTGTACCTGTTCGAGCGCGACTGCTCGGTGCAGCGCCGCCACCAGAAGGTGCTGGAAGAAGCGCCGGCCCCCGGCATGACGCCCGAGCGCCGCGCGGCGATGGGCAAGGCGGCGGTGGACGCGGCGCAGGCCGTCGGCTACGTCGGCGCCGGCACGGTCGAGTTCATCGTCAACCAAGACGGCACCTTCTACTTCATGGAGATGAACACGCGGCTGCAGGTCGAGCATCCGGTGACCGAGATGATCACCGGCCTCGACCTGGTCGAATGGCAGCTCAAGGTGGCCGCCGGCGAGCCCCTGCCGCTGGCGCAGGAGCAACTGCGCATCCACGGCCATGCGCTGGAAGCGCGCATCTACGCCGAGGATCCCGACAAGGGCTTCCTGCCCTCCATTGGCAAGCTGATCCACCTCGCGCCGCCCGCCGAGACGCTCAACGTGCGCGTCGACACGGGCGTCGAGCAGGACGACGAGATTTCGCCGCACTACGACCCGATGATCGCCAAGCTGATCGTCTGGGACGAGTCGCGGGAGCGCGCCCTGGCGCGCATGCTGCAGGCGCTGGCCGACTACCGCGTGGTGGGCGTGTCGAACAACATCGGTTTCCTCTCGCGCCTGGTGGCCTGCCCGGCCTTCGCCCAGGCCGACCTCGACACCGGCCTGATCGAGCGCGAGCGCGGCTTCCTCTTTCCCGAGGGCGCGCAGCCGCCGGCCGAAGCCTGGCTGGTGGCGGCACTGGCGGAGCTGGTGCGCGACCGCCAGTACGCGGCGGCCGAGGCGGTGGCCAGCCGCGATCCGCATTCGCCCTGGCATGCGCGCGACGGCTGGCGCCTGAACGGCATGACGCGGCGCGAGATCCGCCTGCGCCTGGACGAAACGGAGCGGACCGTCAATGCCGGGTACGCCGGCGACGGCTTCGTGCTCGAATTCGACGGCCAGACCACGCTCGCGGCGGCGCGCTTCACCGACGCCGGCGAGCTGCGCGTCGACCTCGGCGGCCGCCGCATCAACGTCACCGTGGTTTCCGCCAACGAGAAGCGCCATGTCTTCATCGACGGCCTCTGCTTCGTTTTCGCCGCCATCGATCCGCTGTTCCATGCCGGCAGCGGCGGCGGCGCCGAGGGCGGGTTGACCGCGCCGATGCCGGGCAAGGTGATCGCCCTGATTGCCCCGGTCGGCTCGAAGGTTGAAAAGGGCACACCGCTGCTGATCCTCGAAGCCATGAAGATGGAGCACACGATCGCGGCGCCCGCCGCCGGCACCGTCAAGGCCTTCCATTTCACTGTCGGCGAACAGGTCAGCGACGGCGCCGAGCTAGTAGAATTCGAGGCCGAAAAGAACTAGCCCGCAAGCGCCCATGACCCTCCCCAGCAAAGTACGCATCGTCGAAGTCGGTCCGCGCGACGGGCTGCAGAATGAAAAGACGCCGGTTTCAAGCAAGGTCAAGGTCGAGCTGATCCGCCGCCTGGGCGCCGCCGGCCTCAAGAGCATCGAGGCCACCGCCTTCGTCTCGCCCAAGTGGGTGCCGCAAATGGCGGACAACGCGGACGTCTTCGCCGCCATCGAAAAGCGGCCCGATGTCAGCTACCCGGTGCTGACGCCCAACATGAAGGGCTTCGAGGCGGCGCTGGCCGCCGGCGCCAAGGAAGTCGCGGTGTTCGGCGCCGCCTCGGAATCCTTTTCGCAGAAGAACATCAACTGCTCGATCGCCGAATCGCTCGACCGCTTCCGCCCCATCGTCGAGGCGGCGAAGGCGGCGGATGTCAGGGTGCGCGGCTATGTCTCCTGCGTGCTCGGTTGCCCCTACGAGGGCGAAGTGATGCCGCTGGCCGTGGCCGACGTGGCGCAGGCGCTGATCGACATGGGCTGCTACGAAGTCAGCCTCGGCGACACCATCGGCGCCGGCACGCCGGAGCGCACCAAGGACATGATCGAGGCCGTCGCGCGGCGCATTCCGCTGAAAAAGATCGCCGGCCATTACCACGACACCTATGGCATGGCCACCGCCAACATCTACGCCTCGCTGCAGATGGGCATCGGCATATTCGACAGCTCGATCGCCGGCCTCGGCGGTTGCCCCTATGCCGCCGGCGCCTCGGGCAACGTCGCCACCGAGGACGTGACCTGGCTGCTCAAGGGTCTCGGCATCGACACCGGCATCGACCTCGACAAATTGGTCGATACCGGCGTCTGGATTTCGAAGCAGCTCAAGCGCCAGCCGGCGTCGCGCGTGGCGCTCGCCATCCTCGCCCGGCGTGCCGCGGCGGCGGCGGCCGGCGCCTGAACTCGCCCGGCGCGCCGCAAGGGCAGGAAAGTTCCGTGGTCAAGTCGCCCTGCATCGACGTCTGCAAGATGGAAGCCGGCCTGTGCGCCGGCTGCCTGCGCACCATCGACGAAATCGCCCGCTGGTCCAGGATCGGCGACGACGAGAAGCGGCTGATCCTGCTTGCCGTGGCGCAGCGGCGCAGCCAGCCCGATGGCGGGGCCGCGCGCCGGGACCGATGAAGCTGCCCGACTCGATACAGGTCATCGAGCGCGGCTGGCTGTCGTCGAACAACATCCTGTTCTTCGAAGGCGAGACGGCGACCCTGGTCGATGCCGGCTATGTCGGCCATGCGCCGCAGACGGTCGAGCTCGTAAAGTCGGCGCTGGCGGCACGGCGCGGGGCCGCGTCGCTGGGACGCCTGATCAACACCCACTCGCATTCCGACCACATCGGCGGCAACGCCGCGCTGCAGGCCGCCTTCGGCTGCCGCATCGTGATCCCCGCCGGCATCGAGCGCATGGTCGCCGAGTGGGATACCGACGCCATGCTGCTCGACGCGGCGAAGCAGCGCGGCGAGCGCTTCGCCCACGACGCGGTGATCGAACCCGGCAGCGAATTCGAAATGGGCGGCATGAGCTGGCGGGCGCTGCCCGCCCCCGGCCACGACATGGAAGCGCTGATCTATTACTGCGCCGAAAAGCGCATCCTGATCTCGGGCGACGCGCTGTGGCAGGACGGCTTCGGCATCATCTTCGGTGAAGTCATGGGCCGCAAGGACGCGCTGCCGGCCACGCGCAGCACGCTGGAAATGATCAGCCGCCTGGCGGTCGATATCGTGATTCCGGGGCACGGTGCAGCCTTCGGCGATTTCGATGGTGCCATGGCGCGCGCCCTGCGCCGGCTCGAATCCTTCGAGGCCGATTCCTCGCGCGTCGGGCGCAATGCCGTGCGCGCCTGCTTCACCTTCAACCTGCTCGACCTGCAGCGCCTGCACGAGGACGATCTGCCGGCCTACCTCAAGAGCGTGCCTTTCTTCGACGGCGTCAACCAGCGCATCCTCAAGTTTTCCGACGAGGATTTCGCCTCCTGGCTGCTCGGCGAACTGCTGCGTTCGCGTTCCGTCGAAGTGCGCGACGGCTGGATCCTGCCGACCATGGCGCCCTAGGTTTCACGATGGCCGACAACGCGGATGCCGAGACACTGGCGCGCCTGCTGCGCACCCGGCGCAGCGTCCGCGACTTCACCGACCGGGAAGTGCCGGCCGAATTGATCGCCGCCATCCTCGACGACGCGCGCTGGGCGCCGAGCTGGTCGAACACCCAGCCCTACAGGATCGCCGTCGCCGGCGGCGCCTTGAAGGACCAGCTCAAGGAGCAGTTGCTGGCGCGCTTTGACGCCGCGACGAAGCTGCAGGCCGGCGGTGTGCTCGGCAAGCTCGCGGCATTCCTGACGCGCAGCAAGGCCCTGCCCGATGGCGACTTCGATACGCGTTTCGAGTATCCGGCGGAACTGACGCCGCGCCGCCGCGCGACCGGCTTCGGGCTGTATGCCAGCCTTGGCATTGCGCGCGGCGACACCGCGGCCCGCCACCGCCAGATGCGCCGCAACTGGGAATTCTTCGGCGCTCCCGTGGTGCTCTTCGTTTTCGTGCGACGGGAACTCGGCGCCTATTCCGTGCTCGACGCCGGCATCTTCCTGCAGTCGCTGATGCTCTCGGCGCAGGCGCGCGGCCTCGGCACCTGCGCCGAAGGCGCACTCGGCACCTGGGCCGGCCCCGTGCGCGAAGCCTTCGAGGTCCCGCCGAATTACAAGCTGCTGTGCGGCCTCGCGCTCGGCTGGCCGAGCGGTCACGTGGTCAATGCCTACAATCCAGGTCGCGCCGAGGTGGCGGAGATGCTGATTCCCGAGAAGCGAAGCTGAGGCCGCCGTCCCGCCGGCGCCGACTTTTTGGCTCCGTTCCCGTCCACGTCCCCGTCCCCGCCATTCCGGCGAAAGCCGGAATCCAGTAGCAATGTGGTCGCGCCGGTACTCGCCCCGGCGAGAACAAGCCCGAAGCCGAACGCATCCACGCCTGAACCGGGAAGGCCAAAAGTCGGCGCCAGCGGGACGGCGATACCGGCCCCGGTCAGGGGTTCCGGCCCTTCGATCGCGCATCAATGCCATACGGCTGGACGGCGAATTGCCAATGGCGTAATCTGGCCCAGCTGTCGGGGACAAATGCAATGCCCGCGCATGACCCAGGTCGTCACACTTCGCGCCGGTACCGGGTTCCATTTTCAGGCGCCACCAAATTTGGTCAACATGCGGATGAAACGTGGCTTTTTCGAAAACAAGAAGTGGAAAGCGGCGCTCTTGATGGGTTGTTTCCCCCTTTTTGGTGACCGACTTAGAACTTATCCGTAAATAACATATAATGGCTTCCCATACGCGCCAACCGCGTGTGGAGAGAAGATGGCAAAAGCGAAAGCATGGGAAGTCACTGATGAATTTTGGAGTCGTGTCGAGCCACTGATTC
>JADYZH010000002.1 GCA_020853215.1 Sulfuritalea sp. | reverse complement strand
TCGTCATGATCGTCCCCATCTCAATGGCCGATGGCCGGCGCCTTGACCGGCCCCTTGCGCGGAAACAGGGAATCGAGCTTGACGGCGAACGCAGGCAGCACCGTAATTGCCATCACCATGTTGATCATGAACATGAAGGTCAGCAGGATGCCCATGTCGGCCTGGAACTTGAGATCGGAAAACGCCCAGGTGGCGACACCGACCGACAGCGTGATGGCGGTGAAGATGGTGGCAATCCCGACTTCGCGCAATGCCCCTTCCAGCGCGACTTTCATGGACTCGTTGCGCGAGAGATGGATCAGCAGCCGGTTGTAAATGTAGAACGCGTAGTCGACGCCGATACCCGTGGCCAGCACCATCACCGGCAGTGTTGCCACCGTCAGGCCGATATCGAGCGTCTTCATGAACCAGTAGCCAAGGAAGGTCGCCACCGTCAGCGGCAGGCAGCAGGCCAGCATGGCGCGCCAGTCGCGGTAGGCCAGCAGCACCAGGATCGTGATCGCCGCGTAGACATACAACATCATCGGCAACTCGCGCGCCTCGATCTCCTCGTTGGTTGCCGCCAGAACCCCCGCATTGCCGGATGCCAGCAGGACTTTCGCCCCCAGCGGGTCCGCCGGATTGGAGTTACGAAACTCCTTCACGGCATCGATCGCCACCTTGATGGTGGTGGCCTTGTGGTCAGCCAGGTAGACGTTGGCCGCCATCATGGTGCAGGCGCGGTTGAACAGGCCGCCGGCTTCCGGCAGATAGCCGACGGCGACCTGCAGGGCCTTGCTGTCGCGCGGCAGCGCGGCCAGTTTCGGATTGCCCTCGTTCAAGCCGGCATTGGCGAATTTGGCCATCGCCGAAAGCGAAGCCACCGACAGCACGCCCGGCACCTGGGCCATGTGCAGCGTGAATTGATCGATGTAATTCACCACCGGGAAACTGTTGCAGGAATCGTTTGGCGTCTCGAACACCACGGTGAGCACATCCATGCCCAGATCGAAACGCTTGACGATGTTCTGCACATCCTGGTTGTAGCGCGAATCGGCGCGCAACTCCGGCGCCCCGGGCTGCAGGGCGCCGATATGCCGGCCGTGGCTTTGCCACACGGCGATGCCGAGCAGCACCGTGGCGATGGCCAGCACCAGGCGGGCATGGTTGATGTCAGCAATGAAGCCCAGTTTCTGGATCATCAGTCCGCGTTTTTCCTGCAACTTTTCCTGCTTCAGGGCATAACTGCGGGAGAAGCGGAAGAAGGACGCAACGACGGGCAGCATGATCAGGTTGGTGACGATCTTGAAGCCGACGCCGATCGAAGCCGTGATCCCCAGTTCCCTGATCATAGGAATCGGGATGATCACCAGTGTGATGAAACCGACGAAAGCCGTGACCAGGGCCAGGCTGCCGGGAATGAACAGGCCGGAAAAACTCTCGCGTGCCGCCCCCATCGAATCCTGCCCTTCGGCGACCGACTTGATGATGGCGTTGATCTGCTGCACGCCATGCGAAACACCAATGGCAAAGACCAGGAAAGGTACCAGGATGGCCAGCGGGTCGAGGCCATAGCCGAGCAGCCGCAGCGCGCCGAATTGCCAGACCACGGAGGTCATGGAACACAGGATGGACAGCATGGTCAGCAGCACGGAACGGCAATACCAGTACACCGACGCCGCGGTGAGCAATGTCGCCAGCAAAAAGAATTCCGCCACGCCCGTGGCGCCCTCGGCGATATCGCCGATCTGCTTGGCGAACCCGATGATCTCGATGGCGTGGTCGGGGGTTTCCATCTTGCCGCGGACTTCGGATTCGAGCCGCCCTGCCAGGGCCAGGTAATCGAGCTTCTCGTGGGTCTGACTGTCCTCTTCCAGCAGATCGGCCACCACCATGGCCGCGGTACCGTCGTTCGCCACCAAGCTGCCGGTATAGCCGCCGCGGACCACACGGTCACGGATCCCCGATATCTTTTCGGCATCGAGCGCGTTCGGCGTGATGTTGCCGCCGATCACGTCTTCGGCGTTGAAGCCTTCCTCGGTCAGTTCATAGACGCGGGTATTCGGCGTCCATAACGACTGCACCGAACGGCGATCGACACCCGGCAGGAACAGCACAGCCTCGGTGACTTCGTGCAGTTTCTTCAGAGAATCCCTGGTCCAGATGTCGCCCTTCTTGGCGCGCACCACCACCATGATGCGGTTCGACCCGAACAACTGGGTGCGATACTTGAAAAAGGTATCGATGTACTCGTGGCCGATCGGCAGCTGCTTGTCGAAACCGGCCGTCATGTGCAACTGTGCTGCCAGCCAGCCCATGACTAGGGTGAACACCAGCAGCACGGCAAGCGTCGCGACGCGAAAGCGGAAAAAGAAGTTTTCGAGCGTCTTGACGAAACTGACAATGCTGGGCATCGAGTGAAATCCTGAGGTTCAGATGGTGAGTGGCATGGGGCAAAAAAAAGCAGGAAAGGCGGCGCTGACGCCGGCTTTCCTGCCTGCCGGAGGGGGCGTCAGAAGGTGCGCGAGACCGACATCGTCAGCACATCGCGGTCGCGCAGCATGTTCATGTTGCCGCCGCCCCAATAGGTGACGTAGCCGATGCCGGCCTTCCACTCGTTGTGATAGTCGAAGTTGAGGTTGAGCGCCACCGCCTTGCGGCCTTCGACAAAGGGCAAGGCCGTCGGACTGGTACCCTCTACATCATGGTAGAAATCAAGTATCGGTGACATCGTCCAGCCCGACTGGAAAATGTTGGCGTAGGTCAGACCGAACTCGGCGACATAGCCCCACGAAGTCTTGTCCGGCATCGTGTAGTTGTTCAGCAGATAGGGGATCGCACCTGAGCGGTCGAGATCCGGGTAGTGGGTGAACGCCATTTCGCCAAGGAAGAAGCCTTCGGCGGCGCCGAACGCAGACGTGATCGATTGCGGCAGAAGATAAAAGCCCGTCAAATGGGCCTGGTACTTCTTCTCTTCGACATA
>JADYZH010000001.1 GCA_020853215.1 Sulfuritalea sp. | reverse complement strand
TTTGCATTTTTTCGGCGTAGCGCCGTACGGCCCTCGATCCGCGGCGGCGTCAGGAAGCCGAAATCTTCACGGGGCTATAATCCGTCCTTTAGATATCAAAGGAGTTCGCCGTGGGTCTCGATCGCGTGCCTTCCGGCAAGGATTTGCCGAACGATTTCAACGTGGTGGTCGAGATTTCGATGCACTCCGAGCCGATCAAGTATGAGGTGGACAAGGAATCCGGCGCCATCTTCGTCGACCGTTTCATGTCGACCTCGATGCACTATCCCTGCAATTACGGCTACATCCCGCATACCATTTCCGGCGACGGCGACCCGGTGGATGTGCTGGTGCTGTCGCAGTTCGCATTGCCGCCCGGCGTCGTGGTGCGCTGCCGGCCGATCGGCATGCTGAAGATGACCGACGAGGCCGGCGAAGACGCCAAGCTGCTCGCCGTGCCGGTGGACAAGCTGACGCCGATGTACCGCAACGTGTCCGGTCCGCGCGACCTGCCGCAGCTTGTGCTGGACCAGATTTCGCACTTCTTCGCCCACTACAAGGACCTCGAGCCCGGCAAGTTCGTCAAGATCAACGGCTGGGTCGGCATCGAGGAGGCCAAGAAGGAAGTCATGGACGGCGTGGCGGCGTTCGAAGCCGCCAAAGACAAGCCGGCGTACTGATTCGTCCGACCGGCGACGTACCCGCCGTGCGACGGGTCGGCTATAGTTTCCCCCCATGAAACGCCTTCGCATTGCCATCGCCCAGATGAACGCCACGGTGGGCGACCTTGCCGGCAACGTGGACCGGATTCTCGGGTTCGCCGTTCGCGCCCGCGACGGCGGCGCGGACGTGCTGCTGACCCCCGAACTGGCGCTCTGCGGCTATCCGCCGGAAGACCTGCTGATGCGGCCGGACTTCTACCGCGCCTGCGCGGCCCACCTCGAGCGCCTCGCCGCGGCCGCCGCGCTGCCGGTGGTCGTCGGGCATCCGCAAGAGTCTGCCGGTGAGCGCTACAACGCCGCGTCCCTGCTGGCGGAGGGCCGGATAGCGGCGACCTACCGCAAGCACCGTCTGCCCAATTACGAGGTGTTCGACGAGGAACGCTATTTCGCCGCGGGGCGCGGGCCCTGTGTCGTCGAACTCAAGGGCGTGCGCTGCGGGCTGGCGATCTGCGCCGACGTCTGGGAGCCGGGCGCCGCCGAAGCCGCGGTACAGGCGGGGGCGGAACTGATGCTGACGCTTAATGCATCGCCCTTCCACATGAACAAGCAGGCGCGCCGCTACGAGGTGCTGCGCGACCGGGTGGCGGCGACGGCGACGCCGGTGGTCTATGCCAACCTGGTTGGCGGCCAGGACGAGCTGGTGTTCGACGGCGCCTCGTTCGCCATGGACGGGCAGGGGCGCCTGACGCACCAGTCGCCGGCCTTCGTCGAGGCGCTGGAGCTCGTCGATTTTGCCGATGGCCATCTGTTGCCCGGCCGCATGGTCGAGCCGGCCCCGCTCGAGGCCGAGGTCTATGCCGCGCTGAAACTGGGCGTCGCCGATTACCTCGGCAAGAACGGTTTTCCCGGCGCCATCATCGGCCTTTCCGGCGGCATCGATTCCGCGCTGACGCTGGCCATCGCGGTCGATGCGCTGGGCGCCGAGCGCGTGCGTTGCGTGATGATGCCGTCGCCGTGGACGGCGCAGATGAGCCTCGACGATTCGCGCGAGATGGTGCGCCGGCTCGGCGTGCAGTACGACGAGATACCGATCGCGTCCGCAATGGAGCAGTTCGCCGTGTCGCTGGCGCCGACTTTTGCGCCGCTGGGCGCGAAACCACCCTGGGACACCACCGACGAGAACCTGCAGGCGCGCATCCGCGGCATGCTGCTGATGGCGCTGTCCAACCGCACCGGGCGCATCGTGCTGACCACCGGCAACAAGAGCGAAATGGCGGTCGGCTACGCCACGCTCTACGGCGACATGGCCGGCGGTTTCGCGGTGATCAAGGACGTGCCGAAAACCTTCGTCTATCGCCTCGCCGAATGGCGCAACACGGTGTCGGACGTGATTCCGCAGAACATCATCACGCGCCCGCCCTCGGCCGAGCTCAAACCCGGCCAGACCGACCAGGACACGTTGCCGCCCTACGAAGTGCTCGACGCGATCATCGAAGCCTACATGGAACGCGACGAAAGCCCGCGCCAGATCATCGCCGGCGGCATCGGCGAGGCCGACGTGCGCAAGGTGGTCGGCATGCTGAAGAAGAATGAATACAAGCGCCGCCAGGCGCCGGTCGGCATCCGCGTCACGCAACGCGGTTTCGGCAAGGATTGGCGCTATCCGATAACATCGGCCTACGCCGACGAATGGTGAGCCATTCCCCCGGCCCCTTTCTGACGGAAGGAGGTGACGGCGGCTCGGACGCAGGGCGGCTTCGAATTGTTGACAACGAGGAATAGGGACATGAAGAAAATAGAAGCCATCATCAAGCCGTTCAAGCTCGACGAGGTGCGCGAGGCATTGTCCGATGTCGGCGTGACGGGACTGACCGTGACCGAGGTCAAGGGCTTCGGCCGGCAGAAGGGCCACACCGAGCTGTATCGTGGCGCCGAGTACGTGGTCGACTTCCTGCCCAAGATCAAGATCGAGATCGTCGTTGCCGACGAGACCGTGGAACCGGCGATCGAGGCCATCATCAAGGCCGCCCGCACCGGCAAGATCGGCGACGGCAAGATCTTCGTCTCCTCGGTCGAGCAAGTCGTCCGCATCCGCACCGGCGAGGCGAACGAAGCCGCGATCTGATCGCGGCTTCGTT